>PLZX01000341.1 GCA_003152325.1 Bryobacterales bacterium | reverse complement strand
ATTTTCGATGGCGGCGACTACGCCGAGTTTCAACCCGCGCATGCGCCGGAAATCCTGTGCGCCAATGCCAGCCTGTGCGGTCAGCCGGTGGCGATCATCGCCAACCGCCGCGGCTTCCTGAAGTCGGAGGGACGGCCGCGCATCGGCGGCATTATTTATGCGGAATCGGCGCGCAAGGTGGCGTACTTTGTCGAAACCGCCGAGCGGCTCGGCCAACCGCTGGTTTACCTGCAGGACGTTTCTGGTTTCATGGTGGGCCCGGAGGCGGAGCGCGCGGGCATTATCCGCGCCGGCGCGGAGATGGTGGAAACCATGTCGTGCGCGACGGTACCGAAGATCGTGCTGACGCTCAACCACGCCAGCGGCGCCGGATACTACGCCATGGCGGGTCAGGGCTTCGACCCGAACTTCACGTTCAACTGGCCCACGGCGCGCATCGGCGTGATGGAAGGCGAATCGGCCATTCAGGCGCTGTACGCGGTAGACCTGGAAAAGCACAAAGGAGACGCTCTGCCAGAGGAATTGCAGCAGGCCGTCGACAAGACGCGCGCGGATTACGAGCGCTGGCTCGATTCCAAGTACGCCGCCGCTCGCGGCCATTGCGATGCGGTGATCGACCCGCTGCGCACGCGCGAAGTGCTGGCCTTCGCGCTCGAAGCATGCCAGGGAGGAGCACGCGAATGATTCGCATCGCCAACGGGCAGGGGTTCTGGGGCGACTGGCTGGAAGCGCCGGTCCGCCTGGTGGAGCAGGGGCCCATCGATTATCTGGCGCTCGATTACCTGGCCGAAGTCACCATGTCGATTCTGCAGAAGCAGCGGCAGGCCGATCCGGCGCTGGGCTATGCGCGGGATTTTCCGCCGCTCATCGCGCGCATCGCTGGCGCCATCCGCGAGCGCGGCGTGTGCGTGATCGCCAACGCAGGCGGCGTCAACCCGGTGGCCTGCGCGCACGAGGTGGTGCGACTGGCGCCGGGCCTCAAGGTAGCTGTGGTGTTGGGCGACGATGTCTATCCGCGGCTGGACGAGTTCCTGGCGAAGAACTACGAGATGCGCGACATGGACACGGGCGAGCCCATCGCGGGCGTTCGCGACCGCATCCAGAGCGCCAACGCTTATATCGGCGCGTTCCCGCTGGCCGAGGCGCTGGCGACCGGTGCCCACGTAGTCATCGCCGGACGGTCGACCGACACGGCGCTGGCGCTCGCGCCCATGGTGCACCGCTTCGGCTGGAAGCCCGGCGAGTTCCACAAACTGGCGGCGGGTACCATTGCGGGGCACATCATCGAATGCGGTGCGCAATCCACCGGCGGAAATTGCCAGGTGGACTGGCAGACCACTCCGGATATGGCGAACATCGGCTACCCGATTGTGGAAGCCGAGCCGGACGGAACGTTCGTCGTGACCAGGCATGCCGCGGCCGGCGGGCGCGTGAACATTCACAGCGTAAAAGAGCAGTTGCTGTACGAGTTGGGCGACCCGCAGCGCTACATCACGCCCGATTGCGTGGCCGATTTCACAAGCGTTCACCTGGAAGACGCCGGGCCCAACCGCGTGCGCGTGAGCGGTATTCGCGGCGGCCCGCGGCCGCCCTCGCTGAAGCTTTCGATCAGTTACGCCAACGGATGGAAGGCCATCGGCACGCTGGTGTATTCCTGGCCGCAGGCGCTCGAAAAAGCGCGCGCAGCCGATCGCATTGTGCGCGACCGCCTACGCGGCCTGGGCCTCGCGTTCGACGAGATCCACACCGAGTATTTCGGCGTGAACGCGTGCCTCGGTCCGGCCGCGCCCCCGAATCCGGATCCGCCTGAGGTGCAGTTACGCATCGGCGTCCGCGGAGCGGATAAGAAGGCCGTGGACCGCTTCACGCGGGAGCTGATTCCGCTGGTGCTGAATGGCCCGCCGGGCGCCACGGGTTTCGGCGAGGGCCGCCCGGTGGTGCGGGAGATTGTGGCGTACTGGTCGGCGCTGGTGCCGCGCGAAGAGATCGTCACCCACGTGGAAGTGATCGAGTAGCTTCAGTCCGGCGAACTGCCGTCCCACTTGTGCGCGGGGTCGGGGTAATACGTAGCAGCCGCGGTGCCGCACAGGACCAGCCAGCCGCCCGGGACTTTGGCGCGGGAGACGGAGACGCCGTTCGAGACGACTTGCTCCCATTGGAGGCCGGACGCAACGCGGCCTGACCCGGCTGGCGGCATCTCGGCTTTGCTCTTGGTCTGCGGCGGGGCGCTGCCGGTGGCGGAGACAAACGCGTCGTGACGGCAGGCATAGAGGTCGCCGAGATAGTGGAACCGCTCGAGATCGCGGTCGCTTCCCACGTGTTCGATCAGGGCGCCGTAGGAAATGGTGACGTCGGGAACCCCTAAAGCGGTGCCGGTCTTCGGGTGCAGTTTTGTCGCTTCGATCGACTTGATCAATGATAACTTGGCCAACTTGCCTCCCATGGCCCGTCGCGCACAATTCGTCCGGGACGAGCTATCAGATCTATCTTAGCCTTGGATTACTCGGCGCGCAGGGCGTCGGCGGGCAAGGTGGCGGCGGCACGTTTCCCTGGCAGCCAGGCGGAGAGCAGAGTGATGGCCGAGAGAAGAAGCGCGGCGCCAATGAGGGCCACCGGATCGGCGGGTGTGAGTCCGAGTACCAGGCTCTTCATCCAGCGGGCGAAGGCGAGAAAGCAGAAAGCACCGGCGAGTATCCCGGGAAGCGCGATGAAGACGGCTTCGCGCAGAATCATGCGCAGCAACTCCGCGGGACTGGCGCCGACGGCGGCGCGCACGCCGAACTCGCGGAGCCGGGCGCTAACGGAGTACGCCAGCAAACCGTACACCCCGGCGGCAGTGAGGACCGCGGCAAGCGCGCCGAAAGCGGCCAGCAGCGCAAGCGCGAACCGCCGGCGGGCGAGCGATTTGTCGACATAGCGCTCGAGCGGCTGCGCCGCGCCGACAGCGATCTCCGGGTCCGCGTGGCGGATGATGTTACGAATCGCGGGCAGACTCTCCGCGCCAGGGCGATTGGTCTTCACAAACAAGTTCATCACCGGGGAAGTATCAATCTGATAAATGATGGGCGGCGCTTCTTCCTCCAGGCCGAACTCGCGGACGTCGCCGACCACGCCGGCGATTTCCGCGGCGGTTTGCTGCGGGTCCATGACCCCCATCAGAATCCGGTGGCGGGTAGGATCGTCGTTGGCGAACCAGCGGCGGGCCAGCGTTTGATTGATGAGATAGCGCGGCTTTGCGCGGTCCGATGCGGTGAGCCACGCGCCGCGCAGCAGCGGAATGCCGAGGACGCGGAAATAGCCGGGCGTGACCCAGCGCAATTGAGCCACGGGGAATTCTCCAGCAGGATAGGATTGTCCTTCCACCGCGAAGCGCGAGGCGAAGCGGCTGTGCTCGGTACGTCCGAGGCCCATGGGGACGGCGTTCCCCGCCGCCACTTCTTCGACGCCGGGGAGCGCGCGAAGGGCGGGTAGCAGTTGCGTGTCGAAGAATTGCGCTGCCTGATCCCAGCCGGCGCAGCGGCAGGGCGTCTGCACGGCGAGCACGCCTTGCGCGCGGAAGCCCGGGTCTTCCCGGAGCAGCGCCGCGAAGCCGCGGAAGAGGAGCAGCGCGCCGGCCACCACCAGAAACGCTCCGGCCACCTCCAGCATAACCAGCGCCGAGCCGAAGCGCGAGCGTCCCTGCACCACCGAGCGCGAGCCGGGCGGCGCGGCCGCGACATTCGCGCGCAGCGTCTGCCAGCAGGCGGGCAGGCCGAAGAGCACGCCGCAAACCAGGGAAACCGCGACGGCAAATATCCACACGGGGGCGTGAAAGCCGGCCCACTCCAGCCGCGCGATCTGGCCGGCGGCGAGCGTGCGCAGTAACCGGCTCGCGGCCACCGCCATCATCGCGCCGAGAACTCCTCCCGGCAAGGCCAGCAGGAGGCTCTCCATTAGGATCTGCCGGACGAGCGACGCGGGGCCGGCACCCAGCGCGCAGCGGATTTCCATTTCGCGGCGCCGCTCCATCATGCGGGCCAGCAGCAGATGTGCCAGGTTGGCGCTGGCAATCAACAGGACCAGGCCGACGGCCGCCCACACCAGCAGCAGCGAAGGCCGCGCGTCGCCAGTGAGTTCGCTCTGTAGCGGAATGGCGTAGGCCGCCACCGTGCCATTGGTGTCGGGATGCTCGCGCGCCAGGCTGCGCGCGATGGATGCGACATCGGCCTGGGCCATCGCGGCGGTGGCCGGGGAGTTGAGCCGGGCGACCACCTCCAGAGGATGATACTTGCGGCGTTCCTGCAGTTCCGGTTCGAGGAAAGAAAGCGGCATCCAGAAATCGGCCCACTCGGGGAATGCCTGGCGGCGGGAGATCACGCCGACCACGGTGAAGGAGAGGGTGTCCAGCCGGATCTGCCGCCCGGCGATGGCCGGGTCTGCCCCGAACTTGCGGCGCCACAGGTCTTCGCTAATGAGGCCGACGTGGGCTTGAGTGCGCTCCTCTTCGGCAGTGAACGCGCGGCCGAACAACGGCTGGATGCCCATCATGGGAAACAACTGATGGCTGGCCATGGTGGCATGCACGGGCTCGGGTTCGCCCTGGCCCAGCAGGGTGGCGCGGTTCATGGCGGCGAGCGTGTAAGCGGCCATCTGCTGGAAGCTGCGCGAGCGCGCCTGCCAATCCTGGAAATCCGGGTACGTCACCTGAAGCTGCGGCAGAGCCGGGGTGGACTCCCACAGCGCCACCAGCTTCGCCGGATCGCGAAACGGCAGCGGCTGCAACAGCACACCATAGATGACGCTGAAGACGGCGATGTTCGCGCCCACGCCTAGCGCGATGGTGAGGATGGCGGCGAGAGCGAACGCGGGCCGGCGGCGGAGCGAGCGGATGGCGGGCAGCAGCCCGAGTGCATTCATCCCTACACTATACGTGCCAGAATAGTGACAGGCGTACAGCATGAAGGTTCCGCTTTCGAAAATTGCGCACACCCGGTCGGGCGACAAGGGCGACACGTGTAACATCGGAGTGATCGCCTACCAGGAGCGCGATTACCCTGCATTGCTGCGCGAAGTCACCGCGGAACGCGTGAAGCGACATTTCGGCGAGCTTGTAAAAGGCGATGTGGAACGGTTCGAGTTGCCCAACCTGGGCGCGCTGAACTTCCTGCTGCACGGCGCGCTGGGCGGCGGCGGAACGGTCTCGCTGCGCACGGACGCCCAGGGCAAGACGTTCGGAGCGGCACTGTTGTCGCTCGAAATCGACCCTTCCGCTTAACCTCAGGAACCCCGCGCGGGTCTATAATGGGGCAACGGCGCGGGCTCCGCGCGCCAGCCGATCTGCTCTGCCTGCCTTCTGCTGCGAACTCGATGACTCACGTTCTCGAATCCGTTTTGCAGGGCCGCGTGTTGCGGGTGACCCTCAACCGGCCAGACAAACGCAATGCCTTGAACTCCGAACTGTGCCTGGAACTGACACGCGTGCTCGACCAGGCCGCGGCCGACGCCTCGGTGGGGGCCATCCTGCTTTGCGCCAACGGACCGGTTTTCTGCGCGGGAATGGACCTGCNNTTCGGGCTCACCGAAATCCGTCTGGGCCTGTGGCCGTTCCTGGTGTACCGCGCGGTTTCGGCGGCGCTGGGCGAACGGCGCACCACCGAACTGGCGCTAACCGGCAGGATCTTCGGCGCCGCCGAGGCCCGCGAATTGGGTTTGATCCACGAAGTGGCTCAAGACGCGGAGCGGCGCGCGGGTGAGGTGGCGGCGCAGATTGCGGCTTCGAGCCCCACCGCCGTCCGCAGCGGGCTGGTTTTTTTGCGTGAAGTGCGCGGCCTGAATTGGGAGCAGGCCGGCCTTGCGGCGCGGCGGGTCCGCGGCCAGGTTTTTGCCAGTCTGGACTTTCAAGAGGGGATCCGGGCGTTCCGGGAGAAGCGGGCTCCGCGGTGGCCATCGTTGGGGTTTTGAGGATATACCCCCCAAGATATTGTGGGGTTTAGCGAATGGGTACTGTTGACTGTGGTGGATGTGCTTTACTTTTCGCCTCCGCGCGTTTAGTATAGTTACAACTCCCCCGAAGCAGAGGATAATGCTTTGCTAAAACTGAAGCGCATAGAACTGCAAGGATTTAAATCCTTTTGTGAACGCACCGAACTCCGTTTCCACGGCGAGGGCATTGCCGGCATCGTGGGACCGAACGGTTGCGGAAAGTCCAACATCAGCGACGCCATCAGTTGGGTTCTCGGCGAACAATCGGCGAAGAGCCTGCGCGGCACGCGGATGGAAGACGTGATCTTCGCCGGCACGCGCGACCGCAAGCCGCTCGGCATGGCCTCGGTTACGATGACGCTGATCGACCCGGAGATCTACCGGCCGCACGTGGTGCACAAGCCACAGCCGCTGGAAGACGGGCACCCACCCAAGAGCGGCGAAGTCACTATCACGCGGCGGCTCTTCCGCTCGGGCGAAAGTGAATACCTGGTCGATGGGCGGATCGCGCGCCTCCGCGACATCCAGGACCTCTTTATGGGGACGGGCTTGGGCCCGGAGAGCTACGCCATCATCGAGCAGGGGCGCATCGGGCAGATTCTGAGCTCGAAGCCGCAGGACCGGCGCGCAGTCATCGAAGAGGCCGCCGGCATCACCAGGTTCAAGACGCGCAAACGGCTGGCGGAAGCCAAGCTGGAAGGGGCCAAGCAGAACCTGGCGCGGGTCTACGACATTCTGGAAGAAGTCACGCGGCAGGTCAATTCGCTGAAGCGGCAAGCCTCCAAGGCGCGGCGCTACGGCGAGCTCAAGGCCGAACTGGAAGGACGGCTGCGGGTGGTGCTGTCGGGCAAGTATCGCTGGCTGGAGCGCGATGCCGCCAAGACCGCCATCGACCTCAACCTGGCGGCGTCCGAATTGAAATTGCTCACCGAGCGGGTCGCGGAGCGTGAGCACCAACACGAAGAGCGGCAGACCGCATGCTACTCCACCGAGCAGCAGCTCACGGCCGCACGGCAGCAACTGGCGGAGTTGAATCTCGAAGCCGAACGGACCCGCGGGCGCCTGCAACTGCAAGTGAAGGAGAGCGGCGCCATCGAGCAGCGCATCGCGCAGGCGGAGAAGGAATCGCAGGATCTGGGCGTGCGGTTGGATACGCTCGACCAGGAAATCGCCGCGCATCAGATGAGCGTGGACGCGCTCGAAGCGCAGATCGCGCAAGCGCGCGGCCATATGCAGGAAATCAACCTGCAACGGGAGACCCTGCAGGCACGCGTGCGGGAGCGCGAGCAGGCCATCGAAGCCGGGCGGCAAGCGATTCTGCGCCTCCTGGGCGAAGCATCCACGCTCAAGAATCAACTGGCGCAGGTGGAAGAATACCTGGCGGGAATTGAGCGCGAGACGGCGCGGTCCGAGCGCGAGGAGCAGGTAGCCGCCGCGGAAATCGATCGTCTGGAAATCGCCCGCAAGCAGCTTTCGGAAACGGCGGTACAGCGCCAACTGGAACTGGAAGCAGTCACCGGCGAGCGCCGGCGCACCGAGGGCGATCTGAGCGAGCGGCGTAACGCCGCGGTGGAATTGCGGCGCTCAATCGATGGATTAAAGAATGAAGTGTCGCAGATTCGCGCGCGCAAGGAATCGCTCGAACAGGTGCTGGCGCACCGCACATACACCACGGAATCCGTGAAGCGTCTGTTCGCGGCACTCGAAAAAGGCAAGGTCGCCGATCTGAAGCCGTTGGGCGTGCTGGCGGATTACGTGGAAGTGGACCCGCAGTTTGAAAAGCCGGCCGAAGAGTTCCTGCACGAAGAGCTGGAATACGTGGTGGTGGAGAACTGGCAACAGGCCGAGCGCGGGGTGGATTTTGTCCGCGCGGAGCTCGACGGGCGCGCCACGTTCCTGGTTCACCCCGAACCGAACGGGCATACCTACACCCATCTGCCCGAGCCGGCCATCGGGCCGGAGACGGGGATCGCCGCGCGGCTGAGCGAATCGCTGCGCCTCACCAACGGGTTCCGCGATCGCGCGGTGGACCTGCTGCCGCGGCTGTCGCTGTGCTTCCTGGCGGAAGACCGCGCCTCGGCGCAGCGGCTCTCCACGGCCTACCCGCACCTGTATTTCCTGATGCCCGACGGCGTCTGTTACCACGGCCACACGGTTACCGGCGGGAAGAAATCGGGCGCCGGTCCGCTGGCCATGAAGCGCGAAGCCCGCGAGCTGGCGGTCACTCTGGCCGGACGGCAGATGGCGCTCGATGAGCAGGTGGCTGTTCTCGACGCCGTCAGCCAGGAAATCATCGGCCTGGAGGCCGAACTGGAGCGGTTGCGCGCCGTGCAGCAGGCGCGCGAGAAAGACCGCGTGGCCCTGGACCACGACATGCGCAAGCTGGCGGAAGACCTGTCGCGGACCAACTCGCGGCTTTCCGTGGCGCGCCTGGAACTGGAACGGCTGCGGCGCGATGCGGAAAAATCGGCCGAGCAACGCGAGAAGAATCGCGCCGCCATCGAAGAGAAAGACGGTCTGCGTGCCGGCCGCGAAGCGGCCCTCGAAGCCGAGCGGCGGGAGTTGGAGAAACTGGAAGGCCAGGCCGCCACCATTGGCGAAGAATACGCCGCTACCCGCGCCGAAATGGCGGGCCTGGAGGAACGGCATCGCGGGGAGCGCTCCGCCATGAGCCGCCTGGAACAGCAGTTCCGCGAAACCTCCGCGCGCCGCAACTCCATCGCTCCCGAAATCGAGCGCCTCGGCGAGCANNGCGGCCATGCGCGAAGCCTTGCGGGCGGGCGAAGAGGAGCTCAAAGCCCTGCGCGCCTTGGTGCAGGAGAGCCTCGAAAAACGCTCGCAGATTGAAGTCGACCTGGTGCGCAAGCAGGCCGAGCTGAAATTCCTCGACGAAACCAGCCGCAAGGAGCTGAACTGCCCGGTAGTCGAGCTGGCCTCAGCCGACGACCCGGTGCCCGACGGCGACGCCATCGCGGAGGCCGAGCAGGCCTGTAGTGAGGTGAGCAATCGCATCGAGGCTCTCGGCCCGGTCAACGCCGCCGCCATGGAAGAGTTTCAGGAAGCGCAATCGCGTCATGATTTCCTGAGCGCGCAGCGGCAGGACCTAATCGATTCCATCCGCGATACGGAGAAAGCCATTCAGGAGATCGACACGGTATCGCGCCAGAAGTTTGCGGAGGCGTTTGAAGCCATCAACGCCAATTTCCGTGAAGCCTTCCAGACTCTGTTCGGCGGCGGCACCGGTGAGATGCGCCTCACCGATCAGGAGAATCTCGCCGATTCCGGCATCGACATCATCTGCTCACCGCCCGGCAAGCGCCTGCAAAACGTCCTGCTGCTTTCCGGCGGAGAGAAGGCCCTGGCGGCCGTAGCGCTGCTGATGGCGATTTTCAAGTACCAGCCGAGCCCGTTCTGCGTGATGGACGAAGTGGACGCGCCGCTGGACGAAGCCAACATCGGCCGCCTCACCAAACTGCTGAAGGAAATGTCGACGAATACGCAATTCGTGGTGATCACCCACTCCAAGCGAACCATGGAAGCCGCCCAAGCCCTCTACGGCGTGACCATGCAGGAGCCGGGAGTTTCGTGCCTGGTATCGGTGAAGTTCCAGAGTGAAGCGGCGGCGCCGGCGGCCTAACACTGCTGGCCCTCCGATTTCAGCGGTGGCGCACAACCGGTTCCGCCTCCGTGGCTGGCTCGGTTTCCCGCCAGTAGTCGGCCTTGGCTTCCACCGCTGGCCTTCGGGCGTTGATGAGTATATTGCCTACGAATACCAGCTTCTTGAGTTCGCCCAGGCCCGCGGAAAGAAACGTGCCGGTTCCCGCGAACGCCCTGCTGGCACGCACAATCGCGCCGGGGCAGCGGTCCAGCCGGATCACCGGGGCGCCGGCGAGCGGCTCGCGCGTGCTCACGCCGTCCAACAGCAGATCTTTCGAATCGCGCACCAGGAAGGCCGGTCCGCCGGCGGCGTTCACCTCTACATCATCCAATTGCAGGGCCACCGTGTTATAGGCCTTCAGACCGCTCTTTCCGGACGCGATCACGTTGCCGATCCGCAGCCCGGAAATCGGCATCTCCGGCAGTCCCTCGATGTCGATGGCCACGCGCGCGCCGCGGATCGTCATGTTGCTGATGGCAATATTGCGAAACACCGGCGTGCGGTTGAACACCGGCGCCTGGCCGCCGCGCACCTCGCCTTCCATCAGGTAGTAGTTGGTGACGTTGATTCCCTGCCCCACATCGTTCATAGTCCAGTTGTCGAAGCGCACGTCTTCCACTCCACCGCCGCGACTCCGGCTGCTTTTGATGCGCACGCCCATCTGCGTCCCTTGGCAGGTGATGTTGCTGGCCACCACGCGGCGAATCCACCCGGAAGTCTCGCTACCCAACGTCACCGCGCCGTGCGCGTGGCGCACGTTGCATCCGGTGATGATGATGTCTTCGCTGGGCCGGTTGACCCGCAGTCCATCGGCATCTTTCCCGGATTTAATTACGATGCCGTCGTCTCCGGTATCGATGGAACAACCCGAAATCCGCACGTTCCGGCTGGAATCCACGGCGATGCCATCGGTATGCACGCCCGGGTAGGTTTCGATGGTCACGTCCCGAATCACCACGTCGTCCGAATATAGAAGATGGATGGTCCACATCGGGGACCCTACGAAGCGCACGCCTTCGATGAGGATGTTGTGGCTGTCCATGGTGTGCACGAACGAGGGCCGCAACTCCGGCGCAGCCTTGCGGTAATCCTCTTCCGCGGCCGGCGTCTTCACTTCCAGCAACTGCAGCAGCCGCTCCCAGTTGGGCCCGTTGGCGCTCCCCGCATCGGCGCCGGAGCCCTTCTCCCGCGGCATCATGCGCATCCATTCGGCATTGTCGCTCGACAGCACGCCGCGGCCCGTGATGGTGACATTTTCCAGGTTGCGCCCGCCGATCAGCGGCACCGGCGTCAGCGCTTCGACCCCTTGCTGCCTCCCCGCTGTGAAAGGAAGCTTTGCCGCCGGGAAGCGCAGGGTCGCCCCCGCGTCGATGTACAGGATGAGGTTGCTCACCAGCTCGATGGGCCCGGTGGTATAGTTTCCAGCCGGCACGAAAACCGTTCCGCCGCCCGCGGCCTTGGCCGCCTGGATGGCCGCGCGGATCGCGTCGGTCGAGCTCGCCGAGCCGTCCGGGCGTGCTCCGTAGTCGACGATATTGAAGACAGGAGCGGCGCCCCAGGCGCACCCGTTTACCAGGATCAGCAGGGCGGGCAACAGCCGCAAGCATCGGAAGGCCACGACTTCAGCTTACAACCATCGGTGGGGCCGGCCTCCTGGCCGGTCGAGGGCAAGCTAAAGCATGCCCCACCACGGAAGCGCGCCACCAAAGGCCCAAAACTTTTTGGAAGACCGCACGGTTTTGCCCGCAATACCGTCAGTACCACTTGTGGAGGAATTTGGCCGCCAGTCCGATCGCGAACTGCTGGAACGGTTTCGCGGGGGCGATCGGGATGCGTTTACGATGCTCTACCGGGCCCACTATCCGGCCGTATTCCGGTTTGCGTTGTATATGACCGGGGACCGCGAACGCGCCGGGGAGGTGACACAGGATGCGTTTGTCTGGCTGATTCACCACCCGGACGGGTTCGATCCGGAGCGTGGCGGCCTGGCGGCGTTTCTGGGCGGTGTGGCGCGGAAGTTCCTACGGCGCCGGCTGCAGGAGGATCGCCGGTGGCTGCCGTTCGACCGGGATGCGGCGGCGCGCCTGGAACAGGCGGGCGGATCGACTGCGCCTGGCGCAATCGGAGAAACCCAGGACGCGGCGGATCTGTGGAAGGCCGTCGCGCGCCTGCCCGAGCGGTACCGCGAGGTCGTGGTACTGTGCGATCTGGAAGAAAAGAGCTGCCAGGAGGCCGCCACGCTGCTCGGTTGCGCGGTGGGGACGGTATGGTCGCGCCTCAATCGCGCGCATGAGCTGTTATTTCGAAAGCTCGAAGGGAAGAAGGAAAAGTGTTCGATATGAACTACCGGGAACTCGCGGAACGGCGCCAGGAGCTAGCGCCGGCCATGCGCCGTCTGGCGGCGCGCGTGGCTGAGGTCGAGCCGCCCGAAGATCTGGAAGCGCGGCTGCTCGCCGAGTTTGACGCGATTCACCAGCAGGGCGCGCGCGTCTCGCGGCGCTGGATGGTGATGGTGGGCGGGGCGCTGGCGGCGTCGGTTCTGGCGGGCAGTCTGTTGGTACGCCAGCAGCCCGCCGCCAAACCGCAGAGCGCCGAAGCGGCGCAGTTCGTCTCGATTCCGTACACTCAGCCGTTGCAGCCCTACGAGCGTGTTTCGGTGGTGGAAACTTATGTTCCCGTAACGGCGCTGATCGCCGCGGGTTTCGACGTGCAGACTTCCGATCCCGGCGCCAGCGTGCGCGCCGACGTGATGGTGGGCCAGGATGGCCGGCCCCGGGCGATACGCCCGATCGCATTCGATATTTCAGATAGGAGACTAATTCCGTGAAGAAGCATTTTCTAACCGCAACCAGTGTCGCCTTTGTGGCGGCGGGCATGGTTTTCGCGCAGACGCCGCAGGACGGAACTACCGCCCAATACCGGCAGACCCAGGTTTTCCAACAGGCCGTGGTCTTTGGCGGATCCGGCTCGCAGCCGGTGGTCGCCGGGACCATCGGCTCCAACGGGCGCATGGGCCTGGTGAATGTGCCCGGCAAACCGTTCAGCGCCACCGAAGTTCGCCGGTCGGTGCAGACCCTGGGGAACGGCACCAAAATCGAGCATTCCGATAGCAACCTGCTCTACCGCGACGACCAGGGCCGCACCCGCGTCGAACAGACCTTGGCCGGCAAGACCGTGGTGGTGATCATGGACCCGGTGGCGGGATCCGTATACGTCCTGAACTCCGACACCAAGACCTCGCGCCGCACCTCCATCCCGCCCAACGTGCAGGAAGGCGGCGTGTCGGTGTCCAATGGCGGCGTCAGCATGCAGTGGAAGTCCACCACCCAATCGCAGGCCACGGCCGAAGGGCACGCGACGATCGCCTTGTCCAAGACCCTCGAATTCACCCGCGCAGGCGTCGCGAGCGGACAACATACCTCGGAGGACCTGGGCTTCCAACTCGTGAATGGCGTGATGGCTCAGGGCTCGCGCAATACCCAGGTGATTCCGGCCCAATCCATCGGCAACGACCGCGAACTGCAAGTGGTGGACGAGCACTGGTTCTCCGCCGATTTGCAAATGCTGGTCAAGAGCGTGAACTCCGACCCGCGATTTGGCGAGACCACTTACCAGCTCACTAATGTCGTTCGCGGCGGACAGGACCCCACGCTCTTCCAGGTGCCCGCGGATTACACCACCACCGGCGACAACATCAGGCTGGACCTCCAGCCGAGACCGGCAGTGATAAAGTAGGAGCCAATCAATGAGACAAATGATCGTAAGCGCCGGCCTGGCGATTCTCGCGTCCTCCATGGCCTTTGGCCAGAACACAGAGCCCCGGCCATCCTTCGAAGTGGCATCGGTGAAAGTTGCCGAGGCGCCAAAGCCCGACGCCCAAGGCCGCATGTTTATTATGCGCGGGTGCCGCGGCGGCCCAGGGACCAACGAGCCCGGGCAACTCACCTGTACCAACACGCCTCTGAGGCAGCTTGTCATCACGGCGTATGGCCTCAAGAACTATCAGGTGGAAGGACCGGCCTGGCTTGACACCGATGGCTACGACATTGCCGCCAAGGTGCCGGCAGGAACCACCAAGGAACAATACAACCTGATGCTGCAATCGCTGCTGGCCGAACGGTTCAAAGTGGCAGTCCACCGCGAAACCAAATCCATGCAGGTCTATGCCCTGTCCATCGGCAAGGGCGGCCCAAAACTCAAAGAGGTGGACGCAGCCACCCTGGAAGCAGCGAAAGTCGCAGCGGCTGCGGCCCCCGCTCCTGGCCGCGGCGGACAACTGCCGCTGCCACCCCCGCCGCCAGGCGGCACCACGGCCATTACTTTTAGCACCACTATGGGCACCGGCAGCGGCGGTATGGCAATGGGCGGCGGCAGCGGCATGCCCTCCATGGCCAAGGGCCTCACTCCTCGCATGAGCATGAGGATGAGCGGCAATGGGTCCATGCAGCGTTCGCTCTACGGCTACCTCACGATCACACAACTCGTAACGTCCCTCGCCAACGCACTCGACCGCCCCGTCACGGATCTGACCGAACTCACCGCCACCTACGATATCGATCTAACTTGGGTGCCGGATGGCAACGACACCTCGATGCCAATGATGGGGCAGGTACGGGCGATGGCGGCAGGCATGGTTGGCGGCGGCGGCGGCGATGCCGGAAGGCCCGCTGACCCCGCTAGCGAACCTGGCGGCTTCAACCTGCCGCAGGCCTTGCAGGCGAGCCTGGGGCTCAAACTGGAACAGCGCAAGGCCCCGGCCGAGGTCCTCATCGTAGACCACGCAGATAAGATCCCGACTGAGAACTGAGCTGCCGGGACAAAATTTGGCGGATTTTCCTGCAATATTAGGCAGCAACCGGCGTCTAAAAAGAGAAGCGGTTTCGCACCACGAGTCCCTGGGGAGCCGGGCCACCGCGTGGACGCCAAGGAGATCCGTCAGATGCTGCGCGCAATCGGAAGTGTAAGCCTTTTTCTTTTCAACGTCGGTCTGGCATTTGGCCAGCCCGCTGCCGCCCCGCCGGCGTTCGAAGTAGCCTCAGTCAAGGTCAGCCTTGCGGGGACTATGGGACGCGGAGGGATGGGGCACGGGTTTGACAACATAACCCCGTCGCCTGCCGGCGTCAGCATGATCAATGTCCCTCTGAAGTCCGTGATTCAGTGGGCCTATCATGTGCAGTCAGTCCAGGTTTCGGGGCCCGGCTGGCTGGATGTGGATCGCTACGATGTGGTTGCCAAAGCTGCCGGCGCCGTACCGGAGGATCAACTGCGGCAGATGATGCAAAAACTGCTGGCCGACCGTTTCAAGCTGACATTCCACCGCGAATCCAAGGAAATGCGGGCGTTCGTCGTTTCGGTGGCCAAGACCGGTCTCAAGATGACGGAATCGACCAGCGAGGGCGATATGGACATCCAGCCCTCCGGGAGAGTCGGCGCATCCTTCCAAAGAGCCACCGTCCAAAAGCTGGCGGAACTGCTCTCGGGACCGCTCCAGGCGCCCGTCGTAGACCAGACTGGGCTGACCGGCCGCTATGACTTTAAGATCGACCTGGCCAACGTGCTGGACCCCACCACCCCCATGGGCATCAACGACGTCATTCCGATTTTCGTCCAGGTGGCCCAACAGCAACTCGGCATCAAAATAGACGAGAAGAAGGTGGCGGTGGAGATGCTGATGGTGGACCACGCCGAGAAACTGCCGGTGGAAAATTGATACCCTGTGGAAAACCAACGTTCTGGTAAAAAATATTCGGGAAGGCCGAACACTTTGGGGGGCAATATCGTCATACACACANNGTTGCATCATTGGCGCCGGCCTGGTGGTCTTCACCTCGATGGCGGCCATTGGCCAACCCGCGGCCACCCCTCCGGCATTTGAAGTAGCCAGGGCTGGAGGCGGGTCCGCGCAGCCAGCGCCGGGCAAGGGCCCTCCGCCGGGCGCGATCATGGTGGAAATGGGCGGCAAAGGAATGACGCTGAAGGGTTCCATGGATATGGGCAGACTGGTCAACACCCTCTCGAATTTCATGGACCGGCCAATTATCGACAACACCGACCTCAAGGGAACTTATGACGTCGAGCTGTCCTTTATGCCCGACGAGTCCCTCAGTCTCAAGGGCCATGGAGGCCCGATGATGATGCCCTCCGGCGGACCGGGAGATGCCAGGATGGGTCCCCCGCAGGACGCCAATGCACCCGGCGGCAATATTTTTCAGGCATTACAATCGTTTGGGCTCAAGCTAGAAGCGCGCAAGGACCCCGTAGCGAGCCTGGTCACCGACCACGCGAATAGGGTGCCTACTGAGAATTAAGAGAGTCTCCCGTCCGGAGGAAGCACCCACCGGGAGGCTACTACAAAAGGAGCAGGGATTTCCAATGAAGTGGAAGAGGATGGTCAACTACTTCCGATACCCGCTACTCGCGGCGATCGCCGTATTTGTGATGGCTGCCGCGGAACACCGCGGAGTGGTGAAGTTCGGCACTGTGCCGGTCCCCGGCGCAACCGTAACGGCGACCCAGGGCGAGAAGAAACTGGTCGCGGTCACCGACGCGGACGGCGCCTATGCGTTTCCGGAACTGGCGGACGGTGTCTGGAATATCCAGGTGGAGATGCTCTGCTTTGCTCCGCTGAAACGCGAAATCGGAATCTCGGCGGGAGCACCCCAGGCGGAGTGGGCATTGCAAATGCTGCCGATGGATCAGATCAAGCCGGAGTCGCCTGCGCCGCCCGCCGCATCCACCGCGCCGGCCACGCCGTCTGCGGCCGCGCAACCCGGCGCGGCTCCAGTCCCCGCCGCTCAACCCGATAAACCCGCCACAGCCGCAACCGCCGCCCCGGCCAAGAACGGAAAAACATCGAAGAACGCGAAAGGCGCCGCAGCCGCTGCGCCAGGCGCCGGATCGCAGCCCGGCTTTCAGCGCGCGGCTGTCAATGCCACCAGCGACGNNGCTTCCGATGCCCTGCTGGTCAATGGCAGCGTCAGCACCGGAATCGAACGGCGCGCCATCGGCAATTTTCGCGTTGGCCCGGGTTCGCTCTACAATGGCGGCCTGAGCTTCGTGGTCGATAACTCGGCGCTGGATGCCCGCACCTACTCCATCACCGGCCAGGACACGCCCAGGCAATCTTTCAACCACCTGACGCCCAGCATCAGCTTCGGCGGGCCGCTCATGATTCCGCACCTGTTCCGCTATAACGGCAATTTTTTTATCGGGTATCAGATGTCGCGCAACCGCAACGCCAATACGCAACCCAGCCTGATGCCCACCGCAGCCGAACGCAGCGGCGATTTCTCGCAGGTGTTGAACCCGCTCGGGCTGCCCGTCACCATCTACGATCCCACTAACGGCCTGCCCTTTCCCAACAACCAGATCCCGAGGAACCGCCTCAGCCAGCAGGCCCTGGCGCTGTTGGCCTATTATCCACAACCGAATTTCCTGGCCAGTTCGCGCTACAACTACCAGATTCCCATCGTCGGCCGCGACGACTCCGACGGCGGGCAGATCCGCGTGAACAAGAACATCAACAACAAGAATTTTCTGAGTTTCGGCTTCAACATTCGGAACAGCCGTAGCATCAGTCCGAACCTGTTCGCGTTCGTGGACCAGAGCGACACCACCGGCCTGAATGGAAATGTCAGTTGGCGTCACACCTTCAACCGCCAGTGGTTTGGAACATTTGGATTTACTTTCAGCCGCCAGGTCTCCCGCGCCACGCCCTACTTCGCCAACCGGCCGAATGGGAATGTCTCGGGCAATGCCGGAATCACCGGCAACGACCAATCGCCCAACAACTGGGGACCGCCTGCTCTCAGTTTCACTAGCGGCATCGAGGCACTCTCCGACGGGCAGGAATCCGTGTCGCGGAACCAGACCGGCGCGGTCTCCGCCAGCGTCACCTGGTTGCACCGCCCGCACAACGTCACCATGGGCGGCGATTTCCGCATGCAGCAATTCAATCCGGTCTCGCAATCGAACGCGCGCGGCGGCTTCACCTTCACCGGAGCCGCCACCCAGCAGGTGGTCAACGGCGTGGCAGTCCCCGGCACCGGTTCCGATTTCGCGGACTTCCTGCTCGGAGTTCCCGACCTGAGCCAGGTCGCCTTCGGTAACGCCGACAAGTATTTTCGCGGCATTTCCACCGACCTCTTCTTCACCGACGACTGGAGAGTCAGCTCGACCTTTACCCTGAACGCCGGCATGCGGTGGGAATACAATTCACCCATCATCGAAACTTACGGCCGGCTGGTAAACCTGGACTTTGGCCCGGGCTTCTCCAATCCAACCCCCGTGGTGGCCAACAGCCCAACCGGGCCCGTCAGCGGGCTGCATTACCCCGATTCCCTGGTCCATCCCGATAAACGCGCCATCCAACCGCGCATATCGTTCGCCTGGCATCCATTCTTCGGCACGTCCACCATCTTCCGGGGCGGATACGGTGTCTACTACGACACATCGATCTACCAGAGGCTCGTGGGCCTGATGGCGCAACAATCGCCGCTTTCCAAAAGCTTGAGCGTACAGAACAGCGCCGTCAATCCGCTCACGCTGGCCAATGGCTTTAATCCTTCTTCCGCCACCACCACCAATACTTTCGCCCTTGACCCCAACTTCCGCCCAGGCTACGCGCAGAACTGGCAGTTCTCGGTGCAGCAGAACCTCACCGCCTCGATGGTGCTCACGGCCACTTACCTCGGCATCAAGGGCACTCATGCCGTGCAGTCCTCTCTGCCCAATACTTACCCTGTGGGTGTCACGAACCCCTGTGCGGCATGCCTGGCCGGCTACACTTACGTGACCTCGAACGGAAATTCCACG
Organism: Bryobacterales bacterium; assembly: GCA_003152325.1. Lineage (GTDB taxonomy): Bacteria > Acidobacteriota > Terriglobia > Bryobacterales > Bryobacteraceae > PALSA-129. Next base: position 20,859 of record PLZX01000341.1, on the reverse strand, counting down.
AAAGAGGCAGGCCAGCTCAACGTGCGGCGCCGCTTCCACGGCGGCTTCTCCACCAGCTTCCAGTACCAATATTCGAAGGCCATCGACGACGCAGCCCTCGGCGGGGGCGGCCAGGGCGCCCAGGTCGTCGCGCAGGATTGGTTGCATCTCAACCAGGAACGCGGCCTGTCGCCTTTCGATCAGCGCCACCAGCTCCAGATCCAGATGCAATACAGCACCGGTGTTGGAGTGCATGGGGGCACGCTGCTGGGCGGATGGCGTGGCGCCATCATCAAAGGCTGGACCATCGTCAGCCAGATTACTTTAGGCACCGGGCTGCCCGAGACCCCACTTTATCCTCTGGCCGTGGGCAACACCGGTTCCTCCGGCAGCACGCGGCCCGAGTACAACGGCCAACCCGTTTACGAAACCACCAACGGCGCGCACTTCAACGTGAATGCCTTCACCGCGCCCCCCAACGGCTTCTGGGGTAACGCCGGCAGGAATTCGCTGACCGGCCCCAACCAGTTCAACATGTCCGCTTCCATGGCGCGGTCCTTTGAGAAGTTCGATCTGCGCTTCGACAGCACCAACCCGATCAACCACGTTAGCTATCCGAGCTGGGGCAATAATGTGCTCAGCGGCCAGTTCGGATTACCCGGCGGGGCTAACGCCATGCGTAGTATATCCGCCACTCTGCGATGGAGGTTCCCATAAGATGCCGAAGGTTTCTTTCGCCCTGCTATTCCTGATGCTCGTTGCCTTTGCGCAACAGCCCCCGGCCAAGCCGCCCAGCGGCGCTCAACAGAACCCGGCAACGCCCGCCAGCGGTCCGGTGAAGTTTCAAGCCAACACCCAACTGGTGGTCGAGACCGTCATCGTCAAGGACAAAAGCGGCAAAATCATCGAAGGCCTGACCGCCAAGGACTTCGTGGTTACCGAAGACAACATTCCGCAGAACATCAGCATCTGCGAGTTCGAGAAGCTCACCGATGCGCCACTTCCGCCCACTACTGACACGCCCACCATTCCGGCGGCTGCCGAACCGGAGAAGCCTAAAGTCGATCCCGTGGTCGCTGCCCAAATCGCCCCGGAGGCCCCCGGCGACATTAAGTATCGCGATAAGCGCCTGCTGGCTCTTTATTTCGACATGAGCTCCATGCCGGAGACCGATCAACTCCGCGCTCTCGACGCCGGACAGAAATTCATCCGCAGCCAAATGACCGCCGCGGACTTGATGGCCATCATCAAGTACGACGGCACCGCCGTCAAGGTGCTCCAGGATTTCACGGCCAACCGCGACGACCTGATGAAGACCATCGCCAAACTCATCATCGGCGAGGGCCAGGGTCTGGACGAACTTACCAGCGACGATAGCTCCTCCGATTACGGCTCCGCCTTCGGCGAGGATGACAGCGAGTTCAACCTCTTCAACACCAACCGCCAGCTTGCCGCGCTGCAAAGCACCGTGCGCATGCTTGGCGCGCTCAACGAAAAGAAGGTGCTGCTCTATTTCGCGAGCGGCCTGAGGCTTAACAACATCGATAACCAGTCGCAATTCCAGGCCACCACCAATGCCGCCATCCGCGCCAACGTCACTTTCTTCGCCGTGGACGCCCGCGGCCTGATCGCCATGGCGCCAATGGGCGACGCCACCAGGGGATCGCCGGGCGGTGTCGGCATGTACTCCGGCTCCTCGGCGCTGGCCAACACCACCAGCTTCCAGAAATCGCAGGACACCATGTACGCGCTGGCCGTCGATACCGGCGGCAAGGCCCTGTTCGATAACAACGATCTCTCCCGCGGCATCGTGGAAGCCCAGGAGTCCATATCCAGTTACTACATCGTCGGTTACTACACCACCAATGCCAACCTTGACGGCAAGTTTCGCCGCATCAAGATTTCGCTCAAGGAAGATACCACCGCTAAGCTGGATTACCGCGTGGGATACGTTGCCAATAAGACCTTCAATAAGTTCACTACCGCTGACAAAGAACGACAGTTGCAGGACGCCCTCATGCTGGCCGACCCCATGACCGAAATCACCATCGCCATGGAGATCAACTATTTCCAATTGAATTCCGCCGAGTACTTTGTCCCCATCGTGGCCAAGATTCCAGGCAGCGAGCTGGCGCTGGCGCGCAAAGGGGGTGCGGAGCGCACGGTCATCGATTTCATCGGTGAAGTGAAAGATGAATACGGCACTACCGTCGCCAACATCCGCGATAAGGCCGACATCCGCCTGACCGGTGAAACCGCCGCGCAACTGGCGCATCAGCCCATCCAATACGACTCGGCCTTCACTCTGCTCCCCGGCGCTTACACCATCAAATTCCTGGCGCGCGACGATGAAACCGGCCGCATCGGCACCTACATGCACAAGTTCGTCGTCCCCAACCTCAATAAGGAAACGACCAAGATTCCCATCAGCTCCGTGGTCTTAAGCGGCCAGCGCACGGATCTGAAGGAGTCCATCTACACCGCCGGCAAGGACAAGGCGCCCGCGGTGAATCCGCTGATTCAGGACGGCAAGAAGCTGGTCCCCAGCGTCAACCGGGTCTTCAGCAAGAGTCACGATCTGTTCGTCTACCTGCAAGCCTACGAGCGCGGCGCCACCACCACGCAACCGCTGGTGGCCTTTGTGACCTTTTACCGCGGCCAGATCAAGGCCTTCGAGACAGCCCCGCTGGGCGTCTCCGAAGGCATGGATCCGAAGTCGAAAGCGCTACCGCTCCGCTTCAGCCTGGCGCTCAATAAGTTGCCCGCGGGCAGGTACGATTGCCAGGTAACCGTGATCGATCCGACCGGCCAAAAAGCCGCCTTTTGGCAAGCCCCGGTCTTGCTGGTGCAGTAACTTTTGGGCTCTTGATCAGAAACGGGGGCAGACCGTGATCCCAAGTTGATAAAACAATCTTGGGAGAAACGTTTTGATCAACTCAGAGATCCTTTTAGGCCTGCCCGGCTACCAGATTACCGGGATTGAGTGGAAATGTGGGGAGGTGCCCGCACTGCGGCGCAGCCAAGTTGCGCGACAAGGGTCGTTATACCCGTCGCGTGCGGCATGAGAACTGGGGCCTGCGGCCCTGCGTAATCGAACTGGCGGGGCGCAAACTTCGATGCCGGGCTTGCGGGCGCCATTTCCGCCAGCGCTTCCCGGGCATTCAGCCTTGCCAGCGCGCCAGTGAAGCTTACCAGAAAATGATCTTCCGCGATCATCTGGACGGCATCAACCGCAGCCGCCTGGGGCGGCGCGAAGCCATCGGGGCAGCTACCGCGGCTGTGGGCGTCGCTCTCGATGGTCCTGTAGATGTCGAAAAAAAACGGGTTTTCCATGTTGGAGGTGATCACACCAATCGTGCGGCTCTTGCCCCCCGCCAGGCTGCGAGCATGGAGATTCGGATGGTATTTCAGTTCCTCGATGGCTTCGATGACCCGGGCACGGGTCGTGCTTTTGACGACGCTTGCATTATTAAGTACCCGAGAGACCGTGGAGGTGGAAACGTTGGCCCGCCGGGCCACCTGTTCAAGATTCATGGCCATTGCCTCTATTGTATGCACGCGGGTTAAGTCCTTTTGTATCCAACGAAGTTACAAGTGCGCCACAAATTGGCCATAAACCCTGCCCTCGTCGGCTCCCACGATTCTCTACGTCGCCGGCGAATCCCAGTTTGAAAACGATTTCGATCTTCAATTTACGCAAGACAATTTTGTGCGCTTCTATTCTAAGGACAGTAACACCAACGTCGGATACCAGCCGAACTCTTCCACGCTGGTGGGTCAGTGGCATTTCGTGGTTGCCAGTTTCAATTCCGCCACCAACACCGAAAACATGTACTGGGACGGGAACCCGGTGGCTACGACCAGCATTACCGTGTATCCCAATCTCTCCGGGCTCACCAGCAAGACGACCCAGTTCACAATCGGCGAAAGTACGGTTTTCGTTCCCAAAGGAAAACGCGGCGGAACTCCCGTGATGGAATCACCCAACACGTCCGCCGCGATTTCAATGAGTCGCGAATTGCGAAGCGAGCTTAGAACCGGATGCGCAAGCTGACCTCGAATATTCGCGCGGTGTATTGGCTGGTCGACTTCCCGAAGTTGACGCTGTTCAAATCCATGCTTGGATTCTGGAGATTCACACGGTTCGGAAGGTTGAGGGCTTCTCCGCGCAGGGTCGCGTTGACCCGCTCGCCGATCTTGAAGGCCTTGTTCAGCGCGCCGTCAATCTGCACGAACCCCGGCCCGCGGAACACATCCCTCCCCAGGTTCCCGTTCATCCCCGGAAGCGGAGCCGGGAAGGTGGAGACCGGAAGAATACCGGTGAGGAATGCCTGCCTCGAAAAGCCAACGGTCTGGACAGTTGTGAGCGGGGCGTTGGGGCGGTCGCCACCGGAGCCGTCGGCATTGTAATCCCCACCGATGTTCGCCGTCTTGGTGGCATTCAGCTTGAATGCGGCGCTGTTGGTAACGTTGACCGGCGTGCCGCTGTCGATAATCGAGATTCCCGACAACAGCCAGCCGCCCAGCACGTGGTGAAGAAAGTTGTTGCCATTCTTGAAAAATGGCATCTCCCAGACGCCCACGATGTTCACCCTGTTCCTGACGTCGAATCCGGCCAGCCCTCGCTCGGCTCTGCGGTTCCAGGCATCCTGCCAGCCAGTGGAACCGGTCTCTCCGTCGGTGTCGTCGATGACTTTTCCTAACGTATAGTTGCCTTGCAGAGTAAAGTTCTTCTGAAAGACATGCTTTAGCGATACGGTCATGCCGTTGTAGATCGAATTGGAACCGGACTGCATGATGGTGAGTGAGCTGAAGCTCGGATTCAGACCGTGGAACGTGCCGGTGGCCAGCAGATCCCCCGCGAAGCGGTTCAGGTTGATGTCATTGAACAGCCGGTGCCCGGCCGAGCCGATCAGGTTCACTTCAAGCACGGTGTTGCCCAGCAGTTCCCTCTGTACGCCCAGGAACCAGTTCTGGATGTACGGAGTCCTGAGGCTATAATCGGCCCCCTGCAGACTCACGCGGACGCCTTTCAGACCGTTGTTGGCATCCAGGCCGATCTGCAAGATAGGATCGACGGGATAACCCACAAAGGGTTTCGTCGGGTCACCGAAGCTATAAGTGAAATTCGGAGTACCCAGCAACAACCCCACGCTCACATTCCCTTTGAGCGGCGGATTCGAGCGGTAGTTTTCGATTGGCAGGGTTGCCATGCGGTCGTTGACGATGCCGTAGCCCCCGCGTATCGTCATCTTGGCCTTGCCTGTCGGATCCCAGGCGAAGCCGAACCGGGGGTCGAAGTTCTTGTAATCGGTGGGATAGAACTGTTTGACAATTTGCGCCTTGCCGTTGGCAATCTGCTGCATCTCACCGGTGCCGGTTCCCAGGACCAGGTTCGACAAGGTGTTTTCCTTGTCGTCCCAGGTTTTGAATACCTCCCAGCGCAGCCCGAGGTTCAGTGTCAGGTTGCGGGTGACTCGCCAATCGTCCTGGAAGAATAAGGCCCACTCCCAATTGCGCAACTGCGAGAAAACCGTGGTCGGAACCCCGGTGGCGGGGTTCACCAGGCGGGTCTGCTGCAGCGGTTCGTCGTCCGCAAAGTCCAAAACGTTGGCAAACGTGTACGCGGGGATGTAGTTGGTGGTGTTCTGGGCGGAGCCTCGTGTACGGCGCAACTCGGCGCCCATCTTCAAGTTGTGATTGCCGTGGAGCCACGAGAAGACATCCTTGTAGTCGAAGCTGGTTTGCCACCACCCGTTGGGATAGCTGGTGCCGGCGACGGTGCTCATACCCGTGATGCTGATACCGGGAATGTTTCGATCCGGGCGAAGATCCGGTTGGCCCACCAACTGGTTGAAGCCGCCGCGAAGCTCATTAAACTTGTTGGCGCTGATGGTATGGGTCCAATTCAGGTTCGCATAGTAAGTGTACTCATCCTGCGGAGCGTTGAAGTCCGGGAAGGCGCCGCCGGCCAGGGTGCGATTGGTGGTGCGGAAGTAACTTCCGTAAATGCGGTCTTTACCAGGACGCAATTCGTGATCCATGCGGATGCTCACCTGCTGGGCGTTGCGGAATGCCAAGGGCGTATAGAAGGCGGTCCCGATCTCCGGCATTCCTAATGGGGTGGTGCTCCACACGTTGACTCCTGGCAATGGAGTGCCGATATCGCGCAGGTTGGTAGTCGGGTAGGCGGCCGGTGCGAAGGTCTTCATGATGTCGGCCGCCTTCGAGTTGGGCCGGGTGCTGAGGACATAGTCGCGGAACTGCGTGGTCCAGACGGTGGTGGAAGCGGTGGCTGCGCCGCCTTGGCGTAACCCTTCGTAGGTGATATAGAAGAACGTCCGATTCTTCACAATCGGGCCACCGCCAGCGAAGTCATACAAGTGCTTGCGAATGGAAGGCAGCCGGGAAGGATCAAAAATGGTGCGGGAGGCGAGCGTGTTGCCGGTGAAGTAATACGCCGCCACACCATGAAACTGGTTCGTCCCCGACTTGGTGATCATCTGAACCTGGGCGCCGGGATTGCGGCCGTCCACAGCCGAGAAGTTGTTGGCGACCACGCGGATCTCCTCGGTGGCTTCCGAGTTCGGTACCACGTTCGTGACGCCGTTGCGGGCCTCTCCGTTCACGCTGGTATCGTCCAGAGTATAGTTGTTGCCCTCGAACCGCTGCCCGCTGGCATACACGGCGGGCTGGGTTTCCCCGGAAAACGTGTCACTGCCGCCGCCGCTGTACAAACCGGCCGATAGACCGCGTCCCACAATTCCCGGCTGGATGGCGACCAGATTCAGAATGTTCCGACCGTTGATCGGCAGTTCCTTGAGTTGCTCATTTTCGATGCGGCCGGAAACGCGACCTTGTTCGGTCTCGACCAGTGCCGCGGTATCTGTGACACTGACCTGTTCGGCGATGGCCCCGACCGTCAAGCTGAAATCGACCCTCGCCACCTGGGCAATGGCGACCTCCACTTTGCTTTCCTCTTTGGTGGAAAACCCGGATTTTTGAACAATGATCGTATACGTGCCTGGACCAAGGCTGGAGATACGATAAAGGCCGTCCGTCGACGTGACGGCGTCGCGTACGATCCCCGTAGCGTTATTTTTTACACTAACTTTCGCATCCGGAATGGCCGATTGCGAGGAGTCCGTTACAGTGCCTTGAATGGCGCTGGAGAATTGGGCCAGGGCTGGAGCGATGGCCAGAAAAAGGAGCAGGCAGCAGCGAAGGCGCGACATATCGTACCTCTCTTTTCACCCTAAAGAGCTGAATCCCAGAAACTACCAAATGGAGAGTACTCCTATCTCCCTTTCCAGTCAATCAAAATTTCATACTTTTCTGGTAGCGTTTGCAGAGCCGCTTTTGCGGGGTAGGCACCTGTTGGCAGGGGAGTTATGTTAACGGGCTGGGATTTCCGGGGCGCCATGGTTTGGGCATTCTGCAAACGCTGACGGTTCGAGGCCGGAGTATAATCGGTCAGAGATCCGATGGCCAAACGCACTTGGGTGATCGCACTTGCCGGACTATTTATGTTGGCGTGGGCTGCCCCGTCCCAGCTGCAGGCCGGTTACGCAGAGGCTGCCTCCTACGTACAACAAGGCCGGTACGACCTGGCAATCCCGCTGCTAGAGAAACTGCTGGCGGCATCGCCCCGCGACTTAAAGAGCCGGAATCTGTTGGGCATCGCATTGTTGAGTTCGGGACGGAAGGCGGAGGCCGGCGTCCAGTTTCAGAAAGTGCTGGAGATTGATCCGGCATTTCGGGCCGCCCTCAAGAATCTGGCGGTCACGGAAATGGAACTGGGGCGTCAGAAGGGCGCCGAACTTCATTTTGAACAATTGTTGAAGCTGGTTCCAAACGATGCGGTGGCGCACTTGTATATGGGCGATCTCTCGTTCCTGGAACATCGGTATGGCGATGCGGTGGCGCATTACGAACAGAGTGGGGGACAGCATTTGAAGAGTCCCGCGGCTACGCTTCGGTATGCGCGCTGCCTGGTGGAAACCGGCAAGGCTGCGGCGGCCGACGAGACGCTCGCGGGGTTGCCCACTGATGCGGGCGCCGAGACTCGCTTCGAAGCCGGCGTGCTGCTGGCGGGCGCCGGCCGGTACGAGGGGGCCGTGCGGGAGTTTCAACTGGCGCGGAAAGGGTACGGCGACCAATACCAGGTGGGTTTCAACCTGATTCTGGCACTGATGGGAAGCCACAACAACAGCGCGGCGATCCAGGCCGCCGAACAGTTGGCGGAACAGGGCAACCGGAAAGCGGAATTATACAATCTGTTGTCACGCGCTTATGAGTCGGACGGACAGACGCAGAAGGCTTACGACTCGCTTCGCGAGGCCATTCGGCTCGAACCGCAGGACGAGACGAACTATCTGGACCTGATGTCGCTTTGCCTGACTCACGAGAATTGGGAATTGAGCCTGGAGATTGCGGACGTCGCGCTGAGCCGCATTCCAGCAGCCTATCGAGTGCGATTGCAGCGCGGAGCGGTGTGGGCGATGCAAGGAAAGATGGAGGACGCCGAACAGGAATTTCTGGCCGCCTCAAGAATTGCTCCGCAGGCCGAGCTACCGCCGGTGGCGCTGGCACTGGCGCGGATCGACATGAATAAACTGGACGAAGCGGCCGAGGGATTGCGCTCGCGCCGCGCATCCAAAGATTATCGCGTGCACTGGCTGCTGGGCGAAGCATTGAGCCGGGTTGGAGTGGAACCGGGTTCGGCCGGCGAGAAGGAAGCGGTGGCGGAATTACAGCAGGCAGTGCGAACGAATCCGGGGGCCAACGCACCGCGGGTACTACTGGGCAAAATGCTGATGAAGCGCGGCGACATCGCAGGAGCCGCCGGCCAATTCGAAGCAGCGCTCCAGATTGATCCGGAAGAGATGTCGGCGACATACCAGCTCGCGATGATCTACCGCGATCAGGGCAAGACGAAACAGGCCGAGGAATTAGCGGCAAAAGTGAGCAAGGCGCGATCCGCTCCGGATCCGGGCCAGTTCACGCAGCGCAACCTGGTGAAGATCATTCGCGAAGGGAAGTAGCAACTAGCGCCGGCGGAAAGCCTCTTTGCGGATGATGCCGGCGCCCTCTTTGATGACGACCAACTGGTCGGCGGAGACACTGGCCACGGTCTCCTTCCCACCGTTGGGCCAGCGGATTTCGAGATCGGCCTTCTGCGCGGCGCCTAGTCCGAAATGCAAGCGGGAATCGCTCGCCGAGAGAAAACTGGACTGGCTGAGAACCTCCTGAGCTTGGATGCGATCGCCATAGTGCGCCGTGACGCGCGCGCCGATCGCGCCGCGATTGCTCTTCACTCCTTCAAGCTTCACCTTGAGCCAGTGGTTGTCCCCGCTCACGTCGTTGCGTAACAAGGAGGGAGGTTCATTGAGATTGACGATCAGAACGTCGAGGTCGCCATCGTTATCGAAATCGCCGAAGGCGCAGCCGCGGCTGCAATGGGCGGCGGCGATTCCGGGGCCGGCGGAATCGAGCAATTCCTCGAAGGCGCCGTTTCCGAGATTGCGGAAGATGACGCGCGGCGTGGCGAGCGGGTAGTTCGGCAGTTTCTTCTCCGCCTCGGGAAAAACATTGCCGGAGACCATGAAGAGGTCGGGGAGTCCGTCGTTATCGAGGTCGACGATGCCGGCACCCCAACCGACGAAGCGCGTTTCGACCCCGAGGCCGGCGGGAATGGTGACGTCCTCGAAGTTGCCGTTGCGCTGGTAACGCAGCAGGGCGGGCACGTCGTCGCAGAAATGGGTTTTAAAAATATCCAGCGACCCGTCGAGGTTGTAGTCGCCGACGCCGAGGCCCATGCCGGCTTGCGGATTGCCGTCCTGATTGAGGGCGAGGCCGCTTAGCAGACCAACCTCGCGGAAGGTGCCGTCGTGATTGTTGCGGAAGAGAAAACTGGGCGTTGAATCGCAGGCTACGTAGATATCGGGCCAGCCGTCGTTGTCGAAATCGGCCGCGACGGCGGTGAGCAGGTAACTGCCTTTGGCCTTACCGACACCAGAGGCCTCGGTGACATCGGAGAAAGTGCCATCGCCGTTATTGCGGTAGAGCGAGGCGGCGCCAGGGGGAAGACCGCGAGGACCGCAATGCACGGGAATTCCCTTCCAATTGCAGTTGCCGGAGCCGCCGGTGGGCGGGATGGTCTTCGGATCGAACTCGAGATAGGTGCCGACGAATAGATCGAGCAGGCCATTGCGATCGTAATCGATGAAGGTGCAGCCGGAGCCCCAGCGGTTGCCGCCATGGAGCAGATCGGCTTTCTCCGTCACGTCGGTAAAGGTGCCATCGCCGTTATTGCGGTAGAGCGCGTTCCGGGGCCAACCGCTGAGGAACAGGTCGTCGAAGCCGTCATTGTTGTAGTCGCCCACGGCGACGCCGGAGGCCCAGCCAGTGCGGTGCAGGCCGGCTTTTTCAGTGACGTCGGTGAAGGTGCCATCGCGATTGTTGTGGTAGAGGCGGTTGGTGGCAGTGGGCGCGCCTTCGAAGCGCGTGCCGCTGGGCAGGAAGATATCGAGCCATCCGTCGTTATCGTAGTCGATGAATGCGGCGCCGCAGCCGACGGTTTCGAGGATATAGGCTTTGCGATCAATGCCGCCGTAGATGGTGGGCTCGCGGAGGCCGGCCTCGCGTGCGACATCGGTGAAATGGGCGTGGAACGGCAGCCCGGACGGTTTGCCGCGAGGCGTGGGCTTGACAGTACGGCTGGCCATCCCGCCATATTGGCCGCGGAGTGCCGGAGCACAGAGCAAGGCGAGCAACTGCCGCCGGTTCATGTGGATGTCTCGCCTTTCCAGCGCATCTGTTCAAGGGTAGGTTGATTGGACGCGGTTTTCAAGTCCGGGTTTCCGTCTCTGATCGAAAAGTGGCAAAAGAGACTGAAGGGGATGGAAGCGGTTGCAAGGCAGGTGTATACTGATCTGGACTCGCGGTTCCAAAATGGCCTCGGACAAAGTTTGTGCCGCCACGACGAAGGTGGGCAGTTGGTGAGTCGCGGGTCTCGAAAGCAGCGCGGGCTAAGCAGATAGCTCGCCGAGGAGATACCAGTGAGTGACGAATTCACAAAATCCAAGTTGAGCCGCCGTGAAATGTTCGAAGCAGTGGGCAAGACGGCTGCGGCTTCGGCAATACTGAGTCCCCTTCTTCAAAGCGTCATCGTGTCGTGCGCCTCAGCCGCGGACGAAACGGGATTGAACGCAATCGCCGGCGGCGACCGGGTCTGCGTGTTGCAAGGCAAGACTTATTTGCGAGGCTGGGCCGGATATGGGCAACCGCCGCAGCCGGTGCGAGTCCGGTTCGGCGAAGCCCCGCCACCACCTCCACCGCCGGTGAAGGTGGGTGCCGCTCCAACCGTGACGTGGAGCAAGGTATCCGGACCCGGCGCTGTGACATTCGCGGATTCCAAGGCGTTGATGACGGAAGCCACTTTCAACACGCTGGGAACTCACGTTATTAAACTGACGGCCACGAACGGAGAGACGACCAGTTCGTCCACGCTGCTCGTTTCGGTGGAGCAGCCACCGCCGGCCAAGCAATTGGATGCCGTCTACACCGAGAATTTCAAGATCAACGACGGACTTTGGAAGCAGCGGTCGAGGGCGCTGATAACGGCTTGGATTCCGCACTGCATCGATCAGATCAACCGGACGGACCTGACGATTGGAATGGGCGGCATCGACAACTTCGTGGAGGCCGGGAAGGCGTTGCGCGGAGAGCCGCACGGCAGCCATAAGGGACAGGTGTTTTCGAACGCGTGGGTTCACCAGACCGTGGAATCGATGAGCATCGCACTGATGATCGATCCGCAGGGCGACCAGGAAATCATCAAGGCGCAGGAGAAGATGCGCGCGACCCTGGACGACTGGATTCCCAAGATTCTGTCGGCGCAGGAACCCGACGGCTATCTGCAAACGTGCTTCACGCTGCCGAGGTTACCGGGCCGAAATGGAGTGGTCGATCCGGGGCCGTTCAAGCACTGGGAACGGCGCGACGACCATGAAGGGTATGTCGGCGGTTACTTTTTGGAATCGGCCATCAATCATTACCTGATGACCGGCAAGAAGGACGCGAGGTTGTACAACGCCGCGAAGAAGCTTGCCGATTGCTGGTACGACAATTTGGGTCCGCCGCCGAAGAAGGCATGGTCCGACGGCCACCAGGAGATGGAGCAGGCACTGGTACGCTTCGGCCGCTTCGTGAACGACATGGAGGGCGGCGGCAAGGGCACCAAGTATGTACAACTCGCCAAGTTCCTGCTGGATTGCCGGTACACCACGGCGCGCAACGATCAGGAGCGCCAGGAATACAACCAAAGCCACGTACCGGTAGTACAGCAGTATGAAGCGGTGGGACACGCGGTACGTGCGGTCTACAACTATTCGGCGATGGCGGACGTGGCGGTCGAGACGCACGATCCCGGTTACCAGAGCGCCGTCAAGAGCATCTGGGACAACCTGGTGAACAAGAAATACTACATCACCGGCGGAGTGGGGAGTGGAGAAACGGCGGAGGGATTCGGCCCGAATTATTCGCTACGCAATGCGGCCTACTGTGAATCCTGCTCGAGTTGCGGCGAGGTTTTCTTCCAGTGGAAGATGAACCTGGCCTATCACGATGCGAAGTACGCCGATCTATACGAAGAGACCATGTACAACGCGCTCATGGGCTCAATCGATCTGGAAGGCAAACACCTTTACTATCCGAATCCGTTAGACGCCAACGGCCCGCGCACCTCCTGGCATTCGTGCCCGTGCTGTGTGGGCAATATTCCGCGGACCCTGTTGATGCTGCCGACGTGGCTGTACGCCAAGAGTTCCGACGGCATCTATGTGAACATGTTCGTGGGTAGCGCGATTACGTTGAGAGATGTGGCCGGCACCGACGTGGAAATGGTGCAGAACACCGACTATCCCTGGAGCGGCAAAGTCGCCATCACGGTGAATCCGAAACAGGAGAAGAGCTTCAGTGTACGGATCCGCGTCCCGGTGCGGAACGTCAGCAAGCTGTACACGGGCACGCCCGCCGTTAACGGAATCACGTCGTTGACGGTGAACGGCACAGCGGTGAAAGCGGTCATGGACAAGGGTTACGCCGTCGTCACGCGGGCATGGAAAACGGGCGACAAGATCGAAGCGGTGCTGCCGATGGTGGTGCAGCGCGTGAAGGCGACCGACAACATTGAGGCCGACCGAGGCAAAGTGGCGCTGCGGTACGGTCCGCTGATCTACAACATCGAAAAGGTAGATCAGGATATCAGCAAGGGGATGGCGAAGGACTCGCCGCTCACGACGGAATGGCGGCCCACTTTCCTGGGCGGCGTGGTGGTGATCCAGGGCAAGTTCGCGGACGGTAGTCCGATGCTGGCGATTCCCAATTACGCGCGTACAAATCGTGATTCGGCGTCTCCAACGGATACGCCTCCGCAGGGAAGTGGGGGAGTGCGTCCGGCGCCAGGTCCGGTGACGTCGATTGTCTGGATGAAAGAAGGCTGATCGAGGCCTACGGATCTCTCAGGGCGGGCGCATACGGCGGTCCGCTGCAGTGTGCCATGCGCCACCGCCCGGCCCAGTGGCAACCTTCCGCCGGAGATTTGCGGAGAGAGCAATGCCAGTAGACGGCGCCTTTTGGCGTAGTTTGCGAGAAGATTTGGAGAGCCTCCAGGCCCACCAGTTCAGCCTAATATGGAACTCGAGCACGCTTCCCGGCTTTCGGGCCAACATGCAAGCGGAAACTGGCATGACCAGGGACTTTCTCCGATACGTCGATGGCATAGACCTGACGTTCTCACTCCTGCCGCAGAGAGATTGCGGGATCCACTCTCGACGCCCGATGCAGCGGCACTAGCGACGCCACTACGGTGACCGCCAGCAGCGTAAGCAACACTCCGATGAGTATTGCGGGATCATATGGGCTCACACCGTACAACTGGCTCCGAACCAGGCGCGACAGCCCAGCCGCACCCGCGATGCCCGCCACTGTGCCCACCATGGCCGCCAGGAGCGTCTGCCGGAAGACCAACCGCGCCACGTTCGAGCGCGTCGCTCCCAGCGCCATCCGAATCCCGATCTCGCGCGTTCTCTGCGCCACGCTGTACGACGCAACGCCGTAAACGCCCAGACACGCCAGCACCGTCGCCAGCATGGCGAATGCCAGCAGCAGGCCGCGCGTGAATCGTTCCACCACGGTCCGGGCCGCTTCGCGGCTGGCGATCGTTTGCACTACAGACACCCGCAATCCGGCTACCGCCTTCTTTACGCGCTCGCGCAAAGCTGCGGCCGCGGTCTCGGGCCTGCCCTGCACGCGCACCAGCAACGTCGGACTCCAACCGGCGTTGACCTCGCCCAGATAGACTTCGGGCTTTACTTCCGGCAAACCACCTTGTAGACGCGAATTGCCGACTACGCCGACGATCTCCACCCAACTCCACACGCTGACGCGTCTGCCCAATGGATTCTCATCCGGCAGGAAGCGGCGCACGAATTCCTCGTTCACCACGGCTTCGGGGACCTCGCCTTGCACCCGCGAAAGCGTTCGCCCCATCCGCAACGGAATGCGCATCGTCTCGAAGAACTCCGGCGTCACGCTCATGGCCGGCACCAGAGGCGGCGTCGAGGGATTGGTGCGGCCGGGAATCACCACCGGACCGAGCGTTCCGTTGCCTCCGACGCCGAACGGCTGCGCCGGCGCCGCCGATTGATAGCCCGGCAGGGATCGCGCCGCGTCGAGCACATTGTCGAGCAGCGCCTTTGCCGATTCGTCGGTGTACTGCCGGCCGGCGGGCGGCGCGAAGGACAGCGAGAGAAGCCCGTTCGGATCGTAACCCACGTCCACGTGCGACAAGTTGCGCAACGCTTGGATCATCAGCCCAGCGCCCGCCAGGAGCACCGAAGCCATGGCGATTTCGCCCGCGATCATCACCCACCCCAATCGCTGCCGGCGCCCATCCGCGCTCCTCTGGCCGGCCCCCTTCAAGGCGTCCAGGGCGCAAACGTGCTGAACCCCGCCAGCGGCACGCGATGTCGCACCAGGTCCAGAATCACGAACCGCCGGCAAGTTCGCCCGACATTCCGGATCAACGCGACAAATCGTCATCGCGCAAGTGGCACGGTCGAAGCGGGCGGTAGGTGCGCCTTCCTGGCCTTGATGTGGACTCGGCGTCGAGGTAAGGTCCATGTGGCTAATGAGGGAGGGTTGCTTATGGTTCGCTCACAGCATACACGTTCGCAACCAACATGCCCAACAGCAGCAACGCGTGCGGCAGGCACGCCGCCAACGGCTTCCCACGTGCGTGCTGCTTAGCGATGCGCCAGGCGGAATACCATGAGCCGGCAGTTCCCAATGCCAGCACCACAATCTCAATCCGGCAAACCGTTGGGTTCGGCAGCCAAGCCGCATGGTTCCCGGCAGGAAACCGGCCCATCATCGCCAGGAAGGCAAAGGGCACGCTTCGGGACCATCGCAACAGCCGATGGAGGCCGAGTGCGACGTGACTGGCCAGCGCGAGCGGAATCATGGCGTAACCGAAGGCCATGGAGTTCTGGAATACCGTCGCGCGGCTTACCTTGTCGTCCAGCGCCTCTGAGAGAAGGCTGCCAACCACCAAGCCTGCCAGTGGCGCCAGCATAAACACCGTGAGGAGAAATCCGTGGATCAGGGGATACGACGCATAGGGATCCAGATGCAGTAGCATGCCTGCCTGTTCCACCAGCGGGTTCCAGAGACGGAGCGCCGCGGCGTTCTCGATCAGGACCATGCCCATTACTATCGCCACCAAGACGACATCGGGCAGGCGTGGCTGGGGGACGCTCCACAACTCCGCCGTGGGAAGGCGGGGCGAAATGCGGATCGCATCATGCGGGCAATTCTTTACGCAGTTCCCGCAAAGATGGCAGGTACCGGAGTCCTCAACGGCCGGAGCAAAAAGAAAGACCGGGCAGCCTGGCATCGAGGTCGTCCCGCGGCTGCAGTCCGAGGTCCGGCAATGACGGCAGCGGCCCGCGTCGGCTCGGAGTTCCACTATGCCGGCCCGGCTGTAATTGGAGGCAAATGCTCCGACGAAACAAGCGTAACGACAAAACGTCCGCCGCTCAAAAAACGCGCCAAAGAAGACCACGACGGAGAGTAACGCCAGCAGCAGATAGCCAGTCTTACGCGCGTCGCCGTCGAATTGCCAGGTCTGGTCGAGGTAGGTGATCAGGATGAACAGCGCGGCCATGATCCATGGACCGTACCGCACGAGGACGCGCGGAGCGGAGAGCCGCACTCCAACTATGCGCTGGACCTGGTCGGAAAGCCAAGCCAGAGGGCAAGCGGCGCACCAGAAGCGTCCCGCGAAAACGAAAGAGAGCGGCAGCAGCGGCCACCAGACGGTCCAGGCCAATGCCATTCCGAAATTCTGACCTGCGTTGTTGGTTCCGAAGAGCACCATCGCCAGAACCAGAACGAACGCCGAGGCCGTGGCCCATTGAAACGCTGCGGGGTAGATGCGGCTGCGCAGCGCGGCCCTGGTCCAGGGAATGTTCAACAGATTCACAGCGCCGCCGCTTTCGGCCGCCGGTGGCGTGCATAGGCGGCCGAGCTGAAAACAAGCGCGACGAAGACGACGAAGCTGGCGAGGATCACGGGACTCGGCGGCGCGCTGTCAACGTCGATGGGCACTGTGATGGCGCTGGCGCCGGCGGTGAACTTCAGATTTACCCGGCCGGCCGTGTCAGGCTCCCACGTAAAGGCATAGATGCCGGGCCCGCTCCAGACGCCTGCGATGGACGAGATGCAAGCCGGCTGGAGGCTGGATTCGGTGCCGACCCCGAGATCGATGCCGTTAGCGGGAGTGGTATCCAGGGCATCTTCCATGTTGGTGAAGAGTGGAGCAGTGGCCAGGCAGGCGACCAGGTGATCCACTGGCTCCGCCCCTCTGTGAACATGGAGGACCAGAGTGGCGGGCGCACCTTTGTGGAACGTCGCCGGAAGTTCCGCCGTCAGGACGTAGTTGCCCGTGGCTGCCGGGCCGCTCCTACCGATGAGCGGAGTGCTGGTGGTGTGATCAGCGGGCAGGACGGCAGATCGCGCCAGGACCACATACAGCAAAGCCGCGACCATCGCTCTGGCTCCGATGGCTCCGCTTGGTCTCGGCACATGCATCGGGCCTAGTCCTCAGCCTGGCCCCTCACATGTTCCTTCACGTTCGAGACGACCACCGTCACGCGCGCCCAGTTGGCAGACTTCACCGTACCCGCAAGCTTGTAGAGGCCGCGATGCCCTGCGGGCCAATCCTCCAGCTTGCCTGTGGCCGTGCCCACAGTGTTGCCGCCGGCATCCCAAAGCGTGGCCGTGAAATACACGTCGTGCTGGAACTTGTCGTGGTTGGTCGCCGGGCCCTCCACTGCAATCTGGTTGCCGCCGGTGATCCGCACAGTAGCCGGGCCATCCAGGCTGATCGTGCTCTTGGCGTAATCCAACGTCTCTAGTTCTGTATCACTACTATGGTGGCAAGCGATCAGGCTCAAGCCAAGAGCGCAGAGGACCATGCCAGTGAGATTGGAAAGCGCGCGTGGCACAAGTTCAGCGTTCCTCCTGACGTGACACTATAGCATGTATCCGTCTTGAAGAGCTTTTTCTACTAATTAGGACGGCTGCGTGGGGTCGAAGGGCAGTCCATGGAGTCTGCGCCATAATCGCAGAACTTCAGCACGCGTTTCCCATGCGTGTACATATTGGATGAGAAGCACGCCCTGTTCCGTCGGTTCACAGGCGCAGGCCGCCCCGATCTTTACGCTTTGGCAGCTTCTGTCATCGGCGCCCCAACTCTGCCCTGCGGACCTAACGCTGGCACCATGGCGCAGCCGATAACGCGCCTTAACGCCCCGCGAGGAGCGGGCGCCGCCCGCGCCAGGGACGGAATCCATTTCGACGGTTTGGCGACTATACGGACGGGTGGATTGCTTCCGGAGTGGTGTCATTGGGGTCGACGCGATGGGCGAGGTACACCGCGCACGGGATATATCCGTCTGTGCCGGGGCGTGATCATGGCACCCTCCGCTTCAGTTCATCGAAAAAATTCAGCAGGAAATTCACGTGGACGTTAGTAGATCCGCCGCTGGCGGACTCAGGCGCGGGGAAGACGACGAAGCGCTTGCCATCGGGCGCCAAATCCAAAGGTGGATAATGGTCCGTGAACTGAATCGCCGTTTCGGACCACTGGCGTGGTGCGCCCGGCGAGAAGGTGTCGGTAGCGGTATAGGAAACCACCATGATCCGGGCGGGGGAGCGCGACGCGTAGAACAGTTCTTTGGAAGCGCGCGACCAAACGGGAAACCGGCCGCCGCCAGCCGAGACCTGCCACTTACCGGCTCCGGCCGTTGGCGGAAAGGGCCGCACGTAGACCTGATAGCCTCCCGCCTCGGCGGAGGTGTAGGCTAGCCAATGTCCATCGGGTGAAAACGCCGGCTCGACGTCGTCGCTTGGCGTGGCCAGGAACAGTTCGGGTTTGCCGGCCTTGGGATGGTCGGGGTCGGTCAGGTCGAGCGGCAGAGTCCAGATATCACGGCCAGTGTCAGCTGCGGGTTGGTGGAAGGCGAGGCGCCGGCCATCCGGAGTGAAGGAGCCGGGAATCGCCGTTCCATTCTTTGCCTGGTAGAGCAATTGCGGCTGGTCCGAGCCGTCGGAACGCACCCACCAGAGGCCGCCGGCGCCCGCGCGGCTGTTGTAAACAATGTGCTTGCCGTCGGGCGTCCAAACCGGATACGCGTCTGTCGCCGAATCGAAGCTCAGGCGCAGCGTGGATCCGCGTTGCGGATCGTAGACCGAAATATTGCGGTTCAGCGACACGGCGATCCTGGTGCCATCCGGCGAAAGGCGTGGCGATAACAGCAGGCCTGGCGGTGTGGCCCAGAGCGGCTTTTTGACTCCAGCGGCATCCAGCCAGACGGCGGGCGGCGCTTCCCCGATGTTTTTGCCGCTCAGGTAAATCAGCGTTCCGTGCCCGGAGGGAGCCCGGGAGAAATCGAACTGCCCAGCGCCGTTGGTGTTGGCGCCGGCGATGTCGTCAAAGATGGGCACTGGCATACCCTGAGTCTCCAGTCGCGCGACGGAGAAGGGCACGGCAAACAGAGTTGCCTGGTGGACGTAGATCAGATGTCCGCTGGGCAGGTACCGGCCGAAGTACCCTCCCCGCTGAACGATCTTGAACTGCCCGGTCTTGAAGGAAAACACCTCAATGTTGGCGTCATCCCAACCGCCCGCTGTGGCGTTCGAGCCGGCCGTGACCAGCAGCGCCCCCTCGCCGGGCAGAATCTGCGGCCAGCGGTGCGAGTGTTGCGCGTGCTCGCTCGATTCCCCGATTCTGTCGACGGGCTGCGGCGGGCCGCCGGCGGCAGAGACACGAGATAGACTTTTCAGGTCGAGCGTGGCGTAGATATTTCCATCCGTGTTCCATGCCGCGCCGCGCATATTCGGCGCATCACATAAAGGCACAGCCGCGCCGCCATCGACGGAGATCTTCTTCAGCTTCTGGTCGGCGGCGAAACCGATCCACTGGCCGTCGGGAGAAAAGAATGGTTGGCCGGCATTAGCCGTACCGGGGAGAATCGCGGATTTGGGCTGGTTCAGGAGCCGCGTGGCCAGCACGGTGAGATTGCCGGCGGATCGAACAGGGAAGACGATGCGAGTTCCATCCGGAGAAATAGCGGCCGTGATGAAATAGTCATCCACGGCCTCCGGCCCGAGATCGACACTAAGGCGCTCCATGGGCTGGTTCACCGGGCGCGTTGCGCGCCAGAGGAAGAACGCCAGCACCAGAATCATCACGGCTGCCGCGCCCAGCGCCCACCACGGCACGCCGCGGCTGGCGGCGGCCTCGGCGGGAGGAGTGTCGGGCACTTCGGCGGACGGTCGTGCGAGGGAGATCCGCGCCTCGCCGATGGCCTGCAAGCGAAACTGTGGGTCCTTCTCCAGGCAGCGGCGGAGCAGCGAGCGCACTTGAGGCGGGACCCATTGGGGGATCTCCGGCTCCTTCATGATCACCGCGGCCAATACCTCCGAGACGGTCCCACCCATGTACATGCCGCGGCCGGTGAGCATCTCAGCCAGAAGTATTCCGAAGGCCCAGATGTCGGCGCGCCTGTCGACGGGCTTGCCTTTCGCCTGCTCGGGCGACATGTAGGCTGGAGTGCCGATCACGATTCCCGCCATGGTCGCGCGCATGGTGAGGGTGGGGGACGACGCCGGATTGCCGGGTATCGGATCGCTGGCGAGAGCTTTGGCGAGCCCGAAGTCCAGCACCTTCACGCGACCGTCGGGAGTGAGTTTCACGTTGGCGGGTTTGAGATCGCGATGGACGACACCCTTCTCGTGGGCGTATTCGAGAGCTTCGGCGACCTGGAGCGCGATTGGCAACGCTTCATTGAGCGAGATCGGCCCGAGCGCGATGCGTTCTGCGAGCGTGGGTCCTTCCACCAGTTCGAGGATAAGGGCGCTCTCTTCGACACCGTAGATCGCCGCGATATTGGGATGATTGAGCGAGGCCAGGACCTGGGCTTCGCGGGTGAAACGCGCGACGCGATCGGGATCAGCGGCGAAAACATCCGGCAGGACTTTCACGGCGACTTCGCGATTCAGCTTGGTATCGGTGGCGCGGTAGACGGCGCCCATGCCGCCCTCGCCGAGTTTTGAGGTGATGCGATAATGGGCAATGGACGACCGAGGGGTCATTTCGTGGGTAATTGATGGTATCACCTCCGGCACCACTGCGGCAACGGATTGGGACGGATAACGCCAACCGGAAGCTGGGAAGTTACGGTCCAAATTGACGTATCACGCGCAAACCGTGGCTCTGCTCTGGCTGGAGCGGGGCTAATGAGATGGTCCGCC
>PLZX01000094.1 GCA_003152325.1 Bryobacterales bacterium | reverse complement strand
AGAACGACGACAGCATGAATTCCACGTTTGGCCATCGCGATGCCGTGGATCGCGAAACTTCGGTGCTGCACCTGCACCCCGAAGACGCCGAGGCGCGTGGCATCCGCTCCTCGGACCAGGTGCGCGTGCGAAACGGCCGCGGCTCGTGCATCCTGTTGGCCCGCGTGGATACGTCCGTGCCGCGGGGCGTGGCCTCGGCGCCCGCGGTTCGCTGGGCGCGGCGCTCGCCGGCCGGACGGAACATCAACGCGGTGACCTCCAACCGGCTGACCGACAAAGGCGGCGGGCCCACGTTTTACAGTTGTCTGGTGGAAGTTGAGAGAATCGGAGATTGATGACGATCCGCTCTTCGGTGCCTCTTGCGGCGCTGCTGCTCGTAGCAGGCGCCTGCAACTATGAAAAAGTTCACAAGCAACCGACCATCGAAGAAGCCCCGCGCCTGGCTTCCACGGTGCACATGGGCGATCCCACGGCCGCCACTCAGCTCGTCAGCGGCTTCCATGACATCGAAGGCGGCCGGTGGCGCTGGACGCAACAGCAGTTCGCCGTCACGCTGCGGCCGCCCGTGCAGGCTGCGCGCAAAGGTGCGGTGCTGGAACTCCACCTCACGGTGCCGGAGCCGAGCATCGAGAAGCTGAAGAGTCTCACGCTTACGGCGCTAGTGGGCGGCGCGGCGCTGGCGCCCGAAACATACCGCAAGGCCGGAGAATACGTTTACCGGCGCGACGTGGATGCTAAGCTGATCTCCGGCGATGCCGTGCGCATCGAATTTCAATTGGACAAAGCCATGGCGCCGGGAGCCTCCGATCTGCGGGAACTGGGCATCGTGGTCGAGAGCGCGGGGCTGATGGCCAAATGAAGCTGCGTGAAAAACTCGTCGTCCTGGTTCTGGCGCTGTTCTGCCTGGCCGTCCACTGGCGCGGCTTCACCGCCTGGTTTCGCGCCGACGATTTCGCCTGGATGGGCCTCACTCTGGGCGTCCACAACTTCGCCGATCTGCTGAAGGCGCTGTTCGCTCCTCTGGCCGAAGGCACCATTCGCCCGTTGAGCGAGCGCGTTTTTTTTATGGCCGGCTACGCGCTGTTCGGTCTGAATGCGCTGCCCTTCCGCATCGCGATCTTCGCCACCCAGTTCGCCAACCTGGCGCTGGTTCGCTCGGTCGGCGACCGCCTGACGGGCGTGCGCGGCGCCGGCTTCTTTGCGGCCATTTTCTGGACGGCGAACAACCCCACGGCCACGGCCCTGAGTTGGGCCTCGGCTTACAACCAGGTGCTGTGCGCCTTCTTCCTCCTGTTGGCTTTTCACTTCCTGCTGCGCTACATCGAGACCGGCAAGGGCCGCTATAACCTTTATCAATGGCTCGCGTTTGTGGCCGGCTTTGGCGCCATGGAATTGAACATCGTCTACCCCGCCCTGGCCGCCGTTTACACCTTGCTGTGCGCTCGCAAGTTTTTCTTCCGCACCCTGCCGCTTTTCGCGGTCTCGGTGGTGTACTTCGTGGTTCACCATGCCGTCGTCACTCCCGATAAGAATCCGGGGTACGCGCTGCATTTCACCGGCTCCATGCTCCGCACGCTAGGAAAATACTGGGCCTGGTCGGTTGGGCCGCTGTACTTCTGGACGCCGAT
Source organism: Bryobacterales bacterium (assembly GCA_003152325.1). GTDB lineage: Bacteria > Acidobacteriota > Terriglobia > Bryobacterales > Bryobacteraceae > PALSA-129. The sequence goes on along the minus strand of PLZX01000094.1, from coordinate 7,256 downwards.
ACATGCGCCGAACTGGCTGGTGATGGCGGGCGTGGCGCTGGTCTCGGTGGGCTTGCTGGCATTCGCGGCGCGGCGCAGCGCGGCGTGGTTTGCGCTGGCCTGGTTCGTGATCTCGATCGCGCCCGTGCTGCCGCTGCGCGACCACATCACCGATTATTATGCGTTCGTGCCGGCCATCGGCCTGTGCTGGCTGGGCGGCTGGGCGCTGGCACAGACATTCCGCTCCGGGAGTCCCGCCATGTATGCCGCGCTGGCTCTAGCCGCTGTCTACATTCTGTTGGTGATGCCGCGGACGCTGGAGGCCTCGAACTGGAACTACCGCATCACGATGCGGGCGCGCGACCTGGTGGAAGGCCTCGCGACAGTTGGTCAATTGCATCCCGGCAAGACCGTGCTGCTCGAGGGCGTCGACACAGTGCTGTTCTGGAACGCCGTGCTCGATCATCCCCATCGGCTGATCGGCATCGACCACCTGTACCTGACGCCCAACAGCCAACGCCACATCCGGGCCTTCCCCGATTTGGGTGACGTCAATGAGTTCGTGCTGCCGCCCGACCTCACTTCCGTGGCCCTCGATCGCGACGAAGTGGTGGTCTACGACGTGCGCGGGCCCCGCCTTCGCAACATCACTTCGGCCTACGCCGAGAGGCCGCGCGACCTGCGGCTGCCCTCGAGCGTGGATGTCGCGAACCCGCTGGCCGCGCTGCTGCTGGGCTCCGAATGGTATGCGCCCGATGGCAACCATCGCTGGATGCCGAAGCACGCCACGTTGCGTATGGCCGGCCCGAGCGCCGCGGGCCAGAATCTCTACCTGCGCGGATCGTGCCCCGACGAGCAGTTGCGCAACGGGCCGCTCGCCGTGACGGTGACCATCGATGGCGTAACGCTTCCGGCGGCAGCCATTCGGCCGGGAGAAAACAGTTTTGAACTGGCGTATGCGTTGCCGGCGTCCGCAACCGGCCAGCCGGTCATGCAGGTGGCCGTGGAAGTGGCGCGGACGTTTCACACCGCAGCCGACCAGCGGGATCTGGGACTGGCCTTCGGGGTGTTTGAAATCCGTTAGTTCTTGGCCACGAAGCGGTAGACTTCGTAGGCTGGGCGTCCGTAGGTGTCGGGAATAACGGCCATCATTTCGCGCTGGTATCCGATGTCCGAGGCAAACTTCACAAGCTTGTTGTTGACCTCGTGGAAGTTTTCAAAGTCCTTGGTATGGGCGATGAAAACCGCGCCGGGGTCGGTCACCATGCGCTCGACGGGCGCGCGGTCCGCCGGAGTCAGTTCCGGTTTGGAAATGGGGTCGTCTCCCACCAAGAGCGGCAATGTGCCATGGCTGAGCAGACGCAGGCTGTCCAGGATTCCCCAATCCACGCAGTAAATGTTGCCAGTGTGTACGCCTCTCATGTAGTCGCGGAGACCGAAGATGGCGTCGGTCCAAACCGGAGAGCCGCCGTAACGGAAGCTGACATATTGATACTCGGCTGTCACCAGCACGCCCGCGATCACCATGGTGGCGCCTACGACGGCTAGTGCCGGTATGCCGATCCGCCCCAAGCGGCGGGAGGCGGCGGCAAAGGAAACGGCGACGATCAGTTGCGGGAGCGGCCAAAGCAGGATGGTGTGGTGCACGCTGCCGCCGGCATTGGCGGTGATGGCCATTTGTATCCACGCCACGGCCATCGCGACGAGGGCGAAGACTATGGCGCGCAACGCGTCGCCGCGCGCCAGCGGCGCCAGCGCGAGCGCCAGCAGGAACCCATAAAAGAGGAGGTGCCGACGGGGGTGCCCGGCAAGTGACGATATGTCGGCACTAAACTCCTGCGCCCAGCCCTTGGCCGGGTGGGGCACGGTGGTCTGCCAGTCCTCATCGAACATCCAGCCGAACAGGCCTCCGCCCTTGGCCGTATTCATGAGCATGCGGGCTTTGCCGGGGAGGTCGCTGGTGTCCTTATGGAAGGTGCCGCGGAAGGTGGCCCAATGGTTCTTCTCGTTAAAAACCAGGAGCGGTAGAGCGCCCAGAAGGAAACCGGCCACCGCCAGGGCCATGCGGCGGCGGGTCAGCAGGCGCAGGATGAGGCGCGGAAAGACCACCGCCGAGGCCACCCCGAGCCCGGAGAGCATCCACACGGCCAAGGCTTTATCCCAGATCGCTAACCCCAACAAAAAGAAGCCCCAAAACAGAGTCCGGTGGTTCTGGTGCTGGCAAAACCGCACCACCAGCAGCGTGCCGCCAAGCAGCAATAGGTGTTGCAGGGCCACCGGTCCCCAGTCGAAGCAGACGGTCAGCAAGTAGGTTGCATCCGCCGCCAGCAAAGTGCATCCAATGATTGCTGCACGTTCTCCGGCGACGCGGCGCAGCAACAGGAAGAACAACCACAGACTGGCTACCCCCGCCAGCAACATGGGCACCCGGAGAGCCAGCATTCCCGTTCCAAACATTCGTAAAATCGGACGATAAAGCCAGGCTTTCAATGTGCCGATATAACTCATGATCATGAGCGGGATATGGGAATGGCCAATGCGGATGGCATAAGCTCCGCCCGTAGGCTTGAGAAACGCCATGGCAAAGATGGTTTCGTCGTTCTCGACGCCGATATTGGAAAGAAATGGCAACCCGGCGAGCAGGAAATACAGGCACGCCATCAACGCCGCGAGGGTGCCGGGCAGTCTATATTGGTGAGATTTTGCCGGTGTTGGAGGGCGATCCAACTAGAGATAGTAACATCTTAGCCGATGAGAGAGTGGGAACCGCGCAACCGGACGAAACAGGCGGTTTCCGGGAGGGCTGACAGTTTGGCACATGAATTGCTATGAATGGTGCTCGTAGGTCGCCGCTGGGTGAAAGCACGGCGAGCCAATAGCCCTGAAGAGGGATTGGGAGGCGTGAAACCTTTAGCAGAAAATTCCGTCTATACTGTTGCGGAAGGAAACAACGCTAACGACAAGAAAAAAAGATAGAAAAGAAACCGGGAGACAATTTTATGAACCAGACCGAACTTAACAAATATAGAGCAGTGCTCGAGGCCAGGCAGACCGAACTTTCCGCAGGACTGCGTAACCGCGAAGACATCGCCATCGAAAAGACCCCAGACGCCCTCGACGAAGTGCAACTTGCCGGGGAGCGCGAGCTCGCAATCCGCAACCTGGACCGGGAATCGAACCTGCTCCGCAACGTCCGCGGCGCGCTGTTGCGCGTGGCCGATGGCAGCTACGGCATCTGCCTGCATTGCGAAGAGGATATCAAGCCCAAACGCCTGGAAGCGGTGCCCTGGACCAAGTTCTGCATCACCTGCCAGGAAGCGGCGGATCGGCACGAATTCGAATCGGCCGAGGTGGACGAACTGCTGGCAAACGCGGCTTAAGTTTTATCCAACCGCGGGCGCGAGAGGAATCTCGCGCCCTTCGTGTTTCTAGTGACGGGCGGTTGGCCCCTGCGCGATTAGCCCCAACCCCGCTCCCCGCGTATGTGGGGATAATTTGGGTGTATTTGCTCAATTCTTACTTCAGCCGCACCAGGCGGCCCTCGCGGTAATCGAACCAGGAGGGGATCCCGGCGAGTTCCGCGGGTGCGAGCGGCGTCTTTTTTTGGAGATGCACGGTAATGCTGCGGTCGCGGAACCAAAGGTCGGCGATAAATAGCATGTCCCATTCCTGGAAAGGGTCGTTCAGGAATACCACGTGGCTGCCGGAACGCACCTGTGGATTCAGCTCACGGAATTGTTCGATGACCTCCGCCGTCTGGCGCCCCAAAGCCGCCATCACCGGCTTGGCGTCCGCTGTCTTTCGATAGAGGTTGGCGCGGCCCCAATAGAAAATGGCGGCGGCCAGAAGGGCTGGTCGCCCCAGGCGGCCAAAGAGCGGTTCGCGGGAAAGAAAACTGGCGGCGGCGCGCGCCCCATCCACCAACACCACGGCCGCAAAGACCGCGCCGCCAATCGTCGGGATATACAGGCACGCCTGGCTCTTGCCGGGCAGGAACTCGATGGGCAGCGGCGCCAGCAACAGAAACAGCCAGCAAAAGCGTAGAACGGTGCGCGCGCCCGGACGCCATGCCAAGTAGGTGACCACCGCCCAGAAGGCCAGGATTCCGCCCCAGCCGGCGTGCAGAAAGGCGGCGTCGCTCAGGAAGGTCCGCTGGAAATCATGCACGCGCTGGAGCGAGAAGACCGGGCGATAGCCCTCCATGCCGGTCAGCGCATCCACGCCCCAAATTTTTCCGTAGAGATCCAGCAGCACCAGGACGCCGGCGAGCCCTACTATCTTGACCGCGCCGCGCCCCAGCGGCCGGTGGTAGCACCATTCATAGGCCAGCAGCGCGGCGGGGAGCGTCAAGGCCATCTCCTTGGAGTTGAGCGCGCACACCATCAGCGCGGCCAAGATCAAGGTTTGGCGCGCGCCGGGTCGCCGGCCGCCGGCGCGGATGCGCACGTAATAGAGCAGCGCGCCGAAATAGAAACAGCCGCACAGGGCGTCATAGACGAAGGCGGTGTTGTAGTAGAGGTTGCTAAGTCCGGCGTGATAGCAGGCCACCAGCGCGGCCAGCGCGGCGGCGGGCCAATCGGCCTCCAGCAGGCGCGCCAGGCGGTAAACCAGCCAGACATTCACCAGCAGGATGGCGGAGAGCGCCACGTGGTACGGCAGCGGATTCAATCCCCAGCCGCCCAGAATGGGCAGATAAAACAAGCCGCCCATGGGCCGGTAGTAGCCGCGCCACAACAGGAACTGGGAGACGAACAGCCGCCAAACGCCGGGCGTCCAGTAGAAGCTGTCGATGTTCATCATGTCGTCGGGGGAAAAGTGCGCGCGCAGACCGTCCCAGGAAAAGAACAGGAACCACGTCAACAGGAACGGGGCGAGAAGCCGGCTGCGGTTCAAGGCTAGTTGATGGTGGTCACGTCACTGGCGGTAGCAGTGCCGGACGTTCCACCGGTGACCTTCACCGTGTTGGTAACAGAGGCGGCGGCATTCGACGCCACATTGACGGTCACGGTAACGATCGGATAACTGCCGGTGACACCAAGAGCGTCGCTGCGCGTGCAGATGTTCTTGGTGCAGGCCCACCCGTCCCCGACCATGGACACCAAGGTCTCGCCGGCGGGAATGGTGTCGGTGAGGGTGACGGTGCCGAGGGTGGGGTTCAGCGCTCCTACGTTTGAGATCGTCACCGTATAGGTGGCGCCCTGCTGGCCCTTAGTGAAGTTGCCGGTGTGAGTCTTCGACACGTTCAAGACCGGCGCTACGCCGGTGGTGACGCCTTTGTTGACCACCGGCACGGTGACCTGGTTGCTCACGAACGCATCCTGCGCGATGGTGAGCAGAGCGTATGGATTGGTGGCCAGTCCCGAATTGGTATGCAGCAGGATTTCGAAAATTCCGGTCGAGCCGGGCAGCAGCGTGGCCTGGAGCACGTCGGCCGTGCTTCCTCCCACGAATGCGCTGACCGAGCTTTGCGGCGTCGTGATGGGGCCGTTGGCCGGATACTTGGCGCCCGTCTGAATGAACGGCGTGACGAAATCGGACAGCACCGGCACTCCCAGGCCAGTGCCTAAGATCTCGATGATCTCACCCGGGAGCGCGGGATTGGTCTGGGTAATGGGCGCGCCTGCCACATTCCCGCAGCAGGTTTGCGTATCGAGGGCCGTCATGGTGAGAGACAGGGAACTGTTGGATGGGCCGCCGCTCGCGCTAGCCGTGATGGGTATCCCGTTTCCTTCCGGGCCTTGCACGCGGGCCGTGAGGATGATGCGGTCGAAGACTCCCGCGGCCACCGCGCTCACTTGCGGGTCGTTGTTGATCTGGATCACCAGGTTATCGCGAACGGTGTCGAGGGTATCGGTGCTCTGCGAAGTATACGAATACGTACGGCCTGCCACCGTGACCGTTGCCAGGTTGCCGGCGGTGACCGCGCCATCCACCGAAACCACGGCATTGGCATAGCTCGACGAGTGCAGGGCCACGGCGATGGCCGGATTGGAAGTTCCAAGCTGCGCAAAGATGCCCGGGTCGGCCGGAACGAGGGTGGCTGCCATGGGGGTGGTGACCATGATGCTCCCATCGCTCATCACCGAACGGACGTAGGCGCTGATGCTGGTGGTGTCGCCGAGCTCCCAAGGAATTTGCGCGTTGATCTGGGTTGGTGAGACATACACCAGCGGCGCCTGGATTCCGTTGAAATAGACTTCCGTGCCGCCGAGTTTGGTAGGCAACTGGGTAGCCGCAGGATCGGCGCTCAGAGTGTTCGCCGAAAGGCCCGTGCCCACGATGCTCACCAAGGTTCCGGGAGCGAGAGTGGCGGCATCCCCGCCGCCCGACAGGTTGGTGCCGGCGGCAGTAAGGGTAAGCCCCACCGTGGTGGAACCCGTAGCCGCCGTCACAGCGGCTGAGTAAGTGACGTTGTTGCCGAGAGTGCCCGGCGTCTTGGCGGTGAACAGCAGGTCCAGATTCGTCGTGTCGGCCGTAACGATGATATTCGGATCGCCGGCGCCGTTATTGGCGGCGTTAATCAATGTCACCAGAGACTGAAGGATGCCGGCTAACGTATCGGCGGTCTTGACCGTGTACGGATAGTTGGTGCCGTTCACGGTGATGGTGCCGATGTCGCCAGCCTGAATAGTGCCGCCGACCGCGATGTTGCCGCGCGCCGTGATATCGAAGGTAGCGGCGTTGCGCACGGCCTGGTAGGCCACGTTATTCGTGCCGATGGAATAGACGGTGATGCGCCGGTTATAAGCGTCGCTGACGTAGAGATTGGTGCCGTCCCAGGCCAGCGAAAGAGGTGTGCGAAGCGAATCGGTTGCGTCGGAAGCCTGGTTGACGGTGCCGCCGATCTGGCCCAGGATGTAATCGGCAGCGGTGGCGCTCTTAGTGGGAATCTGGTCGAACACCAGCACCCGGTCATTGCCGCCATCGGCGATAAACAGGTGGCCTCCGCCGGCCAGGGCGAACCGGGGGAAGTCCAAAGTCGCTTCGCAGCCGCCCGGATAGGTGGGATTTCCGTAGGGATCGGTGCCGTTGGAGACTGTGCACAGCACCGGCACTTCCTTATTGGTATCGGTGCTGGATGTGGCGGCGGTACCGGTAAAGGAATTATTNNGGGTTGAGCAGGTTGCTGGCGGAAGCGCCGGTGCTTTGCTGGGTGATATCCGGTTCCGCGAAAGTGGTGAAATTGGCGGCCCCGATCACCAGGTCCGCCGCCACCCCATTGGAAGTGGGGATATGGTTATAAACCAGGACACGGTTGTTCTGGGTATCGGCCACGT
>PLZX01000129.1 GCA_003152325.1 Bryobacterales bacterium | reverse complement strand
TGAGAACCACGCGCTCGGGCCGTTCGAGGAAGCCGACTTTGCATTTGGGAATGGCATTCTCGGCGCGCGCGCGGGTGTAGCTGATCATGACCGAGCCGGTCATCACGATGGCGGTGAGCACGATGTAGAAGAAGCGGTTGATGGAAGCGTAATAGACTAGCAGGCCCATGTAGAGAGCCAGGTCGGAATAGCGGTCCATGACGGAATCGAAGAAACCGCCGAAGCGGGTGACCTGTTTGGTGGCGCGGGCCACGCGGCCGTCCACCATATCGAAGAGAGCTGCGCCGATGACAACGGCGCCGGCCCACTTGAAACTGCCCCTGGAGAAGAGCCAAGCCGCCCAAATATTGATCACCAGGCCGAGAAAGGTGAGGACGTTGGGGTGAATCTTCGAGAGCGCCAGCCAGCGCACAATGCGATCGATGATGGCGCCAAAGACAATCCCGATCCCACGGGTAAAGGTCATAACTTATTCAACTGCATCATGGATGGTGGTGAGTTTGAGAATTTCCAGTTCCTTCACGCCGCCCGGGCTCTGTACCTTGACCACATCGCCGACTTCCTTGCCCAACAGGGCGCGCCCGATCGGCGACGTCGTGGAGACCTTTCCGTTGGCGGCGTCGGCTTCTTCGGTCGTCACCAGTTTATACGTCATCTCTTCGTCGCGGTTGACGTCGAGCACGACGACGATGGAACCGAGCCCGGACCGATCATGGGGGATCTTGGTGAAATCGATCATCGAGATCTCAGCCAGCCGGTGCTTTAACTGATTAATGCGGGCGTTGACGAAGCCCTGGCGTTCCTTGGCGGCGTGATACTCGGCGTTTTCGCTGAGGTCGCCGTGAGCCCGCGCTTTCAGGATTTCTTTCGGCAGCTCGACTTTCAACTCGTAATCGAGCACGGTGATTTCATCCTGCAGCTTCTTCTTGATATCGAGCATCGAACGGGAACAGCTCCCAGGGTTTCATTATAGCGAAGGGAGCCAGGGGCTACTTGATCGGCAAATTGACTGTCGATCCGTTGGCGGTAGCCGGCGATGTTTGGCCGCCCACCGAGATGGCGATCGGCTGCGGACCCGAGCCGAGGCCTGACGGAACCTGGATGTTGATCTGGAACAGTCCGACGAAGCCCGGCGCCAGGAACCCGTTCCCGCCGAACACAGTGGCCTGCTTGCCGCCGATGGTGACCGTGACGGCGCTGGTGGTCTCGGAGAGCGGCGACGCGGATGCCGGATCGCCGCTCGCCTGCGGATTGGTCACGGGGCCCAGGCCATTCGCGTATAGCTGGAGTATCTCACCGGCGATTGCGGGATTGGTGGCGGTAATTAGAGCGCCTGTGGTGTTGTCCAGAGCGTCGGCCACGGTCCCGCTATTCAAAAAGAAAGCCGGCGCATAATTGGCCAGCGGCACGGTATAGACGTTGCTCTGGAGATCGGCGGTATTGCCCGCGATGGTCACCTTCATGGCTACCGACGACTGGCCCTGGAACTCCCAGGGGATCTGCACGTTGATCTGGCCGGGGCTGACGAAATGAAGATGACCGGGGAGGCTGAAGCCGTCGCCATCGAAACTCACGCTGACTGTTGAAAGAGACACCGGCAGGTAGGGTGTCGAAAATACCTGGGTGGTGTCCGAGAGGTTTGTGCCCTTGATGGTGATGTAAGAGCCGGGAGCCAAGCCAAAGTCGGTGTGGAAGGAGGCGGCATCCATCACGCTGTTGGCGCCGATCGTGGGGAAGGGGCGCGCGTAGGCGTCGAACTCCACGGTGAGACCGCCTGCGGTTCCGTTAAAGATCTGCGGGCCCGGCTGCGGACCCAGATCGACGAGGGCGCCGGCGACTCCGTAACGAAAGGTCTGCGCGTCGCCGCCGGGCTCGATCGAACCGCCACCGGACACGGCTTTGAACTGCACTGCTCCGGAAACGGGCACGCCGAATGCATCGCTCAGCCGGAACGCAATGAGCCAGTTGGTGTCACCGGTGGCGCCGAGAAAGCTGCCACCGAAGATCGGGAAAACATCAGCCGGCACGCCGCTCCCCACCAGGAACTGATATGGCACGCGCAGCGTGGACGTTCCGGGGCCGGTGACTACGATGAAGCCCTCATAAGAACCGGCCACCGGCAGGGTGCCCGACAGCTTGACTGTGACGGTGTTGGTCAGGCCCGGCCCGAGCGGCGGCATAGATGAAACCGTCACGCTTGCGCCAACTGCCGCCTTTGTCGGTTGCACCGAGAAGCTAAAACTCGCCGAGGCGCCCGTCACGTTGGTGACGCTGAGGGTGCGGCTGATGTTTAGCGGGGATATGACGGGGCCGAAGGCAATGGTCGCCGGATTGAGAGTGGCCGCCACGTTCATCGCATCGGCGGCGCTGAGCTTGCCCGCACCCACTGCGTTGACGCCCGCGGTGGTGCCATCGGTGTCGGTGACGTCTTGCGTCGCGGTGTTGACCACGGCGGACTTGAGCTGGGTGGGAGTCCAAGTGGGGTGCATCTGCTTGACTAATGCCACGGCGCCCGCGACCATCGGCACGGCGTAACTCGTTCCGGTGACGCTGGTGTAGCCGGTGGGGTTGTAAACTTCGCCGTTGGGGTCGAGCGTCTGCGTGGCGGTATAGATGCCGGAGCCCACGGCTACGAGTTCCGGTTTGACGACGAACGTTTGATACTGACCGGCATTGAGGCTTCCAATCGACGGTCCGCGCGAAGAGGCCGGCCAGATGCTGTTGGGCGGATTGGTGACGGGCGTGAAGGCCTGGTCGAACTGGGCCGTGACGCCGGAATTGCTATCGATGAAGTTTTTTAGGTTGACGCCGTCGGAATATCCGATCATGACGGCCGGGATAGCGGTGTTCTGCGCGCCCAGGGTGTTGTAAATGGTGTCGATGCCGACCGACTGATACAGGATTACGCCCACTGCGCCGGCCTGCTGCGCGTAGTTGATCTTGTCGGCGAAGACGCAGGAGCCTCGCTGGATCAACGCCACGGCGCCTGCCAGCGAGCCGGCCGACAGCGCCGTGCAGGCGAGACCGTTGTTCCCAAGCTTTGCCACATCGATGACCGGAGCAGCCGGTGGAGTGAGGTGCGGCCCATCGCCGAACAGCGCTTTGAAGTTCTGCAGATTCGAGGGCAGTCCCGGTCCGTTGAGGTGGACCGCCTGGTATAGAAGGTGCGAATTGACAGTGGCGCCTACCGTGATGGCGGAGGGAGCGGTGCCGGGCGTATGAATAGTGCTCAGCGTGTGCGGCAGCACGCCGATGTCGCCGTCATTGCCGGCGGCGGCCACTACGACCATGCCGGCACTTACAGCGCTCTCCACCGCCTGAGCATAGATGTCGCAAGGCAGCGCAGTATTTCCGTCTGAACTGCAATTCTTATCCACGTCGAGCGGTCCGTAGGATGGCATGTTGCCCTCGCTCAGTGACAGCGTCACCACATCCATGCCATCGGCAATGGCGTCCTGCAGAGCCGCCTCGAACGCATGATAGAGCGCGTAATCATTCACGCCAGGTGAGCCGAAAATCTTGTAGTTGCCCAGGAATGCCTTGGGCGCCACGCCCTGTATGGTGCCCTGCGGCCCGGTATTCTGCACGCCCGCGGCGATCATGGCGATGGCGGTGCCGTGGCCCACGCGGTCGCGAGGAGTCGTGTCATCCGGAGTGGAGTAGACGGGGTTGGCGACAGGGGGCGTATCGGTATAACTATCGAGCGCCACGTAACTGCGGGCCACGATCACTTTGTTGTTGGTGAAGGCGCAGTTAGACGGAACATCACACTTGGGAAAACCTTTGGGCGGCGTGAGCGATGAATCTTGAAATCCGGGATGGTTCTGATCGATGCCGGTATCGATGATTCCAATCTTGATTCCCGCGCCGGCGTTGGCCACGCCGCCGGTAATTGCGTTCCAGGCGCCGGGGACGTTGACCAGGCCAAGCGCGGTGTTCAGGTCGCGCTGCAGGCGCGGGACACGAACCACGTGGACCACGCCGGGGAGATTTAACAGTTGTGCCGCGGTCTCAGGCGTGGCGCGCACGAAGATGGCATTCACCAGAACTTGCGAAGTGCCTCCCACTGTGACCTTGCGGCTGCGCAACTCCGCCAGCAGACTGCTTTGGGCCCCGCGAATGCGGGCCATCTGCGCCTGCGCATCAGCGCTCTGAAGGGCCAGCCGGCCTTGGGTCTTTTGAGCTACGGGGGCGTCCTCCAGCAGCAGCGCGTAATCCACCATACGGCTGCCGGACTGGCCGAATCCTGCGGAAACCAGCAGAAAGAGGGCTGAAATCGCACGTTTCATGGCAATTCCTTAGACGGAGGGAAGCGCACAAAGTTGCATCGTTTAATTTTCTTTGGTGCGGAGAATCTCATCCGCCACGTTAACCGAGGCGCGCATTTCGAGGACGTCGTGGACGCGCACGATGTGGGCGCCGCGCAACACCGAGATGGCCACCGCGGCGGCCGTGGCATAGCGGGTCTCTTCGCCGGAGGGTTGGGTGAGAAAACTCTTGCGCGAAGGTCCGGCGAGGATGGGCAGATCCAGCGCCGCGAGGTCGGTAAGGCGATCGAGGATCAGCGAATTCTGCTCCTTGCGTTTGCCGAAACCGAAGCCGGGGTCGATCACCAGGCGGGATTTGTCGATGCCCACTCCGCGGGCGCGGCTGACGGCGGCTTCCAGATCGTGCAGGATGGTGGTCATGGGCTCGCGCATGGGGCCGAGCTTGGCCCAGGTTTCGGGCCGGCCGCGCATGTGGTTCAAGATGAGGCCGGCGTCCTGGTTGGAGACCACGCGCGCCAATTGCGGCTCGAAGGTGAGCCCGGAGGGATCGTTGATGATCTCGGCGCCGAGCTCGATGGCGCGTTCGGCCACTTCGGCTTTGTATGTGTCCACCGAAATCGGAATGCCCAGGCGATCGCGCAGCCGCTTCAGCACCGGAACCAGGCGCTGCAGTTCGACCGAGGCGGTGATGCGGGAGGATCCGGGCCGCGTGGATTCGGCGCCGATATCGATGATGTCGGCGCCCTGTTCTTCGAGTTCAATAGCGCGGGCGAAGGCGCGGTCGGGATCGGAGTATTTCCCTCCGTCGGAGAAGGAGTCGGGCGTGATGTTGAGCACGCCCATCAGCAGGGTGCGGTCCCCGAGTTTGAGTTCCCGTTGCTTGAGCTTCCAGTAGTAGAGCTTTCTCACGGTGTTCAGAGCGCGACCTTCCGCCAGTTCTTGCCGGCATGGACGATCATTTCGGCGGGCGGTTCTGCCAGCACCAAGTCTCTCACCTTTTCACCGTTGATCTCCACCGCCCCGGCCTTAATCTTTCGGACAGCCTCGGTGACGGATTCGGCGAGGCCGATGCGGGCGAGCATTTTGTCGACGCGGATTCCGGCGGGCGAGCGCACACCTTCGGGCAGCGCCACGGTTTGGATGTCGGCGGGAATTTCGCCGCGGCGGACCACCGAGTTGAAGACTTCGGCGGCGCGACCGGCGTCGGCGGCGGAGTGGAAGTCGGTGACAATCAGCGTGCCGAGCGCGATCTTGGCCTCCATGGGATGCAATTGGCCGGCGGTGATTTGCTGGCGCATGACGGCGATTTCGGCCAGGCTCTTGTCGGTGAGCAGTTCGTAGTAGCGGAACATCAGCTCGTCGGAGATCTGCATCACTTTGCGGAACATGACCTCTGGCGGTTCGGTGATGCCGATGTAGTTGCCGAGCGATTTCGACATCTTGTTGACGCCGTCGAGGCCT
>PLZX01000179.1 GCA_003152325.1 Bryobacterales bacterium | reverse complement strand
TGCGCGTGCTGGATAAAGAATCGATGAGCGAGAAGTTCGCCAAGCTCACGCTGGACGTGGTGGGGTTCGGCGAAAGCGATCTATTCAAATTCCGGCGCTACATCCAGGAGCCGTACGGCATGGTGCTGGTGACAGGGCCGACCGGGTCGGGGAAGACCACCACGCTGTACGCGGCGTTGAGCGAGATCAAGAACGACGAAGNNGACAAGATCATGGTGGGCGAGATCCGCGACCAGGAGACGGCGCAGATCGCCATCAACTCCGCGCTCACGGGCCATCTGGTGTTCACCACGGTACACGCCAACAACGTGCTGGACGTGCTGGGGCGCTTCCTCAACATGGGTGTAGAGGCCTACAATTTTGTCTCGGCGCTCAATTGCATCCTGGCGCAGCGGCTGGTGCGCGTGATCTGCGAGCACTGCAAGCACCAGGTGCAATACCCGGACCAGATGCTGATCGAAAGCGGTTTGAATCCGGAGGAGTGGCGGGATGTTCCGATGATGGAAGGGGCCGGCTGTTTCGAGTGCGGCGGAACGGGGTTCCGCGGACGCTCGGCGATTCACGAGCTGCTGGATTTGTCGGACCGCATCCGGGAATTGATTTTGAACAAGCGGCCGACGTCGGAGATCAAGCGCGCAGCGCGGGAAGAAGGGATGACGTTCCTGCGCGAATCCGCGGTGGAGAAGCTGCGGCAGGGGACCACCACGCTGCGGGAAATCAACAAGGTGACGTTCATTGAGGGATAGGCGAGCCGGGAGGCAGGGAAGGACACCGTGCTAGGCGTTTTCAAATCGATACTGCGGGACCCGCCGCCGGGGATGGCGTTCGAAATCTCCGAGGAGGGGATTGCGGCGGCGCGCATCGGAGCCAGGGTGGAGATGGAGTTTCAGCCGCTGCGGCCGGGCGTGCTGTCGGTTTCGCCGGTGAGGGAAAACGTTCTGGAGGCAGAGGAATTTCTGGCGGCGGTGAAGCAGGTGGCGGCTACGCAGGCGGCCTGGAAGCGGAAAGGGGCGGCGCTGATCCTGCCGGATTACAGCGCGCGCATCACGGTTCTGGATTTCGACCATTTTCCGGCGGACGCCAAGGAGCAACTGGCGCTGATCCGATTCCGGCTGAAGCGCAGCGTGCCGTTCGACGTGGATACGGCGGCAATCAGCTACGCGGTGCAGACCGGCGCTAAGAGAACGGATGTGGTGGTGGTAATGACGCCGCAGGAAATTGTGGCGCGGTACGAGGCTCCGTTTCGCGCCGCGGGAATGAATCCCGGACTGGTGACGATGTCGTCGCTGGCGGCGCTGGAACTGGCGCCGGAAACCGGGCTGAACGTGTTCGCGAAACTGGCGGGGCGGGTGCTCACGGTGCTGGTGCGCAACAAGAGCGTCCTCAAAATGGCGCGCTGCGTGGAACTGCCGTCGGCCGATTTGGAAGATGTGGCGGCGGTGCTGGCGCCGACCTTCGTTTACGTGGAAGACAACCTGGGAGGCCGCGCGGAGAAGCTGACGCTGTGCGGGTTCGGCGCGGAAACGGAAGAAGCGCAGCGGCGCTTTACCGAGGAACTGGGCGTGGAAGTGGAACCGCTGCGGTCGCCACTGGGAACGCCCGGAGAGGAAAATGCGGGACTGCTGGGCTATTTGCGGTCCGTAGCGAAGAACAACTGAAATGAAGATACCAATCAACCTGGCGAGCAACCCGTTCCGGCGCGACCGGGCGATGGTGGTGGCCTCTCTGTTGGTGTGCATGCTGCTGGTGGTGACGCTGGGGCTGCTAGCGAACCTGGCGCTGCAGGATCGCCGCCAGATTGCCGACGTGCAGCGCGAAGTGAAGAACCTCCACCAGCAGATCAACGACCTGAACGCGGAACAGGCGAAGCTGGATGCGGTGGTCAAGAAGCCGGAGAATGCTTCGGTGCTGGAGCGCAGCGTGTTTATCAATACGCTGCTGCGGCGCAAAGGAATCAGTTGGAACCGGATCTTCACGGACCTGGAGAAGACCATTCCGTACAACGTGAAGATTGTGCGGGTACATCCGACCATCGATAACCAGGGCCGGGTGATGTTGGACATGGTGGTGGCGGCGGCTTCGCCGCTCGAAGTGGTAAAGATGTTCCATTCTCTCGCCGAGTCGCCGCTGTTTGGCGTGGCGGAGGGCAAGAGCAGCCAGCCGCCGACGCAGGCAGAACCGCTCTTCCGGGAAGCTTTGTTGGTGCCCTATGCTCAAAAACTTTAAGCTGGCGGAAAAGCTGCATTGGAAGCAGGTGCGGTTCAAAGATCCGCGCGTGCTGATGCGCGCGTTGATCGGCGTTCTGCTGGCGGCCAACCTGGCGATGGCGGTGGTGGCCTTCAAACCGTTTGGCGGCTCGGCGGACGACCTGCGGCGCGATCAGCAGACGCTGAGCGCCCAGTTACAGGCGTTGCAGACGAAACTGGGGGGCAGCAAGAGCCTGGTGGCGAAGGTAGAGATTGCGCGCACCGAAGGCGACGAGTTTCTGAGCGAGTACGTGATCTCATCGCGCAGCATGGCGGAGGCGACGCTGGCGGAAATGACCAAGGCGGCTACCGACGCGGGCATCCGCGCGCTGCCTTCGGTCACGGCAACCGATCCCATCGAAGGCAGCGACACGCTGGAAATGGTGACCATCACGCAGGGCTTCGAAGGCACCTATGCGGCGCTCACCAAGTTGGTGAACCTGCTGGAAAAATCGCCGCGGTTCCTAATTCTGGACAGCATGCAACTCAACGCCACGCAGCAGCAGCAGAACGGCGTGCAGGGCGGGCCGCAGGTGATCAACGTGACGCTGAAAGTGATTACCTTCGCGCGCGACGAAGCGGGGGCGGCATTATGAAGATCGGCGGCGAAAACAAGACGGCCGTCTGGGCGCTTTCGGTGCTGGGAGTGATTGCGGCGTACGGGGTGTATTCGAACTTTTTCTCCGGGCCTTCGGCGGCGCCGGCACCGTCTGCGAGGACGCGGGCGGCGGACGCGATTCCAGAGGCGGTCGGGCTGCCCGACACGGCAAAGGCTGCTCCGCAGCGGGAGGCGGCGCGCGCACAGTCGCAGGAATTCCGTCCGAAGTTGCGTCCCAAGAAGAAGGAAGACCAGATCATCGATATCCGGACCGTGGATCCGACGATCCGGCTGGACTGGCTGGCGAAAGTTCAGGCAGTGCCGCAAGCCGGAGGCGAGCGCGATCTGTTCCAGATTCTGAAGGCTCCGCCGGTGCACGAAGCGGAACTGCTCAAGGGCGCAGAGCCGCACGTGTGGAAGACCTACGGGCCGAACCCTCCGCCGCCACCGCCTCCGCCGCCGGTCGACCCGAACACGATACCGCTGGCCATTCCGCTCAAGTATTACGGCTTCTGCACGGAGCGCAACAATGGAAAGAAGACGGCCTATTTTCTAGATAACGACGAGATTCTCCAGGCGACCGAAGGAACCACGCTGAAGGGACGCTACCGCGTGGTGCGCATCGCGCAGAACCTGGTGGTGATGGAAGACATGCAGTCTAAGCGGCAACAGAGTTTGCCGCTGGAACCGGAGATGGCGGGATGAAACGGCGGCGAAAGGAATCGGGGTTTGCGCTGCTGATGGTGTTTCTGCTGGCGGCGTGCGTGGCCATAACGCTGTACATGGAAATGCCGCGGGTGGCTTTCGAAGCCGAGCGGCAGAAAGAGCTGTTGCTGATCGACCGTGGCAACCAGTTCAAACGGGCCATCCAGGTTTTCGTGAACGACCGGACGGGCAATCCGATGCACCGGTATCCAGCGT
>PLZX01000270.1 GCA_003152325.1 Bryobacterales bacterium | reverse complement strand
GGATGGCCGGCAGAGACATGACCGCGTCGCCGAGCCAGTTGGTGGCACGCACCATCAGTCGGGACACGGAGGAGGGGTTCAAAGCCACTATTCTTCAGGATAGCAGCGGATTTCTTGCGCAGAAATCCAAGCCTATGACAGAATCGATTTGGGATGTCTTCCTCCGGCGAGACCACCGAAGTGACGCTCTTGCTGAAGCGATGGCGGGAAGGCGACGAGGGCGCCTACGACCAGGTGGTGGATTCGGTCTACAAGCGCCTCCTGGCGATCGCATCGAGCCTCGCGTCGCACGACCGTCACAACATCAATCCGGCCGCGCTGGTCAATGAGGCGTACATGCGGCTGCGGCAACTGCAGCGCATGGAGTGGAAGAGCCGGCACCATTTTTTCGCGTTCGCGGCGACGCAAATGCGGAGAATCCTGATCGAGCACGCGCGCCGGCGGCTGGCCGGCAAGCGCGAAGGCCAGTGGGAGCGGGTGCCGCTCACGGCGCAACTGGCCTGGACGGAACTGCCGGAGCCGGCGATTCTGGACCTGGACGCGGCGCTGGAGCTACTGGCGAAGAGCGATCCGGAACTGGTGCGACTGGTGGAACTGCGGTATCTGATGGGGTACAGCGTGGCCGAATTGGGCGAGCTGATGCACTTATCGGAAGCGACCGTCGACCGGCGGCTTCGGTTTGCGCGCGCGTGGCTGAACGCCCGGCTGAGCGGAACCGGCGAATGATGGACTGGGAAAACCTGCGGGACATCTTCGAAGCGGCGTGGCCGCTGGAGGGCCAGGAGCGCGAGCGGCTGCTGGAGGAGCGGTGCGGGGCGAATGAAAAACTGCACGCCGAGTTGCGGACCCTGCTCGAGGCTTACGACGAAGAGAACCGGGGATCGGAGCGATCGCGCCGATTCGGAGCCTGGGAGACCAGCGAACTGGTGGGCAGCGGCGGCATGGCCGAAGTTTACCTGGCGCACCGCGCCGACGGCCAACACGAACAGCGGGCCGCGGTGAAAGTGATGGCGCGGAACCTGTTGTCGTGGGACTTCATGGACCGGTTCCGGCGCGAGCGGGAGATTCTGGCTCGGCTGGAGCATCCCAATATCGCGCGCCTGTTCGACAGCGGAGTGAGCGCGGCAGGCGAGCCGTACCTGGTAATGGAGTTTGTCGATGGAATGCACCTGGACGACTACTGCCAGAAAAGGAAGTTGCCGCTGGCCGAGAGGTTGCGGCTGTTCCTGCAGCTTTGTTCGGCGGTGGAGAGCGCTCACCGCCACCTGGTGCTGCACCGCGACATCAAGCCTTCGAACGTACTGGTGAACGAAGAGGGCACGCTGAAGCTGGTGGATTTCGGCACGGCGCGCAAGATGGACGGCGGCAATCTGGAAACCATGGCGCCGCTGACGCCGTCGTTCGCCAGCCCGGAGCAGTTGCGGGGCGAAGCGGTGACGACGCTCAGCGACGTCTACGGGCTGGGGATGACGCTCTACAAGCTGGTGGCCGGGACCCTGCCCTTCGGCGCCGGGGAGCGGAGCACATTCCAGACGGTGCAGGAAGCGCTGGAGCGGACGGCGCCGGCGCCGAGTTCAGCGGCGGGCCTGACAGAGAACGAGCGGGAAGCGCTGCGCGGCGACGTGGACAACATTGTGCTGAAGGCCATCGACGGAAAGCCGGCGCGGCGATACCCTTCCGCGGAGCGACTGGCCGCGGACATCCGGCGGCACCTGGAGAAGCGTCCGGTGGAGGCGCGGCCGAAGACATGGGCGTACCGGGCGGAGCGGTTCGTGGCGCGGAACCGCATGGGGGCGGCGCTGGGGGCGGTACTGGCGGTGACGCTGGCGGCTGCCGCGGTGGCGCTGACCATCGAGGTGCGGCACACCAGGCAGGAGGCCGAGCGCAGCCGCCGGTTAGCCAGTTTTCTGAGCCACGTGATGGGCTTGGGGTACGACGTTTCGTCGGGGCCGTTCCGGGCCGAGGGCCGGGCGGCGCACGTAGTGGATGCGATGCGCTACGCGGCGGACCATCTCTCCGCGGAGATGGCCGACCAGCCGCAACTGGAAGCGCGGGTGCGCGCCGACATCGGGCACGCGCTGGCCGAACTGGGGTATACGGAAGAAGCCGAAAAGAACCTGACACGCGGGATGCAGTTGGTGGACACGAAGAAGGACCCGGTGCTCGCGGCGGAGATCAAAGGATACCTGGCGCGCAATGCCTATCTGGAGGGCGATCTGCAGGCAGCGTCGAAACAGTTCGACGAATCGCTGCGAGAGATGGCCGCGGCCGGCCGCCCGGTACCGCCCGCGGTAGAGAGCCTGCTTTTGCTCAATGCGGCGGCGGTGCCGATGACGAGGGACGGCGCGACCGGCGAAGCCAAGCGGTTGGTGGGCCGTGCGGTCGAGTTGGGCCGCCGGGTGGGAGCAGACAGCCCGGCCTACGCGCTGGCCCTGATGAACGAGGGAGCGCTGACGGCCGTCGCCAAGCCCGACGAGGGCGAGCGCGAGATCCGGCAGGGATTGGAGATTGAAGGGCGGATGAAGCCCCGCCCGCTGGAATGGTGCGTGGGAAGTGCCATTCTGGGAATGTACTGCGCGCGGCGGGGAGCCCTGGATGAGGCCGACGGCCTGTTTCAAGAAGCCTATCCGTGCGAAGAGAGGACGCTCCGGCCGGACGCGCAGCAAGTCCTTTCGCTGCGGCTGGCGCGGATCCAGCTGGAGATTCTGAAGGGGAACCGGACGGAGACCATCGGAGAGCTCGAGGTTTGGGAAGGCGACGCGGCGAAGGCGCAACCGAAAGGACCGTGGTTTCGCGCCGAGGGAGCGGTAGCTCGCGGAGCGTTGCTGTGCGCCGGCGGGCGGCGGGAAGAGGGAAGATTAGCGCTCGCCGGCGCGGCGGCGGCGCGGCGCCAGGCATTCGGCGCCGACGCGGCAAGCACGCGGTCGGCCGAGAAGCAGTTGGCCAAGTGCGGAGAGGCGGGGAAGTAGCATGGGCTTTCGATTGGCGGTGAACTACCGGCCGTGCGGCGACCAGGAAAACGCCATTGCCGAATTGACGCGCGGCGTGCGGGAAGGCGAACAGCACCAGGTGCTGCTGGGTGTGACCGGATCCGGGAAGACCTTCACCATGGCCAAGGTGATCGAGGCGATGGGGAGGCCGGCGCTGATCCTGGCGCACAACAAGACACTGGCGGCGCAACTTTATCACGAATTCAAAAGCTTCTACCCGGACAACGCGGTGGAGTACTTCGTCAGCTACTACGATTA
>PLZX01000049.1 GCA_003152325.1 Bryobacterales bacterium | reverse complement strand
CGTAGAGATTGTCGAACTTGGATTTTGTGACGGAATCGTTCACATTGATGGCGGGAACCAGTAGCTTGCCGGCTTCGTGCATCTTGTAAAGCCGATGCACGCCGGTGGTGGTCTCTTCGGAAACGCCGCGCCAATTCTTCACTACTTCGTGCCAGTGCTTCGGGCGCTCCTTGTGGACCTGCTTGAGGAGCGCCTTGATCACATCCTCTTCGTGCGCCTCAGATGGGGTGTTAACCCAATCGCTGCCTTCTTCCAACTCGTAACCTTTGTGGATGAGGAGCGTGGCGTCGCCGCCGTCATCGACAATCAACTGGGGGCCCTTGCCGCCCGGATGACAGAGCGCCTGGTACGTACACCACCAATAGTCCTCGAGCGACTCGCCCTTCCAGGCGAACACCGGGAGGCCTGCGGCGGCGATGGCTGCGGCGGCGTGGTCCTGGGTGGAGAAAATGTTGCAGCTTGCCCAGCGCACCGAGGCTCCCAGATCGGCCAGCGTTTCGATCAGCACGGCGGTCTGAATGGTCATGTGGAGCGAGCCGGTGATGCGCACGCCGGCTAGCGGCCTTTCCTTCGTGTACTTGCGGCGGATAGCCATCAGCCCGGGCATTTCGAACTCGGCGATGGAGATTTCCTTGCGGCCCCAATCGGCGAGCGTGAGCGAGGCGACTTTGAAGTCGGTGGCGGTCTGGTTCAAGGTGGTGGTGCCCATTAAGAATACCTCGTATCGAGAAATCTTGATACATTGATATTAGAATATTTCGATCATGGCGTCAATCCTCAAATCTCTCCGCCTTGCAGCCGATCCGACCCGCGTACGCCTGCTGCTGCTGCTCGAGCAGGAAGAGCTTTCGGTGGCCGAACTGCAGGACATCCTCGGCAAGGGACAGAGCCAGATTTCCACGCACCTGGCGCAGTTGAAACAGGCGGGCCTGGTGGACGACCGGCGTACCGGCAAGAACGCCTTCTACCGTCTGACGGCGCCCACTGACCTGATGGAGCTGCTGCGCAAAGCGGCGGCCGAAGTTCCGGAATCGGCGGAAGACCGGCAGTCGTTGCGCCACGCCCTGCGCAAGCGCCAGGACCAGATGCGGCGCTACTTCGACGAACTGGCCGGCAAGTTCGGCCGGCAGCACGTCCCGGGGCGCTCCTGGAAAGGCGTGGCGGAGGCCCTTCTGAAGCTCATGCCGCCCATGGTGATCGCCGATCTGGGGGCGGGTGAAGGGACCATTTCGCAGTTGATGGCGCAGCGGGCAAAGAAGGTCATCGCCGTCGACAATTCGGAGAAAATGGTGGAGTTTGGCGCAGCGCTGGCGCGCAAACACGGCATCGGCAACATGGAATACCGGCTGGGCGATTTGGAGAATGTGCCCATTCGCACCGGCACGGTGGACCTGGCGTTTCTGAGCCAGGCCCTGCATCACGCCCGGCATCCCGAGCGGGCCGCCGAGGAAGCGCGGCGGATTCTCAAGCCGGGCGGCCGCGTCGCTGTCCTGGATTTGAACCGCCACCATTTCGAAGAGGCCCGGGAAATGTACGCGGACCTGTGGCTGGGCTTCACGGAATTGGAACTGGAGCGGTACTTAAAGGGAGCGGGCTTTAAGCACGTGGAGACCGCGCTGGTCTATAAAGAGCCGGAAGCGCCGTACTTTGAGACGCTGCTAGGCACGGGCGAGAAGTGAGGGACGCACGTACAGCTTTCCTGTACAATAAGAATGGGCGTTCCGATGGCTTCTGAAACTACCTACACAAACTTGCGAGGCAATCTTGCCAGCATTCTGGATCGCGTGGTGGACGATCAGGAAGTGGTGATTGTCCGCCGCAGAGGGGCCAAGGACGTCGCGCTCGTGCCCGCAACGGAACTGGCGGGACTCCTGGAGACGGCGTACCTGCTGCGATCTCCACGGAATGCGAAGCGGTTGATAGCGGCTCTGAACAGGGCAGAGCAAAGCCAGGGCCGTGCGATGACCTTGGCACGATTGCGCAGGGGGATGTCGCTTGAGGCCGGCCGCTGATCGCGAGGCGGTCTTTCAGCGCGAGTTCCTGGAGGATCTCCGGTTTTGGGTGGAAACCGACCGGAGCGTCGCTCTTCGCGTCCTGAGTCTGGTAGAGGCGGTGCTGCGCGATCCTTTCCAGGGGATCGGCAAGCCGGAGCCGCTCCAGCACAGCCTGGCGGGATGCTGGTCGAGGCGGATCACCCAGGGGCACCGGATGGTTTACCGCGTCGCCGGAACACGGATTGACTTCCTGATGGCGCGATATCACTACTGAGGGAGATTGTCTGAGTCCCGAAGCCGTGCTTGCCACCGGTCGAAGCATTGGTGTAGTCTTCTCTTACTATGCCCGACGGAACGCGGCCTTTTTACGTGGTAGGCCATAATCCGGACACCATCGCGGATGTGCATACGGCGCTGGACGCCGGGGCCAATGCCATCGAGCCGGACCTCAATATGTACCGGCACCTCCCGGAAGAGTTCTGCATCAGCGAAGCGGGGCTGCTGGATCCGGATGGAGGCGGCGCCCCAACCACTCCATCGCTCGAACAGTTCCTCACCGATTTGCATGACATCGCGGTCCAGAGGCCGGAGTTGGCGCTGGTGATCTTCGACTGCAAACCGAAGGTTGCCACCGCGGAGCATGGCGTCCGGCTTTTGAATAAGATTCGCACGCTCCTGACCTTCGATACCGGCTTGAACGTGATCCTTTCGGTGGCCAATCTTTCCGAGACCGCTATGTTCCAGACCATGGGGAGCACGCTCGGTCCGCGCGAAGGCGGCATGATCGATGAGGAGAATGACCCTGTGGCGGTGTGCGAAGCTTTGGAAGCGGCGGGCGTCCCGAACCCTTGCTTTGGCAATGGGATTTCGGTGCTGAATTCCATCCTGGGGCCACACGTGAAGCCGTCGATGCAGCAGGCCTGCCAGTTTCGCGCGGCCACCGGGCGATTGCGTTTTATCTACGTTTGGACGGTCGAGGACGACGATCTCCAGCGCGACTATATCCGCATGGGCGTCGATGGCATCATCACGAACCACGCTGCGAGTCTGCTGGCGGTTACCCAGGAAAGCGAGTTTCAACCGCTCGTCCGTCTGGCCACGCGCTCCGACAACCCGTTCAGCCGGATAAGTAGCACTTAGGAGTCGCCCCGAGCTGTTTACGGAACATGGCGATAAAGGCGCTGGCGCTGTTGTATCCCGCGCCCAGAGCCGCGGCCGTCACCTTTTCGCCGGAAGCCAGCAGTTCGACCGAATGGAGCAAGCGAAGCTGCTGGCGCCACTTGCCGAACGTCATTTTGGTTTCCCGGATAAAGAGGCGCTCCACGGTTCGCTTGCTGGCACCGCATTCCCTGCAAAGGTTTTCGAGAGTTCGCGAATCACCGGGATTGCGGAAGAGAGACTGCACCACTCGCACAGCCCGCGAATCGGACGGCTGCGGCAACTGCAAAGGAATGGAGTGCACGGCCTTCAATTGATCGACGATGACCTCGATAATCCGTTTTTGCACCGGAGAGGCGGTCCGCAATTTCGGAAACTGGCAGGCGTGCAGAATCAACTCCCGGAGCAGTGGCGATACATTCATCGTGAAACACTTTTTGGGGAGCGAGGGGCCCAGCGCGGGGAGAAAGTACAGGGTCCGCATGGAGACCAAACCCGACATGACGATGCGGTGCGGCGTGAGCGCCGGAATCCAGACGGCCCGCATCGGGGGGACCACCCAAACGTTCTGGCCGGTGTGTACGGTCATCACGCCGGTCGATGCGAATACCAGTTGGTGTTCCGGATGAAAGTGTTCGGGGATGACTTTGCCGTTCTTGAAGTCGCAGGAGATGCTGGCGATTTGGGCCACAGCGCGTCCCCGGGAATCCATCAGGATGCTGTGGCACTTTTCCGACATTTCTTGTCACAATAACGCGAGAAATGGAATTCCGCAAGTGGTATTCCTTAAAGGCGAATGGAGGAGACGATGCTGGCGAAAGGTAAGATGGTTGGGTTTCTAGTTACGACTGACTACGACCAGGCGAAAGCGTTTTATGTAGGCAAGTTGGGTTTTGAGTTTATCAGCCTGGATCAGTTTGCGCTCGCGCTGAAAGTCGGGGGGCACCACATCCGGATTTCCAAGGCCCCCAAGTTTACGCCCTTGCAGGGCACCGTTCTGGGCTGGGAAGTAGCGGACGTCGAAGCTGCGGTCGGGTGGCTCGCGGAGCGCGGTGTGGCTACAGAGAAGTATCCTTTCGTGCAGGACAAAGAACGCGGGATCTGGAGCCCGCCAGGTGGCGGCAAGGTGGCCTGGTTCAAGGACCCGGACGGCAATGTGCTGTCCGTCAGCCAGCACTAGCCCGGAGCTGATCTATTCCAGGCCGGCGGTCTTGAACATTTGCAGGAACTGGGATTCCGTCCGCATGTCGATGGATTGGGCCACCAGCCGGCCTTGGCGATCGAATAAAAAACTCTTCGGGATGCCTTCCACGTAGAATGCCGTGTTGGTGCTGCGGCCCGGGTCGAGCAGAATCGGGAAGGTGTAGTTCTGTTTGGCCAGAAAGCCTTCCACGGTTTCGCGCTTCTCGTCGGAGACGGCCAGCACGATGAGGCCCTTCTTCTCGTAACGCTCGTAGAGCTTCTGCATGTCGGGCATTTCTTTGCGGCAGGGCGGGCACCAGGTGGCCCAAAAGTTCAGCAGAACCACGTGGCCGCGCAGGGCGTTCAGACTGTAAACTTTGCCGTCTAGCGCCGTGAGGGTGAAGCCGGTCTCCTGGAGCACCTGGTCGCGCAACTCAAGCACGGCAGTGGCGGCGTCCAGAGCCGGGTCGGCGGGCGGCGGAGTGACGTGTTCGTAGCGGACCAACTTCGCCAGCTCGATGTAATTACCGGCGGCGCCTCCGGTTTCGTGAAGAGCCTGGGCCAGCGCGGCGGCCACTTGGTTCAGCGCTTCTTTGCCCAGATCGCCTTCGGTGGCGAGGTTTGAGAGGCTGGAAGCCAGGCCGAGTTTTTCGCGGCCGGCGGGCAGCGCGCGGATGTCGGCGGCCAGCTTAATGACCACGCTGCCGCGCTCGGCGTCGGTCGCAAGCGACCGAATTTGGCCCATGCTTTTCTGGATGGCGGCGGCTTCGGCCGAAGGCGGCGTGCGCGGCGTGGCTACCCGCGGGAGAGCCGGAGCAGCGGCCGGATCGGAAAACTGGCTCGCGAGATCCGGATAGCGCTGCTGCAGAGCCTCTGCGGCCAGCTTCCGGAACGCCGGTCTGAGCGCCTCGGGCGCTTGAGCGAACCGTTGTTCCACTCGCGCGGCAGCCTGTTTCACGGCGTCGGAATCGGCCGCGCAGATCAGGCCGGCGGTCAAAAGGTATGCGCTCAGCACACGAAGAGGGAACATGGAGGCTCCTTGGTCCGGAGTATAGCAGCTACCGGCCGGTGGGTTCGGGCGGGGCGTTGCCGCCTTCCGCCGTCTTGGTGGAACTGCTGTCGTGCCTTGGACCGAGCCCCAGGGCGATCAGCGAAAGGGAATTGATCTTACCGTTGGAGTCGAGGCTTTGCTCGGCTTGGAACTTCTTGAGGGCGTCGGCGGAAGCCTGGTCCCAGGCGCCGGTGGCGGCGCCAGCCGGCAGGTAGCCTTTGGCTACCAGGGCATTCTGGATTTCAAGATAGCGGTCGGAACTGGGGGCGGCTTGCCGGTTACGCCAGGTGGTGCGCTTGACGGCGACTTTCTTGACGGACTTCCTGGCGGCAGCCGTGTGGACGACAGCTGCGGTCTTGGATGGGGCCGCCGGTTTCCTGGCAGCGGACTTCACGGCCACTCTCCTTACGGGTGCCTTCTTTTTCACCGCTGAAGCAGCGGGCTGGACGCCCCAGGCGAGTGCCGCCATCGACAGGGCGGCTGCGCAAGTCAGAATCGTCCGCATGTTCAGTGAACTAGTGTAACAGGGGTTCAGGTCCGGAGGGGGGCCCCAGGGGACGGGGCCCCGGGGGACGGCCATCCAGCCGATCTGGCGGCCGCCCCGATTCGCGGAGCCGGTTAGTGCATCTGGTTGGGGAGAGTTCCGGGCAGGAAGACCGAAGACCACTCGTTGCGTCTGGGGTCGTGCCGCATCACGCGGAACATGACTGGGTCGCCCGGCTTCAAGGTGGCTTGGATCTTCTTGATATCCTCCACCGAATTGACCGCATGGCGATTGATTTCCAGAATCAGTTCGCCCCGCTCCAGGCCGACGTCCTCGGCGAAAGAGCCGGGATCCACCTCGGACACCATCACGCCGCCCTTTTCCTTAATCCCCTGGGTTTCGCGTTGGCGGTCGGTCAACGGGTTGATGGTCATGCCGAAGCTGACCGTCGTGCCTTCGCTCTGGCTGGGAGTTTCCTGGCGTCCGCCGCCGAACTCCTCGGGGAAAATCTGAGCCAGGTTCCCCACCACAACCTTGAAGTTTTCGCGCTTGCCGTCGCGGAGTACGCCGATATCCAGGCTGCTGCCCACCGGAGTAGCGGTGACGATGCCGATTAACTGGTCGCCGTCGTGAATGGTTTGCCCGTTGATCGACACAATTACGTCGGCCATCTTGATTCCGGCCTTTTCCGAGGGACCGCCGGCCGCTACGCTTGCCACGAACACGCCTTCAGTTGCGCCGTACACTTTGAGCGCGGCGGTAGTCCGGGGGTCATCCGATTTGTTGAATGAGATGCCGATCGAACCGCGGGTCACCTTACCGGTCTTGATGATGTCGTTGTAGACCCCTGCAGCCGTGTTGATGGGAAGCGCGAATCCGATGCCCTCGTAGCCGCCGGAACGCGACGCGATGGCCGTGTTGATGCCGATTACCTCACCGCGCATGTTCAGCAGCGGACCGCCCGAATTGCCCGGGTTGATGGCCGCGTCGGTCTGCAGGAANNGTGTCGAAGCCGAACGGGGAACCGATGGCCATGGCCCAATCGCCCACCTGGACGGCGTCGGAGTTGCCGATTTTGACCGGCGCCAGGTTGTGCTTGCCCTCCACGCGAATCACCGCCAGGTCCGTGGGCGCATCCACGCCGATCACGTGGGCGTCATATTTCACCGGGTCGCCTGGAAATTTCACTTTGATCTTGTCGGCCTTGTCCACCACGTGATTGTTCGTCAGAATGTAGCCGGCCGCGTCCACCACCACGCCGGAGCCCAGCGCTTCGCCCCCGCGGCTGTTGGGCATCTCCGGGTTGCCATTGCCGAACGGGTTGCCGCCGAAAAAGTGGTTGAAAAAATCGTTCATGCCGTTGTCGGCGCCCTGATCGCCGTCGTCCGGCGTCGTCGGGCGGCGCCCCGTGCGGGCGCGCGCAGGCTGTGGGTTGTAGACGACTGAGACGTTCACAACCGAGGGCGCCACCTGCTTGGCGATCTGGCTGAATGTGTTCGACAACTCCACCGGGTTGGGAATCACCAGCGGTGTCGCACCGGGGGCCTGGCCATTGTCTTTGGCGGCCTTCACACCCGAATTGATGAGCGTACCCAGGACGATGCCGAACGACAGCGTAAACAGCATCACCGTGAACGAAAGCAACTTCTGTGTGCGTACCTTGTCCAAGAAACTCATGGGATCTTACCTATTCCTCTGCTATTGAAAATGGATGCCGCCGCGGGTTCAACGGTTTCACTTCTACCAGGACAACCCCGCCTAAGATGAGAGCCGCGCCCGCGGCGGCGCGCCCTGATAGGCCCTCACCCGCAATGCAGTACGACGTAATCCAGGCTACCACCGGTTCCAGCATGTAGATCAGAGCAGTCCGCGTCGAAGAGGTGTACTGCTGAGCCCACGCCTGAATCGTAAAGGCCAACGCAGTAGCCAGCAATCCTGTTATCAGTATGGCCCAGACCACCGCCGGACGCCACTCCACCCGCGGGGATTCGGCCCACCAGAAGAGTGATATCGATAACAACGCGGCAACACCCACTTGCGTAACCGATAGAAGTTCGAAGCTCATGTCTCCGGCGAAGTGGCCCAGCGTCACAATGTATGCGGCGAACCCGAAAGCGCACAAAAACGTCAACAGATCGCCCAGGCTCATGGATCCGGAAGCGCCTTTGAGCGTCATCAGGCCAAGCCCGACGGTGGCCACTACAACCCCAGCCACCTCGGAGATCTGGGGTCTAACCNNAGGAAGACGCCGGCCAGCGCCCCGGCCCCTACCGCACGCCAGGATCGCCGGCCTTGGCCGGTAGGCAACGCCGCTCCGCGGAAGAGCGCCAGCAGAGCCAGCGTGGCTAGCGAAAACCGCAGCGCCAGGAAAAGGATGGGGGTAACGTGGAGCAGCGCCGATTTCACCACGACGAAGGTGGCGCCCCAGACCACCGCGTTCAAAGCCAGGGCGGCCTCGGCGGCCCGGCGGCGACTCACTTGCCGGTCCCGGCGCCCGCGTTGCCCTCGCCCAGACTGCCCCGCAGCAGCAGCAGTAGCGTCAGGAAGATCCGCTTCAGACCCAGATCGCGGCCTTCGGGGCGAAACCATTCCTGCGTGGTGTGAGCGCCGCCGCCGATGCCTCCCGCCCCGATGGCGATGGCCGGAATTCCCAGCGAGAGCGGAATGTTGGCGTCCGTTGAGGAACAATCCAGATGGGAACGGACGCCCAGGTGCGCATCCACGGCCCGGATGTATTGCAGGATGGCGGAGTCTTCCGGGAGCGCGG
>PLZX01000230.1 GCA_003152325.1 Bryobacterales bacterium | reverse complement strand
GACCTGTTCCAGTTTGCCGACGATCCGCAAACGGCCTTCGAACTATTAAAGGCCGGCCTGATGCAGTACGCGGCGCAAACGGATTCGCCGGAATTGCCGGCGATCGCGCGGTCGGTCAACCCGCAAAGTACGGAGAGCAAATAGACCCCGGCAGCGAGACGATGCGGGGCGTTTCTTTGCCAACCCGCGCCGTTAACTTTTGTCGCCGGTCCACTTCGCGATAGATTACGAGGGCGGCGCGGAGCTGCTGGTTATCTTCGTGGAGACGTTCGATCTCTCGAGCCATAGTCTGGAGCACCATGGTCAGTTGCTTGTACTTATGGAGCGGTTGCAGAGCCTCCATCACTTTGGAAGCTGCAACTTGAACCTGTGGCATGTGGCCCTCCGCGAGGCGCCGGCTGTCAGTTCACCGACCTGAACTCGTTTGACCAACCGAAGCCCGGGCCAATTGTTAGCAATCTAACGGCCACACGCATCGCTTCGCACAACTCCATCAAACCAATAGGAATCGAAACTCATGTGAAGGTTAGCGTTCCGTTCGTTTTTGCACGCACCCCGGTTCTTGCCAGGTAAAAAGGATGCTCGCCTATTTTCCGCAGTTGACGGTAAAACTCGCCTTCGCGGTCTGCATCTTTGTGGGCGACAGGGCGCCGCAGCTTGGACTACACTGATCGACATGAGGACGCGAAAAAGCTGGCGCGAGAAGATGGACAATCCGAACCTGCCGAAGGTGGTCGAGATCCTGCCCAACATGCAAAAGCGCTTCGGCTCGGGGACCATGTTAGTGCCCAGCCCTAAGGAAGTTGACGCGTGCATCCGGAGGGTGCACAAGGGAAGCGTTGCGACGGTTTCCCAGATCCGCAGGTTTCTGGCCGGCCAGTACTCCGTGGATGCAGCCTGCCCGTTGACAACGGGTATTTTCATCCGGATCGCGGCTGAGGCGGCGGAGGAAGACGCCAGCAAGGGTAAGACTAGAATTACTCCGTACTGGCGGGTAGTCAAAGACGATGGCTCGCTGAATCCGAAGTTCCCCGGAGGCGTGGAGCGGCAGGCGGAAAGGCTGCGCGCGGAGGGCCACCGGATCCTGCCGGGCGCGGGGAAGCGAGCGCCGCGGGTCGTGATGGCTTCGTGACACGGCATAGCGCCGCCGTCGAGTTGGATTTGTGAAAATGGAGTGACCCTATGAATATTCTTGTGCTCAATGCGGGCAGTTCCAGTTTGAAATTCCAGGTGATTGCGACCGACCTCGAACGCATCCAGAAGGACGCCGATGAGCGGTTGTGCCGGGGCTATGTGGAGCGGATCGGCGGTGAGGCCATCATCACGATCGAGACGCGCAAGGGCCCGCGGCAGAAAGTGACGGCGCCGGTTCGCAACATATCGGCGGCGCTCGATTATGTGCTGCGGTGGCTGGCGTCGGAGAAGTCCGGAGTGCCGGAAATCGGCGGTCTGAGCGATGTGCACGCCGTAGGACACCGCGTGGTGCATGGCGGCGAGGTGTTTCGCGAATCGGCGATCGTCACCGATGAGGTGTTGCAGGGGATTGAAGATTGCATCGACCTGGCGCCGCTGCACAATCCCAACAACGTGAAGGGCATCCTGGCGGTGCGCGAGGTATTCGGCCGCGGCCTGCCGCAGGTGGCGGTGTTCGATACGGCGTTTCACACTTCCCTTCCCGATCATGCGTTCCTGTACGCCTTGCCGTATCACTTGTACGCGCGTCACCGCATCCGGCGCTACGGATTCCACGGGACATCGAACCGCTATGTGGCATACCGCTATCGGCAGATTCGGAAGCTGACCAAGGAACAAACCAACGTGGTGACGNNGATCTGGACCCGGCGATCCTCAGCCTGATTGCGACCAAGGAAGGGCTGTCCATCACCGAAGTGGAGGCGCTGCTCAACACGCAATGCGGGTTACTGGGAATCTCCGGCGTGACGAACGATATGAAAGTGCTGCTGCAGGAACTAAAGCAGCACGACGACCGGCGGATCCGCCTGGCGATCGAGATTTTCTGTTACCGGGCACGGAAGTACATTGGAGCGCTGTTTGCGTGCATGGGCGGGGCCGAGGCGGTGATCTTCACGGGAGGAGTTGGGGAGAATGCACCGGAAATCCGGGCGCGCATTTGCGAAGGCCTGGAGTGGGCGGGGGTGACGATCGACGCCAATCAAAACCAGCAGATCAGGGGGCAGGAAGCGCAAATCAGCACGGCCGATTCGAAGGTGCACGCCTGGGTGATTCCAACCGACGAAGAGCTGTTGATTGCACGCGACACGGTGCGCTGCATCCTGGGCGAGCCGCACCCGGCGTAGGTCCTCCTTGCCGTCTTAGCGGTTGCCGCCGGCTACCGGGATCAGGTCGGGCTCGCGGGCAACTACGCCGCGCTTGGCTTCTTCCAGATTCACGTTGTAACTGTCCAGAGTCCTGCCGAGAGTCTGGTCGAGGTTGGTGCGCGCGCGCTGGTATTGGTTGAGCGCGTCGGCTTCGGACAGTTGCCTCGCGGTGGAATCGCGCTGGGCGATTACGACGTCGAGAATGGTGGCCGTACCGAGCTCGTACTTGCGGCGGGTGCCGGCCAGCGTCTGGTCATACAGCTTGCGGGCCACCACACTGGTTTCCCACGCGGCGCGGGCGTTGCGCAAGGCGGTCAAGGAATTCATGACGTTCAGCTTGATGGTGTTGTGAAGCTGGCGGTCCTGAATTTCGGCCTGGCGGTAGCTCAACTCATTGGTGATGAGGTCGGCCTGGTTGGCGCGGTTGCGGATGGGAACGGTAAGCGTGAACTGCGCGCTGTAGTTCGGGAAATTGCGCGAGAAAATCTGGCTGAGCACGGTGCCGTAGCCGCCGATCAGGAACTGGTTTACGTCGGCCGGCCCGAGTTGCCTGAAACCGATGGCGCCAGTCGGGGTGACGAAGGGTTGCGGCGTGGTGCTGATAGCGCCACCCTGCCCGGCGTTGGACATATTGACCGTGGCCGAAAGGTTCGGTTTCAGATTGTTCTTGGTGCCCAGCAGGTCGAGGCGGGCGTTTTCCAGGCTGATCTGGTTCTGCTCGATTTCCGGGCGGTTGGTGAGGGCATCCTGCACGAGTTCCTGGATGGGGATCACGGCTTCCTGAGCGGGCACGTCGATGTGATCAGTGGGAACAATGCGCGCCACGGCCACGAGGGGGTTATCGAGACCGCCGCGGGTGATGTAGTTCTTCAGGATCATCTCCTGCTGGAACACCTGCGATTCCTGTGCAATCACGTCTTGCTGCGAAGCCTTCATATCGGCCTCGGCTTGGATGATATCGATTTCGGCGATGGCGCCCAGATCGGAGCGGCGCTTGTTGTCTTCGTAGAGCCTGGTATCGAGGTCGAGGGTTTGCTGCTTGATCTTGAGATCGTTATCGAAGGTGACCAGATCCCAATAGAGGTTGACGACGCTGGCGACGGTGGAGATCACCTGCGACTTGAACGTCAGGTCGTTGGCCTTTAGGTTGTTCCTGGCCTTGTGATAGGCGCGCTTGTTGACGGCCATACCGAAGCCATTGAGCAGATTCTGGGTGATGCTCAAAGAAAGGCTGCCGCTGTCGTAGGGATTGAAGAGAGCGGTGGTGGCGTTCTGGTTGTAGCCAAAGACGCTGCTGAGGCCGACCGCGACGGTGGTGCCGGTCCAATACGACTCCTGCATGCCATAGGTGAGGTTCTTATAGGAATCGACCAGGGAGGAGGTTCCGGTGAAGGTCGTGGATGTGAGGATTTGCGTTTGGTGGGCGGCGCCGCCGGAGACGAAGAGGACGGGGTCCAGGTTGGGAATGGACGAGCCGGCCAACTGCACGCTCAGTCCGCTGAGGACTCCGCCGTTGGTGTTGCTGCCGGTGCCCCCACCGCTGCCGCCGTTTACCGCGGTGGCGCCCGCCAGGACGCTCAGGGACGCCGATGAAGGTCCGGAGGAGATGCTGGTGGAAACGTTGCGCAACAACTGGCCGGCGCTGGCGCGTTCGAGATCGGCCAGGGCCAGTTTCGGCGCATAGCGCGAACTCTCGATGTCGAGATTGTTCTCGAGGGCCAGTGCGATAGCGTCGCGGAGAGACAGATAAATATTGCCGGCTCGCATCAGCTTGTCGATGCGCGGGGAATCTTCAAAGCTGACGCGGCTGACTTCGCGCGGGCGGTAGTTCCTGGTCAGGTTATAGATGAAACCGTGGCCGTTTTCCAGGGTCAGACCCTGAGTCGGGCTCTGGGCGAAAGCCGGCACGGCGATGGCAAAGCAAAGCAAAATCGCGACAAATGGTTTAGTGAAAGACATAAGCGGAGCGAACCTCAAGAATCTATTATGGCGGCAAAGGGGTGCTCGCCGCACGTGGAGGCCGGGGTTCATCTCTTCCCCCATACGCAAAAACGGGCTCGGCGGTTCGGAAAATGTGGGGCCATCAATAGAAGGACGGCGGACCGGCGCCATCGTTAGCCGGCGGTTCCGTGGAACCTGCGGGGGCGGTAGAGTAGTCAGTAGGGTATGCGCAAGCTCTGGTTGATGCTGGCCGCGCTGGCACTGGTGGCGTGGGCGGCAAATGTCCGGTTGTATTTAAAGGACGGCACGTATCACATGGTGCGCGAATACCAGGTGCAGACCGACCGGGTCCGCTACTACAGTGTGGAGCGTAGCGACTGGGAAGAGATCCCCCTGGACCTGGTGGATCTGAAGCGGACGGAAACCGAAGCCGCCGACCGGCAGGCCG
>PLZX01000269.1 GCA_003152325.1 Bryobacterales bacterium | reverse complement strand
TCGAGTTGGCCTACAACGGAAACCACAGTACGCGGCTTCCGATCATCGCCGATTACAATCAGGCGGCCCCGAACCAGCCGGGCTCAACCGTGGCCTACACCCTCCGCACACCGATACCGACTTTCGGGCCGATCACGTGGCTCGATCCGGCGGGTAACAATCACTACAATGGCCTCTCGGCCCGCCTGGAGCACCGTTTCACGAAGAGCTTGTACCTCCTGAACTCGTTCACCTGGGGGAAAGGGATGGGTGATTCCGAACAGGCGCTCGAGTATTTCGCGGGCTACTACCAGGCCAATCCCCAAAACATTCACAACCTGAGCGCGGAAAAAGGGCTCTCCAGCTTTGACGTGAAGCTCAATAATGTCACCAGCGTGGTCTACCAGCTTCCCTTCGGCAAGGGCCGCCAATACGGCGCCGACATGAACCCCGTAGTAGATGCGTTTCTGGGTGGATGGGAAATCACCAGCATCAACACCGCTCACACCGGCCAGCCGCTCGACGTGACCTACGCCGCGACCGGGGCCAACCAGGTCAGCTCGCTTTCCAACGATTATCGCGGCCAGCCGTTCCTGCGCCCCAATGTAACCGGCAACGCCACTAGCCAGAGCCGCTCAGCCATGCTGAACACCTATTTCGCCGGGTACACATTCGCCACCCCGCCCGCCAGCGCGCCATTCGGCGCCCTGGGCCGCAATTCGTTCCGTGCTCCCAACTTCGAGCAGTGGGACTGTTCCATTGACAAGAACTTCCGCATCCGCGAAGCCGTCCGGCTGCAATTCCGCGCGGAGTTCTTCGACATACTGAACCACACGAACTTCGGGATCCCGAACACGCAAACCACCAGTGCCGCCTTCGGCACCGTCCGCACCGCCTACCCGTCGCGGCAGGGCCAGTTCGCGCTGAAGTTGATTTTCTAGGCGGAAATTCGTTGAGTATGTCGACCCTCCGCTCCCTTACGGTTTGAGGGAGCGGAGGTGCGGCCTGCTGGGTGATTGACCAAATGAACAGAACCGAGATGTACCGGCGCCTGCGTGCCCACGTGGGGCAATGGGACATGATCGTAGCGGGTGGCGGAGCGACGGGCGTTGGAGTCGCCATCGACGCCGCTACTCGCGGATATGACGTCCTTCTCCTCGAACAGAGCGATTTCGGCAAGGGCACTTCGAGCCGCAGCACCAAACTGGTCCACGGCGGCGTGCGCTACCTGGAGCAGGGCAACGTATCGCTGGTCATGGAAGCCTTGAAGGAGCGTGGCCTGCTTCTTCAGAATGCGCCGCACCTGGTTCGCAACCTGGGCTTCGTGGTGCCGAACTACGATTGGTGGGAAGCGCCATTCTACGGAATCGGCCTCAAACTGTACAACCTGCTCGCGGGCAAGTACGGCTTCGGGGCGTCGCGGATTCTCTCCCGGGAAGAAACGCTGGAACGGCTGCCCACCATCAGGACCGAAGGCCTAAGAGGCGGAGTGATTTACTTCGATGGCCAGTTCGACGATTCACGGCTGCTGATCAACCTGGTCGCCACCGCCTTCGAGCAGGGCGCCACCTTGTTGAACTATGCCCAAGTCACGGAACTGACCCAGGATGGCGAGGGCTTCGTGGACGGCGTACGATTCCGCGACATCGAGACCGGCGAGCGATTCGAAGCCCGCGCCAAGGTGATGATCAACGCCACCGGGCCGTTCGCCGACGACTTGCGCCGCAAGGCTGACCCCTCGGTTCAGCCGATGATCGCTCCCAGCCAGGGCATCCACCTGGTGTTCGACCGCTCGTTCCTGGCCGGCGAGAGCGCCATCATGGTCCCGCATACCAGTGACGGGCGAGTGATGTTCGCCATACCCTGGCATGGCCACACCCTCGTCGGAACCACCGACACGCCGATTTCGGAGACCCCTATCGAGCCGGTTGCCCAGGAACAAGAGATCGAGTTCATCCTCCAGACTGCTTCGTTGTATCTGGAGAAGAAGCCGACGCGCGGCGACGTCCTCAGCGTCTTCGCGGGAATTCGCCCGCTGGTCGGTTCCGGCGAGTCCGGGAATACCGCGGCGCTTTCGCGAGACCACACCATCCGCATCGAAAATTCCGGCATGATCACCATCTGCGGAGGCAAGTGGACTACCTATCGCCACATGGCGGAAGATTGCGTCAACCAGGCGGCCACTCTGGCCCGGTTGCCGGAACGGCCGTGCGTGACCGCGCATCTCAATGTTCACGGCTTCCACCCGGCTTCCGAGAAGCTCGGCCACTTATGGATGTTCGGCTCCGACGCGCCAATGGTGCGGCAACTGGAGGAGAGCGAGCCGGGATGGGCCGAGCCGCTGGATGGCGCGCTCCCTTACACCGGCGCGGAAGTCATCTGGGCGGTGCGTCATGAAATGGCGCGCACCCTGGAGGATGTTCTGGCGCGGCGCACGCGGGCTTTGTTCCTGAACGCCCAAGCAGCCATCCGCATGGCGCCCCGCGCTGTGCAATTCATGGCGCGGGAGCTCGACCAGAACAGCCAGTGGGAGGCCGAACAACTGCGAAGCTTCCACCAGACGGCCCAGAACTATGTCGTGGGGCGCCTGTAGCTCGCCAAGACCCCTACAGGGGAATGTCGCTCCGCTTACCGCTGAATGAGATTCCGAATCGCGCTTATCCAATCGGAAAACAGCGGGACGTAAAGTCTGCGTCGAACCGGCTCTGCTTTAGCGGCATTTTGCAGCAGGGAAATAATCTCGGCCGCTGGCACGCGCCTCACAACCGCGTCCACCGTAGCGTACCGTACCACCTGGCTGGGGTCAATAATGAAGACGGCTGGCTTGGCGGTGCCGCCTTTCTCGCGGGAGTTGTAGATGCCCCAGTCCCTAACGACGCGACGTTCGGTATCGCACAGAATCGGAAAAGGCAAAGAGAGGTGAACCCGCAGGGCCTCCGATTCGTCGGGTGCATCCACCGAGACAGCCACTACGCTCGCGCCCGCCGACCGGATTTCCTGGTAGTGCTCTCGGTAGTCCGCCAACTGGCGGAGGCAGAAAGGTCACCAATTCCCGCGATAGAACAGCAGCACCAGGCGGCCGTGCGAGGTCAACTCCGACAGCCGCCGCGGCACTCGTGTCGAGTCTGGCAGTTCGAATTCCTGTGCAAGTTCGCCCGCGATGGGAACCTTTGCCATCGCCCCAGGTTAACACTCCGGCGATGGCGGATCACCCTCTCGGCGCGGCCGTCGATTCCCGAATGATCAATTCAGCGGGGACCTTAATCGCCTCAGCCGACGGTTGCCCGGACATCAATTTCAGAAGGTTCTCCATGGCCATCCGCCCCATCTGCCGCATGGGCTGCCGTACGGTAGTGAGTTGAGGTTGCGTATAGGAAGCGAAGAACAGGTCGTCAAAGCCGATTAAGGAAATATCCGCGGGGACGCGTAAACCGTGCATGTGAATCGAGCCGAGCACCCCCAGGGCTGTCATGTCGTTATAGCAGAACACCGCCGTGGGCGGATTGGGCAGGCACAGCAGTTTGTTCATGGCTGGGGCACCCCCTTCGGGTTTGCCATCGCCATGCACCACCAATTCCGGGAGGAACGGCAGGGCGGCCTGCTCCAAAGCCTCGCGGTAACCGGCAAACCGTTCCGTGTCCGATTGGTGGCCGTACCGATCCCCCACGTAGGCGATGCGACGATGACCGAGCGAAATGAGATGGTTGGTGGCATCCCTGCTCGCCGGCAGGTTGTCAATCATTACGGAATGAACGAACTGTCCCGGATGCTGGTTGTTAATCAGAACAATCGGCACCATCATTTCCGACAGCAGCGGAGTGTACAGGGCTCCCACGCGGGACGAGGTGACCACAATGCCGTCCACGCGTCTTTCGGCAAACG
Organism: Bryobacterales bacterium; assembly: GCA_003152325.1. Taxonomy (GTDB): domain Bacteria; phylum Acidobacteriota; class Terriglobia; order Bryobacterales; family Bryobacteraceae; genus PALSA-129. Next base: position 3,589 of record PLZX01000269.1, on the reverse strand, counting down.
AATGCACTACGCTTTTTTCCCGGGCCGGATCGGCGTTCGAGTCGGCCAGAAACACAGAGTAGCCGTTATCGTTGGCGGCCATCTCGATGCCGATGACCACCTCGCTGACAAACGGGTCGGCAATGGTGGTGACCACGACCCCAATGGTCCGAGTTTTTTGCGTCACCAAACCGCGCGCGACGGCGCTTGGCCGATAGCCCAGATCCCGCGCGATCCGCCGGATTTTCGCGGCCGTTTTGGGATTGACCACCGGGCTGTTCTGCAAGGCCCGCGAAACCGTGGAATGTGAAACGCCGGCCACCCGGGCAACATCTTTGATCGACGCCGGTCTGTGACGGAGCTGCTGTGTGGTGTTCATCTCAGGAGAATCGTGTACGCTTCCACAAGAGCGCACCGCAAACGATCAGACACACGAACGTGGTGACCAGCAAAACGGCCATCCAGGGGAGATTTACGGCAACGGCCTGATGTTTGGCGCCGATGGCCAACCACACAAAGATCGCCGTGGCCACAGCCACAATCACCAGTTCCCACCAGTGACGCTTCGGCTTTTCCTGGGCCAGCGGATCTTCGCCAAGATTGCTGGATGCCACGCGCGCCGGGTCAAGGCCGTAACGCTTACATTCCCGGTCCACGGCTGCTTTCCATGACAATTGCTCGGATTCGGATGCCTTGGCCGAACAGATGGCGCCGGCCCCCGCGATCATGATGATCGAGCCCGCGCAGACCAGCACGTGAGCCTTGAGACCCTGCCCGGCAAGTTCGCCGAATACCAGAACGCCCCAGGCCAGACCCCAGAGCTGGTTGGTGTTGGACAGCGGAATGCCGCGGGCAATCCCGATGTACTTCGCGGCATACTGCTGAAACAGATCTCCCACCACCCAGCAGAATCCGCCCAGAAAAAGCCAGAACAGGGCTGGCCGAGCGGCCACCAGCTCAGCCATCACGCTATGCAACCCTCCGTCGCAGATCACCGTCAGGGTGCTAACCGTTGCCAGTTCCCCGAAAGTGAATACGGTGACGAAAGAGAGAGGATTCATTCCGCTGATGTAAGCCTTGCGGTACGGAATGTACATGGTGCCCAACAGCAATCCGGCGGTGATTGCGGCTACGATCCCCAGCGTCGCGCCGCCCGGCATGGTGTTTGCGTGCTGTGAAGTGGCATACGCCAGCAGGAAAGCCCCGCCCACGATGGCCGATGCGCCTCCGACTACGCGTCCCCAGCCGGATCCGCGCAGTTCCTTGAACAGCAGCCAGCCCCAGAACAAACCCACCAGGCTGTTGATGTTCCAGAGCGGAAAGGCGATGGACAGCCCGACATTGCGAACCGCGAAGACCGTCAGGGTATTGGCCACCGCCCACAACATTCCCGCGATGATCGCCCAGACGATCAGATGGGGCTTTTCACGAAGGTCGTGCCAGACATAGCCGCTTCCTTTCAAAGCCATGGGCACGGTCCATCGCGCTACGAACACGCCCGCCACCATGCCGAGCGAGATCAGGAACGGGGAGAAGCCGGCCGTCACCAGTTTGGTCGGCGCCTCGGCTGCTGCCAGCCAGGTGGCCGCCGCCAAACCGCAAACTACGCCCAGCACGTGAAGGGAGTGCGTGGAACGCCTGGCATTCGATGGTAGGTCGCTCATTTCACCAGTACCAGCACAACGATGCCGATGATCAGGACGATGACGGGTAACCACAAATGCGGGTCGGTGGCAATTGCCCGGGTACGCGACTGCTTCGAATTTTCCATGGTCGTCTGGGAACTCCCGGTCATTGTCGTTCTAATCGGCAATGGTTTGCAAGGTCGTATCCGCTTCGCTCACCTGCACGGGCCGTCCCTCGTGGCATGAGAGCGTCGCGGCAAGGCTGATCCGCATAGCGGCGATAGCGTCGGCTCCCGTCAGCGACGGCGGTTGGCCCTTCAGCACCTTGTTCACGAAGTCCTGGATCTGGGTGAGGTAAGCGCCCTCGAAACGCTGCATGAAATGCGGCACCACGTCATGCGTGATGCCTTCCTGCGTCATCACCAGAATGGGCGTGTGCTGGAAATAGCCGATCTGGATGGAGCCCTTGGTGCCCCACAGCTCGGTGCGGATATCGTAGCCGAAGACGGAGTTGCGGCTCAACTGCACCGAACCCAGGGTTCCGTTCTGGAAGACCATATTGATCAGGGCGTTGTCGATATCGCCGACGGATTTCATTTCGGGGTAAGCCAGGGCGCCCCCCACGGCCTGGACCGTTGAGACCTCGCCCATGAACATACGGCCCAGGTCAAAATCGTGAATGCCCATATCGGCAATCAGGCCGCCCGAGACCTTCGGATCGCAAAACTCCAGCGGGGGACGGAACGGATCGCGCGAGGTGGAGATCATCACCACGGGAGTGCCGATGACGCCGTCGTCCACTTTCTTTTTCGCCGCCAGGTAGCCGGCGTCGAAGCGGCGCTGAAAAGCCATATGGAAGAACACACCGGCCCTTTTCACGGCGTGGAGCATCTCGTAGGCGCCGTCCAGGGACAACGACATGGGCTTCTCGCAAAAGATGGCCTTGCCACAGGCGGCGGCGGCCATGACCACTTCCTTATGTGTGCTGGTGGAAGTGATGATGACGACCGCTTCCACATCCTTATTGTTAAGCAGGTCCAGATGATTGTCGTAGACCTTGACGCCTTCGAGTTCGCGGGAGAACCGTTCGCGGAGTTCGGCCTTATGGTCGGCAACGGCCACCAGACGGGCATGGGGAACGCGCTGCGCCAGGTTGCGCGCATAGACGCTGCCCAGCCTTCCCAATCCAATCACACCTACATTCAGGAGACTTGACATGTGGGTACTCCTTCGTAGATTTCCGACAGCTTTACCGGCCGGTTTTCCCGCGCGGATTTCCCGGCAGCCAGCGCAATCACCATGGCTCTGAGTCCATCTTCTCCGCCCACCGGAACGGGCGTCTGATTCACCACCGCATCGACGAACGCGTGCATTTCGCGCTGATAGGATTCCGCGTACCGCTCCAGGAAGAAGTTGAGGGGCAGGGCGGTGTGGATGCCCACGCGATCGCAAAGGATATGCGTGTCGGGCGTGTTGTTGGTGACGGTCACCATGCCTTCCGAACCGAACATCTCCACGCGCTGGTCGTAGCCGTAGACGGCCTTGCGGCTGTTATCGATGACGGCAAAAGCGCCGTTTTCAAAGGTGAGCGTGATCACCGCGGTATCCCAGTCGCCGGCCTTGCCGATCATGGGGTCCACCAGCACGGCGGCCCTGGTATAGACTTCGGTGACTTCGCTGCCCATAAGGTAGCGCGCCATGTCGAAATCGTGGATGGTCATGTCCATGAAGATCCCGCCGGATGCCCGGATGTACTGTTCGGGCGGGGGACCGGGATCGCGGCTGGTGATGCGCAGCACGTGCGGCTGGCCCACCAGGCCTCGGGCGATGGTCTCACGTACTTTCAGGAAGTTGGGGTCGAAGCGGCGGTTGAACCCCACCATCATACGGACTCCGCGGCGGCGCACTTCCTCGTTAGCGGCTTGCACTTTTTCGATGGAGAGGTCAATCGGTTTTTCGCAGAAGATCTGCTTTCCGCGCGCGGC
>PLZX01000242.1 GCA_003152325.1 Bryobacterales bacterium | reverse complement strand
ATCGTATCCGGGGCGGTTGCGCCATTCTTCTCCAGTGCAGTGATCAGCTTCAACGGTCCGGAGAGATCTTCGGCATCGAACCAGCCGCCCACCCACATCACCGCGGGTGTCACATTCTTCATGTGCGGCGCCTGCGCCCGCGTCTGCCAATACTCGTCGTAGGAAGTGTGCTTGATGGTGTCGTCCCAATATTGATTCTCGTGTTTGAGATACTTTTCGTTCGCATTCGACACTGGACCCATGCGCAGGAAGAAATCGTAGGCGTCCATCGTTCCCGCATCGAAGCGGACAGCAGACTGCGGCCGCTCCGGATCCGGTTTCCGCGGTAGGAAGCCGGAGTAGAAACGGAAGTTCGCGGCCAGGTGAAACGCGCCGTTGTGGTACCCGTCATCGCCATTCCCGACATCGCCCATCGGAGCCTGTGGGGAGACGGCTTTCAGCGCCGGGTGCGAATTGATCAGCCCGTGCGCCGCAAAAAAGCCCGGATAGGAGATGCCCCACATACCTACCTTTCCGTTGTTGTTCGGGAGGTGTTTCACCAGCCAATCGACAGTGTCATAGGTGTCGGTGCTTTCATCGGTATCCGTCGGGCCGTCGTAATGCGTCTTGTGTGGCCGCACGTCGACAAACGAGCCCTCCGACATGTAGCGGCCGCGCACGTCCTCGTAGACGAAAATGAAACCCTCTTTTTCCGCCGCAAAGGACGGACCGACCTGCGTTTTGTAGTTGTCCGCGCCGTATGGCCCGACGTTGTATGGGGTCCGCAGCATGATGATCGGATACGGTTGTGCTGCGTCCTTCGGAACGTAGACCGAAGCGAACAATCGCACGCCATCGCGCATCGGAATCCGGTATTCGTACTTGGTGTAGTGCGCCAGCGTGTAGGCCAGCTCTGATCGCTGGTCCTCCGTGGGAGGTGGGGGGACTGCGGGGGGTTGAGCGAGTAGGACCGCGCCCCAGAGGATTAGGCTGAGACTTACGAGCTTTCGAATAGCCATCGGGGGGAATATAGCAAATCTACGCCCCTCCGTGTACTCCTCGACTTCTTCGATGAGCTTCGTTAGTCGCGCCAGGAGTCCGTCGGCGGACACGTTCTGTGTGCCCCGATTCACGCCCTGTGTGGGTCCAACCACGCACCCACTTCCGCGCCGGCGCACCCTTTCGACGTTGGTCGACAGTGGCCCACCGCGTGCCTATAATCGTTTGCTATGACGCTGACCGGCCCGCCGGATCCACCGAATCCCATCCTTCAATTCCTACTCAAAGCAATCCACAAAGTCTTCGGCCAGGTGCGGTGGCAGGCGCCCGAATGGATCCAGTGGACCGGCCTTCAGGTCGGCAACGCCGTCCGCTATCTACGCGCCGACCGCAAGCGGCTCATCATCGCCGCGCTGGTGTTCGCAGCGGCTGCGGGAGCGCTCACCTGGTACAAGCTCCGCCCCAGACCGCACTATGTCGAATACTCCGTTACCGCCCCCAAGGTAACCGAGTACGACGAGAACGGTGTCGCGTCCATCGACTCACTCACGGTCGATTTCAAGGAGCCCGCTGCGCCACTCGCCAACCTGGATAAGCGCCTCACTTCCGGCATCCAAATCTCGCCCGCGTTCGCCGGCAAGTGGATATGGCTCGACGATAAGCACCTGCAGTTCACTGCAAACTCCGACTGGCCCATAGACGCCTCCTTCACCGTCAAAATGGCGCGCAAGGGATTCCTCGCAAAAACCGTGGAACTCGACGATTACAGCTTCAAATTCAAAACTCAGCCGTTCTCCGCCAAAATCAGCAACAGCCAGTTCTATCAGGACCCGCAGAACCCCACGCTGAAAAATCTGGTCGCTACCGTAAGCTTCAGTTACCCGGCAGATACAGCGCAGTTCGAGCAACACGTCTCGCTCATTCCCGCCAAGGACGCGGAGTTCCTGGGCCTCACGCCCGACAGCAAGCACTTCACCGTCGCTTACGACAAGTTCAAACTCTTCGCGTATATCCATTCGGCCGCGCTCGGAATGCCACGCGACGACACCTCCATAACAGTCGTCGTCGATAAAGGCATTCGGGCGGCTCGGGGAGGCAACCAGACCAGCGACAGGATCCAATCCGTAGTAACTATACCCGGCCGCACCAGCCTGCACATTGACGGTGGGCAAATGACTCTGGTGGATAACGCCCGCTACGAGCCCGAACAGGTCCTGCTGGTCACCAGTTCGTCGCCGGTGGCCGAGCAGGCATTCGCCGGGAAGGTCCAGGCCTTCCTGCTCCCCGTGCGCCACCCCAAGCAACCCAAGGAGGATAAGGATCCCTACAACTGGAGCGACGAGAGCCAGATCGGGAATGACATCCTCGCAAAATCTCAATCGCTTCCGCTCACCTACGTCGCCTCCGATGGCGGCAACGAAACCACGCACGGGTTCAAATTCACCGCGCCCGTGGGCCGATACCTTTACCTGTGGGTAAAAGAGGGGGTGCAGGGTACCGGCGGGTACATCTCAGCCAAGCCATACACCATCACCATTCAGGTAGCCCCGTACCGGCAGGCGCTCACGTTTCTCGGCACGGGCGCATTGCTGTCGCTGGGGGGCGACCGCAAAGTCGGCTTTCTGGTCCGCGATGTCGACAGCGTGCAAGTGGAAGTGGGGCGCGTGCTTCCCAATCAGCTCCAGCATCTCGCACCCCGGATGTGGGACTTTTCCAAACCCCAGGTTTATGGTCTGGAGGACTCGATCGTAGAGCGCTTCACGGCCACTCGGAATTACCGCGGCCGGCAACCGGGCAAACCTACCTACGACAGCATCGATCTGGGTCAATACCTCCAGGACAAGGCGCAGAACAAGCGCGGCCTCTTCCTGCTCCACATCCGCTCGGTGCCACGCGAGAAGAACTCAGAGGAAAGCGAGGATGGCGGCGACGAAGGCTATAACCCGGACCGCATTGAGGATAGACGTCTGATTCTGGTTACCGATCTCGGCTTCATCGTCAAACAATCGGACGACGGCACGCGCGACGTCTTCGTCCAGTCGCTGCGCCGCGGCGAACCCGTGAGCGGAGCGCGCATCGAAGTGATTGGGCGCAACGGCGAACCCGTAGCCGCAGCCACAACGGATTCGACCGGCCGCGCTCAATTTCCGAAGCTCCCCGATCTCCGGCGCGAGAAGATTCCCCTGCTGATCCTCGCCCAGAAGGATTCCGACTTCTCCTTCATGCCGCTGCGCGCCTCGGGACGCAATCTGGACCTTTCGCGCTTCGAAACCGGCGGAGTCGCCAACGCCACCTCCGCGCAGCAACTCTCCGCGTATTTGTTCACCGATCGCGGCATCTACCGGCCCGGCGAATCCACACATCTCGGCATGATCACTCGCACGGCCGATTGGAAGTCTTCCCTGACCGGCCTTTCTGTCGACGTCGAGATCAGCGACCCGCGCGGGAACGTAGTCCGCCGCGAAAAGGTCAAGCTTTCTGAAACCGCCTTCGACGAAATCACGTTCNNCTATCCGATAAAGCAATCCCCGGCTGGCTCACACCCGCTGACGTGAAGGCGCGCGTCGCGGTGATGCATCTGTTTGGAGAGCCCGCCGGCAATCGCCGGGTGGAAGGCGAACTCAATCTATCCCCCACGCTGCCCCACTTCGACGCCTTCCCCGACCATCGCTTCCAAATCGGCGAGGTGGTCAAAGAGCCGTATCACGAAGCCCTGGCGGCCACTATCACTGACGACCAAGGCAACGCCGAACTCAACCTCGGCCTGACACGTTTCGCCGGCCGTGCGTATCGGCTCAACGTTCTGGCGCGCGCCTTTGAGGCCGAAGGCGGCCGCAGCGTAGCCGCGCAAAATACGGCGATTGTCGCCGATGCCCCCTACCTGGTGGGCGTCAAGCCCGATGGCGACCTCAGTTTCGTGCGCCGGTCTACAGCACGCCAGGCCCACTGGTTGGCCGTGAACCAGCAACTCACGCCCGTTGCTGCCCAGGACCTCACACTCGAATGGGTCCAGCGCCAGTATCTCTCGGTCCTTACTCAGCAGCCCGACCGCACTTTCAAATACGTCTCTCGCTTGAAAGAGACCGTGCGCGAAACACACAATGTCCGCATCGCCGCCGGCGGCAGCAACTTCGCTCTGCCCACCCAGGAGCCCGGCGATTTCATCCTGGTTTTGCGCAACTCCGCCGGCGCCGAACTCAACCGGCTCAGTTACAGCGTGGCGGGCGAGGCCAACCTCTCCCGCTCGTTGGAACGCAATGCGGAACTCCAGATCCAGCTCGACAAGCCCGCTTATGCCGGCGGCGAAACCATCAGCGTCAGCATCCGCGCGCCCTACGCAGGAGCCGGCCTCATCACCATCGAGCGGGAACGCGTCTTCCTTCACCAGTGGTTTAAGACCACCACTACCAGCTCCGTGCAGCGAGTCACGCTTCCCCAGGGTTTCGAAGGCAACGGCTACGTCAGCGTGCAATTCCTGCGCGATCCGGCTTCCGACGAGATCTTCATGAGCCCGCTTTCATACGGTGTGGCGCCCTTTGCCGCCGATTTGGCCCGGCGCACCGAACAGGTCCAGCTCACCGCGGCCCACCAAGTCAAGCCGGGCGCCACGCTGGTGATGCACGTAGCACCTGCGGAAGCCTCTCGCGTGGCGGTGTTTGCGGTGGATGAAGGCATTCTCCAGGTGGCGCGTTATAAGAATCCCGATCCCCTGGCGTATTTCTTCCAGAAGCGCATGCTGCAGGTCGAGACCACCCAGATCCTGGATCTGATGCTGCCAGAGTTCCGGCGCTTTCTGGCTCTCGCAGCCCCCGGAGGCGACGCCGACGGAGGCTTCGCCCGCCACCTCAATCCGTTCAACCGCAAACACAAGCCGCCGGTAGCATGGTGGTCGGGAATTATCGACGCCGGTCCGGGAGGACGCGACCTCCGCTATACGGTGCCGGATTATTTCAACGGGCGTCTGCGCATCGTAGCCGTCGCCGTAAATTCGCGGCGTGCCGGCGTCGCTGAGGCGGTCACCGAAGTAAAGGGCGATTTCATTCTCACGCCCAATGTGCCCGTCATGGTGGCGCCGGGCGATGAATTCAGTGTGACCGTGGGCGTCTTCAACAACACCAGCGGGAAAGACGTCGTCCGGGTTCAGGCTCAGGTGTCCCGCGAACTCACACCAACCGGCGCCTCGAGTGCCGACTTACAGATTGCCGAAAAGCGTGAAGGAGTTGCCGAGTTCCGCTTCAAAGCCAATGCCGTCCTCGGGCCGGCGTCTCTGAAGTTCACCGCCACCCGGGGCAAATCCGAAGCCCACATTGAGGAGAGCGTGAGTGTGCGGCCCGCCATTGCCTACCGCACGCAACTGACTCTCGGGCGTTTCGACGGCGCCAACACCACCGTGCCTCTCAAACGCGATCTCTACCCCGAGCGGCGCGCTGTCGAGGCCTCCGTTTCCGCTCTCCCGCTGGTATGGGGTGAAGGTCTGGTTGCGTATCTCGATTCGTATCCTTATCCCTGCACCGAACAACTGGTCAGNNCGCATCCGATTGCGGGAACGCTTGCCATGCTGCAGAGCCGCGAGAACGATTCCGGAGGCTTCGGGCTCTGGTCGTCATCGCCCCAGACCGCCGAATTCCCCACCGTGTACGGGGCCCACTTCCTGCTGGAAGCTCGCGACCGGGGGCAGAAGGTTCCGCCCGAGATGCTGGCCAGTCTCGACGAATGGCTGACGCGTCTGGCATCCTCTCCGGCCCCCACTCTCGAAGACGGGCGTCTGCGCGCCTATGCCGTCTACCTGCTGGCGCGCCAGGGAATCAAACCAGCCGCCGCGGTTTCGAATGTGGAGCAGGAACTCTCGCATCGCCAGGCCCAGACATGGTCTTCGGATCTCGCGGCGGCTTACCTGGCCGCCACTTATCGCTTGATGCAGCGCAACGCAGACGCCGACCGCATCATCCGCGGCGTCCCCTGGTCTCAACAAAAACGCCAGTGGACGGACGATGTCTATTACGATCCTGTGGTGCATGACGCCCAACTGCTTTACCTGCTGGCGCGCCATTTCCCGGACCGCGTGAGCGGCGTTCCTCCCGCCGCGCTGGAAGGCATCGGCAACGCGATCAGCGGCAACAAAGTAAGTTCGCTTTCGGCGGCGTATACGCTGCTGGCTCTGGATGCGTACGCCAA
>PLZX01000078.1 GCA_003152325.1 Bryobacterales bacterium | reverse complement strand
CCATGTCGCCGTAGTGATCTTCGGCTCCCGCGATGTCGGTGAGGATAGCGTACTCCTTGCCTTCCAGAACCAGCCCCATGGCGATGCCACCCACGTGCTCTGCCATCGGCACGCCGGCATCCATCAGCGCCAGAGATGCGCCGCAGGTGGTGGCCTGCGAACTGGAACCGTTCGATTCCAGGATGTCACTGACTACTCGCATGGTGTAGGGGAATTTGTCTTCGCCGGGGATCAGCGCGGTGAGAGAGCGTTCGGCGAGAGCGCCGTGGCCGATTTCGCGGCGGCCGGGGCCCCGCATGAAGCCGACTTCGCCCACACTGAACGGCGGGAAGTTGTAGTGGAGCATGAAGCGCTTGGTGACCTCACCCGGCTCCAGCAGTTCAATGCGCTGTTCGTCGTCCTTGGTGCCCAGAGTCACCGTTACCAGCGCCTGTGTTTCACCGCGGGTGAACAATGCGGAACCGTGTGTGCGCGGCAGAACCCCGGTCTCAATGGTGATGGTGCGGACCTGGTCGAACTTGCGGCCGTCGGGACGGCGGCGGTTCTTTAGCATCTCATCGCGGAAAATCCGCTCCACCAGCGCCTCGAAGCACTTGCCGGCCTCAGGCCGCCTCTCTTCAGGCTGCGCTTCCACCACCTTCTTCTTCAAGGCCGAAACCAGCGCGTGGCTTTCCGACTTGTCATGCTTCTCGGTATTGCCCGCATCGATCAGGTCCTTGCGGATCTCGGTCGAAATCTGGTCGTACAGCGCCTGGTCGAGCGTCGGCACGACATACTGGAACTTGGGCTTGCCTGCGAGCTTCACCAGTTGGCGAATCCCCGCGGCAATTTTCTTGCAACATTCATGGCCGAATTCGATTGCGCCCAGAACCTCCGCTTCGGAGACCTGCTGCGCACCGGCTTCCACCATCACGATGCCTTCTTCGGTGCCGGCCACCACGATGTTCAGCTTGGATGCGCGGCCCTCCGTATAGGTGGGGTTGGCGATGTAGGCGCCGTCTTTCATTCCGACGCGCACGCCGGACAAGACGTAGGGGAACGGCAGATCGGAGATGGCCAGCGCGGCGCCCGCGCCGCAGATGGCCAGCGAATTGGGATCCTGTTCCGGGTCCGCCGAAATCACCATGGCGATGATTTGTGTCTCGTGCGAGAAGCCTTCCGGGAAGAGCGGACGCACCGGGCGATCGATCAGCCGGCTGGTGAGGGTTTCTTTTTCCGAGAGTCGCCCCTCGCGCTTGATAAAGCCGCCCGGGATCTTCCCGGCGGAGTAAGTGTATTCGCGATAGTCCACCGTGAGCGGGAAAAAATTCGCGTTCGGCTTGGGCTGATCCGACATACATGCGGAGACCAGTACAACTGAATCCCCCGATCGAACGACAACGGCGCCGTTCGCCTGTTTGGCCATCTTCCCCGTTTCCAGGGTTATGATCCGGCCTCCCAGATCTACTTCAACTTTGTGATGCATATTTCCTTAAATCCTCTCCTGGCCGAAAACGAATCGTCATCATTCGACCGATGAGCTTTGGAGTTGACAGGGTGAGTAGTCCGCCGCCGGGGCCGGGCAACAACGCCTCGGCCCGGTTCGAACCCGGGTGGTATGAAATCGGAAACGCACAGCTTCCGACGAATGGACTAACGGCGGATGCCCAGCCGTAGCAGAATTGATTTGTAGCGCTCAGTATCCGTATCGCGCAGGTAGGTCAGAAGCCGGCGACGCTTAGCCACCAGGGTTAACAATCCCTTGCGGGAACCATGGTCGCTCTTATGCGTCTTGAAGTGCTCTGTCAGCATCGAAATGCGCTGGCTCAACAGGGCAATCTGTACTTCTGGCGACCCGGTGTCGGTCTTGTGGAGCTGATTCGTGGATAGAATCTGCCGCTTTGCTTCAATCGCCAGTGCCATTCTAGGGGTAATGCTCCTTGTCTTCTCTTGTTCTCGTTATTGGTACGTCATCAGGATACCACATGGCAAATGGCGGTTGCCCGGGCCGCCCGGCGGCCTGCCTAGAATACCTGGAAGCAGAACACCTGGGCGGAGCCTTCCGGGCTGAGAGAATACTCGCCGGGCTCCAGGCTCTCATCCACCTCGATCTTCCACAGGCCGTCGGAGCTCAGCTTCGTGACCACGATCCGGATGGCCTGCGGAGACTTCCTGGCAGGGAAAAAGATCTCGCGGCGCCCGCTCTTGATTTCGAGCTTGTAGAGCGCCAATTTGTCCGGCGCCACCTTACCGGCCTGCATCAGGAAAATCGGCGAAGCGAGCGGCGTCTTGGCGGTGGAGTTGGCCCCGTCGATCACGTACGTGGTGTCGTCCTTCTTCTTCTCTTCCTTGGCCATCACGGCCTCGGTGGGAATCAGAGTATCGGCGTGCTTCAGATAGGGCACGTCGGGTTTGGGCGGACGCGGTCCGTCGTACTTTTGTGCAGCCGCCGCGAAGACCGCGGCGAGACCCAGCCACAGGATGCGACAAAGCATAGGCGATCCGGATCTATCTTAGCGCGCCGCTAAACCACACGCAGCACACCAGCAGGATCAGGCATCTTAGGCCTCTATCCCTGGTAAAAGCTCAGCGCATTGTCCCCCTGCTTTAAGGCGCGCGTGCGCCGCAACGGCCCTTGCACCTCCGGCAAAGCCAACCGCACGGAATGCTGCACCACGGTGAGTAGCGGCGGGGATTGCGCCAGCAATTCCAGCACGGCTTGGTATTCCCGCTCGAGGCTATAAGGCGGGTCCAGAAACACGATTTCCGCGGAATGCCTCGCCAGAGTCAGCAGCACCGGCCCAGGAACCACGGTTGCCCGCCGCTCCACGCGGAGCGACGCCAGGTTCTCGCGAATGGTCTTCAGGGCAGCCCGGTTCTTCTCCAGGAAAAAGGCATGCGCGGCGCCGCGGCTGAGCGCTTCGATGCCCACCGCGCCGGTGCCCGCGTAGCCGTCCAGAAAAGTCGCGCCGTCAATTCGCTGCGCCAGAATGTCGAAGAGCGTTTCGCGCAGCCGGTCGGGCGTGGGCCGCGTGGCTTCTCCCGGAATGCTCTTCAACGCGCGGGAACGAAACTCTCCGGCAATCACCCGCATCAGACCGTCACCAATCCATAGCGCCGCTGCCAGTGGTCGCGAATGTAGGCCACGGCGCGCCGTAGGGCCTCTGCGGAAGGCGGACGCGCGATGAACTCCAAGGCCTCGCGCCGCGCGACGTCCAGGATCTCAGCGTCGCGCAAAATGTTCGCCACCCGCAGCGAGGGCAGCCCGGCCTGTTTCGTCCCGAAGAATTCGCCGGGCCCGCGCAGCTTCAAGTCCATTTCCGAAATAAAGAAGCCGTCGGTGGACTCCACCAGCGTCCGGATGCGCTCCCGCGCCGCATCGTTCATCTTTTCCGTAACCAGGATGCAATAGCTCTGCGCCGCTCCGCGGCCCACGCGCCCGCGGAGCTGGTGCAGTTGCGCCAACCCGAAGCGCTCCGCCTGCTCCACCACCATCACGGTGGCGTTGGGCACGTCCACGCCAACCTCGATCACGGTGGTCGAAACCAGGATCTGGATGTGGCCGTCCTTGAAGCGCTGCATAGTGGCTTCCTTTTCGTCCGCGCCCAGCCGCCCGTGCATCAGCCCCACTGTGAGCGTCGGAAAGACCTCGCGCGAAAGATGCTGGTACATCTTTTCCGCGGCCTTCATGGCCTGTGTCTCCGATTCCTCGATGACCGGGTACACCACGTACGCCTGCCGCCCTTCGTCAATCTGGCTTTTCAAAAAGCTGTAGGCCTGTTCCACGCCATCGGCGGTGTAATGTTTGGTCAGGATCGGCTTGCGCCNNTGCTCGTCAATGATCGCCAAGCCCAACCGCTGAAACTCCACGTCCTTTTCGAGCAGAGCGTGCGTGCCGATGACCACGTGGGCGAGGCCCTCTGCCACCAGCTTCTTAAGCTGGATTTTCTCGCGGCCGCTGAAAGATCCCGTCAGCAGCACCGTCACGTATCCCAGCTTCGACAGGATTTGCTTAAAGTACAACCCGTGCTGGGTGGCGAGAATCTCCGTCGGCGCCAGGACCGCCACCTGGTAGCCGTTTTCAAGGGCGATCACCGCCGCCTCCGCCGCCACGATGGTCTTGCCGCAGCCCACGTCGCCCTGCAACAGGCGGTTCATGGGCCGGGCCTCTTTCATATCGCCGGCGATTTCCCCCAGCACGCGCTTCTGCGCCCCGGTCGGTTTGAACGGCAGCATGGCCTTTATTTTTTCGCGCACGCGGTCGTTCAGCTCGAACGCGATTCCGGGCAGAGTGCGCGCCTTGCTGCGCTTCAGGGCCACGCCGCATTCCAGCCAGAAGAACTCTTCGAAGATCAGCCGGAATTGCGCCGGAGAACGGAAGGCGTTGAGCAGGCGGAGGTCGGAATCGGGAGGCGGGAAGTGCGTGTCGCGGATGGCCGTCCAGCCGTCCGGCAGCTTGAGTTGCCGGCGGATGTGCTCCGGCAGGCAGTCTTCCTCCGGCGTTAACTCCGCCAGGACGCGGTGCGTGAATGCCCGCAACACCCGCGTGGTCAGCTTGGCGACGGCCTCATAGATCGGCACCACGCGGCCTACGTGGAGTGAGGACTCCGCATCGTCGTCCTCGCCCGAGAGGATCTCGAATTCGGGATGCAGCATGGTGAGGTCGCCGGCATAGCTGTCGAATTCCACCTTGCCGTAGAGCGCCACCCGCATGCCTTCGGAAAACACATTGGCCAGGTAGCCGCCGTGAAACCACTTGCCCACGAGTGTGACGCGCGAAGCATCGCTGAACCGCGCTTCGAACAGCCCCAGGCTGCGGCGCCGGAAGCCGGATACCTTGACCGCCCGCACTTCCGCGATCACAGTGGCCATTTCGCCCGGAGCCAACTGTGCCACAGTCTTCATGTTGCTGCGGTCTTCGTAGCGGAACGGCACGTACCCCAGCAAATCCTCAACCGTGACCAGCCCTTTGGCCTCCAGCATGGCCGCGCGCGCCGGGCCGATTCCTTTGACGGATGTGAGCGGGGTAGTGAGATCCATGGCGAGACACGCGCCGGCAAAATGCCAGTGTACAACGCCCTATTGTAGAATCCCATCAGACCCCGCCCGGATTTGCGGTAGAGTTGAAATATTCATGTCTAACTTGCTGGAGGGCAAATTCGCCCTCATCCTGGGTATCGCGAACAGGTGGAGCCTGGCGTATGCCATTGCCCAGGCATTTTCGCGGGAAGGCGCAACCCTGGCGCTGACCTACCTGGGCGAACACCAGAAAGAAGCCATTGAAGATCTGTCCAAAGATCTGAACGTCGCCGCGATTCTACCCTGCGACGTCACCAAGGACGAAGAACTGGTCGCGCTCACGGAATCGCTGCGCGCTCTGGACCAACCGCTCGACGCCGTCATGCACAGCCTGGCTTTCGCCAACCGCGAAGACCTGGTGCGCCCCTTCGTCGAAACGAGCCGTGGGGGCTTTCAACTGGCGCAGGATGTGAGCGCCTATTCGCTGGTGGCCGTGGCGCGCGCCACCGCACCGTTGATGACCGCCGGCGGTTCGCTCAGCACGCTTACGTACCTGGGTTCGACGCGCGTGATGCCGAATTACAACGTGATGGGCGTGGCCAAAGCTTCCCTCGAAGCGGCCATGCGTTATCTGGCGAGCGACCTCGGCCCGCAGAAGATCCGCGTGAATGCTATCTCCGCCGGCCCCGTCAAGACCACCTCCGCGCGCGGAATCAAGGATTTCGCAAGCATTCTGGACACCGTTCCGGAGCGCGCCCCGCTGCGCCGCAACACCGATCCAGCCGAGGTTGCCGACGCCGCCGTCTTCCTGGCGAGCGACCTGGGCCGCGGCGTCACGGGCAACATCCTGTTCGTCGACGCCGGCATGCAAGTGATGGCGTATTAGAGCCAATCGGAGCAGGAACGGTCACCTTGCTGGAGAAAATAATCTTAGTATTTCTCCAGGAAAGCGCTCACGCTGTCTTGCTGCGCAGCTTTCCGGGCGATACACAGGTCAATGCCTTCCAGCACCTGCGCCAGATTGCGCGGTGCGCCGGCGTATTGGTCCACCCGCGGGCCGAAAAACGCCTGTAATTCCCGCCTGGATTCGGCGTCGCAGAACGACGCGCCGGAGAAGGGCAGGAAGGCACCCACATCGTTCCCGAAGACGCTGGGATGATCTTTCATGATCTCGTCGAAGTGCTCCTTGATGAACTGGAACGGCATCTTGCGCGTGTCGGGATAGCTTTGGCCCGCGGACACCAGCAGCGAAAAACCGTCCACCAGGGAAATGGTTTTCGACAGCACGTCCTGGAAGCCCGCGTTGATGGCGGCGGGGTCGTGGAAAGAACTCATGGCGCTGATCAGGCGCTGTTTTTCCTGCCGGTCTTGCGTCTTCTGGAACGCGGCCAGGTACCGGTTGAAGAGCGAAACATCGCCATACGCGGCCACGGTATCGAGCACCGAACCAACTATCTCAGAAGGAACCGCGCTGTGATCCTGCAACCACTTCTCCGCCAGAGTCTTCGCCTCCGCCGCCAGGTCGCGATCGCCGCCGTAGAGGGCGACAGCGCTAACCAGGCTCGGTCGCAGCAGCCTGGCATCATCGGTTTCGCCGGCCCGGGGACTCCAGCCGAGTTCCCGGGCGCGGGCCTGAAAGTTCTGCAACAGAAAGCGCTGATAGTTGGCCTTCAGGCTCTCCGGCACCAGGTCCTGGCGGACCGAAAGTGCCACCCCGAGCGCTCTTTGCAGCACGAGCCGTTCGGAATCGTTGTGAAACACCTGGACCAGACCGAGAGCATCCGCGGCCGAAACCTTGCCCGCGCCGGACATCGCCTCCACGTTGCCGATCAGGTCGACCCGCTCCGGAGGTTGAAGATCGGCCGCGGCGCCGGCGGTCAGCGCGGCCAGTAGCCCGCCACGGTAATCCACCAGGTAATAGCCCTTGGCGTTGGCGTTGGCTTCCACCCAGGCCGGGCAGCTTCGCGCTCCCTTGAGCGGCCAGTCGAACTTGGCTTCCGTCATCACCGCGCATTCGCCCGGGCTGTTTGCGGCGCCATACCGGATGCATATCGGGATGCTCCAGACCTGGTTGGACGCCCCCTTCGAGCCGGTTGGAAGGAATCGCGACTGCTCCAGATGCAGCGCCGGAGGCTTCTTCGCGCAATCGAGCGCCACCGAGACCACCGGCGTCCCCGCCTGGTTCAGAAACGTCGAGAAGGCCTTGGCGACATCCTTCTTGCTGGCCGAACTGAGGGAATCCAGAAAGTCCCCGGCTGTCGAGTTCTTGAAGGCGTAGCGGTTGAGATAGCTCTGGACCCCTTTGCGAAACTCGTCTGCGCCCATCCAGCTTTCAAACATGCCGATCACGGCAGCGCCCTTTTGATAAGTGATGCCATCGAAAGCGTTGGCGATGTCGTCCTTGGTTTCGATCGCCTGGCGGATCTTCCGCGCCGAAATCAGGCTGTCCTCATCTTCCGCCCCCAGCTTGGAACTCACATCCTCGACGCGCGTCTTCCACTCCGGCTTCCACTCGGCGATGAGTTTCGATTCCATCCACGTGGCGAAGGCTTCATTCAGCCAGATGTCGTCCCACCACGCCGTGGTTACCAGGTCGCCGAACCACTGGTGCGAAAGCTCGTGGGCGGCCGTGATGGCATACCCGCGCTGCCGGCGGATGGTGTCGCGGGCGGGCTTCGCAAGGATGATGGTTTGACCGTACGTCACCATCCCCGCGTTCTCCATCGCGCCGAAGCCTACGGTCACGGGAACCGACACCTGGTCCGCCTTCTCGTACGGATACGGAATACCGAAGTACTGTTCCAGGCGCGTCAGGATGGTCGCGGTTACCTCGGCGGCATATTTCGCTTCGTCGGCCCGGCCTTTGGGTGTGACGATGCGGACCGGCACTCGGTTCTTCCCCGCAAAACCGGCATCGACGAACTCGAACGGGCCAACGGCAAACGCCACCAGATAGCTGGGCAGCGGCTTGGTTTCCCGGAAGACATAGGTCTTCCCGCCGCTTTCGCTTTTCTCCGAGGCGACCGGCGTGTTGCTGACGGCCGCATCCTGCGCGGGAACGTGGAGCGTGAGCTGCCATGGCGTCTTGTAGGATGGCTCATCGAAGCATGGGAAGGCATCGCGCGCGTCGGTGGATTCGAACTGCGTGAAGATGTAGTCGCTATCCCCGTCTCTGGTGCGAAAGATCCCGGAGGTGTCTCCGTGCCGGACGCTGCCCTGGTAGCGGATCTTGATTTCGGCCGGCCCCACGGGGAGCGCGGACTCAAACTGCAGCCCCACGAAGTCGCTTCCTCCCGGGACGGGCTGCGCCTGCCACGTCTTGCCACCGGAGGCTGCCGAGGCCTCCTGCACCGCGATCTGATTGGCGTTGAGCCAGATGGTCTGCGCCGCTTGTTTCAAGTTCACTTCGATCGAGATCACGCCGCTAAAGCCGTCCTTCGCGGGATCGAGAGTCAAGTCCACGCGGTAGCGGGCAGGCGCCACGTCCTGTACTTCCGAGAGCCGCAACTTGGGAGGTTGGCCGGCCGCGAAGGCGCCGCCGCAAAGCGCCGCCAGAAGCGGCATGAGCATGGGAATTCGATGGTTTGGTAAATATGGCATTTGCGAGCCTCTTTGTGTTATCTTACGCCCACCCTGCGATAATGGTAATTCCTTATGAAAGTCGAAGTGGTTCTTACCGAGGCGGATATCGCCCAGGAATTCGCCGAGGCCATCGAGGCGCGCGATCTGCCCGAAAAGTTCTTCTTCTGGTTTCCGCGCTCGGCCGCCGAATGGGCCGCGCTGACGGGACACGCCGAACTCTACGGCGGACTATGGGAGACCTGGAAGGAACTGGCGGCCAATGCGGGCGCGCTGGCCAAACATTTCCCCCGGCGCGTTCCGGTGATCAGCTTCGGCGCCGGCGACGGCGCCCGCGACCGCATGGTGATGAACGCCCTGAAGAACGCGGGCTGCGAGTGTCTCTATTTCCCCGTGGATGCCAGCCAGGCCATGCTCGAACTGGCCTGCGCCGGCGCCGACGACGAAGATATCGAAACCGTAGGCATTAAGGCCGATATCTCCAGCCCCGTCCACCTGGTCTATGCCGCTGATGCCGCCGAGCCGCCCCGCCTCTTCATCCTCAGCGGCAATACCATGGGCTCCTTCGATCCGCTGGCCGAAATCCGCTACGTGGCCCAGTGCATGAAGCCCGAAGACCGTCTGATCATCGACGGCGAAATCCACCACGAGCAACTCTCCATGGGCCGCCGCGACAACCCCGCCTCCCGCCAGTTCCTCTCCACCCTTCTCAACGGCGTGGGGATTCGCGATAACGACGGCGAAGTGCGCTTCCAGTTGAAGCGAGACGACCGCCACGACGGCCTGCACCTCATCGTGCGCTCTTTCCGGGCCGCGCGCGATCTCTCCGCCACCGTCGCCGGCCAGGAGATTCCGCTCCAGCGCGGGGAGCACATCGGCCTCAATTTCCAGTACACCTACACGCCCGAAGCTTTTCGCTGGCTCCTCACCGAGCAGGGCGGCCTGGAAATGCTGGAGGAACATCGGAGCGCGGATGGGCGATTCCTGACCGCCGTGTGCAGACGCGGGTAACCAGGCGGAAGCCCACCCGGGCACCCGGGTCGGCGTCCGCGGTTTTGCCGAACCGGATTCCCGAATGTCGCGCCTCGACGCGTGAGACACGGTCTGTTCCGGCGTACGGGCTGCCACAGGCTAACAGCCCACGCCGAAACTTCACTGGAGACGTCTTGCGCCTGATTTGAAACTATTACGGCGGCTTTCACACAACAAGGTTGGCAAAGGTTAGCGTATTCCTAACGATGGATAGCGATCGTTCGGATCTTCCCGCCACGCTACCTGCGCCGGTCTCCGCCGTGCTATTGCTGGTACGGTATGATCCGACATTTGCCGCGTCGAACTTTTTTCCAGTTGTGCTCCGCCGGTGCGGCCATCCTGGCCGGCCGCTCGGTCCCGCAAGCCCAAGCCGCGCCGCAGCCCAACCGGCGCGCCGTCCGCAACCGTAAGAACTTCGTCTCCATACAGGTCAAGGCGCACGCCTGGCTCGACGAAGGCATCGAGGCGGTGCTCGACAATCTCCAGAAGGCCAACGTCAACACGGTCTGGGCCTATACCTGCGATTGGGAAATGGGCCCGCGCAACAC
>PLZX01000023.1:2656-4289 GCA_003152325.1 Bryobacterales bacterium | reverse complement strand
ATCCTCTGGCTGCGTTGGCGCATGCGGCGGACCTGGATCCGGCGAACGCCGAATACCGGATGCGGGTGGGGCTGCGGGCGGAGGCGGCCGGCCAGTTTGATGTGGCGGAGCGGAATCTGCTCAAGGCGGCACGCCTGAGCCGCCTATACCAGCCTCGATATCTGCTGGCCCAGTATTATTTCCGGCGGCAAAATGCCGATGAATTCTTTAAATGGGCGCACGCAGCCTTCGATATCGCTTACGGCGATGTTTTGCCGCTGTTGGATTTGTGCTGGAGAATGCGGCCGGAGGCGGAGTGGCTGCAGGCGCGCGCGCTTTCGAAGCGTCCCGAGATCGCGCGGCAGTACCTGGTCTTCCTTTCCAGGCACCAGCAAATGGAGCCTGCCGAGGTTCTGGCCGGGCAACTCTCCGGGTCTGCCGTGGCCGCGGACCTTCCGGCCCTGTTGGAATTCTGCGACCGCAGCCTGGCGGCGGGCCGCCCGGCGCACCCGGTGAAAGTCTGGAACAGGCTGTGCTTGAACCGCTTGCTGCCCTTTGAAGCGCTGGATCCGGCGGAGGGGATCTCGCTGACCGACGGGCGGTTCGTTCGTTCGGCGTTCGGGCAGGGTTTCGACTGGCGCCTAAACGATGCGGATGGCGTGACCAGCCGGCGGATGAATGGTGAGTTGCGAGTGACCTTTAGCGGGCGGCAGGCGGAGTGGTGCGCAATGGCGTGGCAGTATCTGGCAGTGCGGCCGGGGGGACGCTACCGGCTCCGGTGGGCGTTGCGCGGGATCGACGTGGACTCGCCCGACGGCGTCTGCTGGAAGGTCTACGATCTGGCGGGTCGGCGTGTCGCTGCCGAGACAGGCGGCGGGAGCCTGACCTTCGCGGCCCGCTCAGACGTGCTGGTGTTGATGCTGTCTTATGAGAGACCGATGGGCTTGCCCCGTCTGGCTGGAACGGCGGCGGTGACACAGGTGGCGCTGGAGATGGAGCGATGAAAGGGGCGGCTCGCGGGCTGGCCGCTTTGCTGTTTTTCGGCACCTTGACGTTGTGGGTGGAGGAACGCTGGGCCTGGAGTCTGTTTCAGGTCGGGATTTTTCTGCTGGCGGGGTGGCGGCTTGCGAGGGCACGCTGGAAGCAGGTTCCGGTTCCTTTCTGGCCGCTCGCGGCGGCGTGCTGCTGGCCGTTCCTGCAAGTCATCCTGGACCGGTCCATGGCGCCGGCGCGTACCTGGGACGCGGCTCTCGACTGGTTCACGTTTCTGGTGTTGTTCGCGCTGGCCGCGGAGGTGTTTTCGGACCAGGGCGCCCGCCGCTGGTTCTTGAGGGCGGCCGCGCTGTTCGGCATGTTCGTGGCGGCCGAGGCGACGGTTCAGAATTACTCATCGGGAGGGAAGATCTTCTGGCTCTTTGCCAGCGGCTATAGCGAAGGAGTGATGGGGCCCTTCGTCAACCGCGGCCAGTATTCGGCCTGGATTGAGCTGCTGCTGCCGGTGGCGCTCTACCTGGCTCTTTCGGACCAGCGGCGCCGAGTGCTGTGGGGCTCGGCTGCCGCAGTGCTGTTTGGTTCCCTGGTGGCGGGGGCGTCCCGAGCCGGCTTCGTTCTCGCGGGCGCCGAATTAGTGGCGGTAGTGGCGGTGGCGGGTGTT
>PLZX01000023.1:1937-2631 GCA_003152325.1 Bryobacterales bacterium | reverse complement strand
TCCGTGGTTCGGCACGGGGCTGGGAACGTGGCCCACGGTATACCCGGCCTACGCCGGGCTCGACACCGGCTTGTTTGTGAACCAGGCACACAACGATTGGGCGCAATGGGCGGCGGAAGGAGGGTTGCCCTTCCTGCTGCTGATGGCCGTTTTCTCCCTCCTCTGTTGCAAAAAGGCCGTTCCGTCGATCTATGGCTTGGGTGTAGTGGCTTTCCTGTTGCATGGTCTGGTGGATTACCCGATGCAGCAGCGGCCGGTTTTGGCGGCGTGGTTTTTCGTAGTAGCGGGCGTCAGCGCCGCGTGGTCGAGCGACCGCNNGATTGAGCTGCTGCTGCCGGTGGCGTTGTATCTCGCTTTTTCAGACCAACGGCGCCGTGTGCTGTGGGGCTCGGCGGCCGCAGTGCTGTTTGGTTCCCTGGTGGCGGGGGCGTCCCGAGCCGGCTTCGTTCTCGCGGGCGCCGAGTTAGCGGCGGTAGTGGCGGTGGCGGGTGTTCGAAAGTTGTTTTCACGGAAGACGTTAGTGGCGGCTGCCGTCCAGATTGCGGTTCTGGCTGGGATCGCAACGACGGTGGCCGGATGGCAGGGATTGCAGGGCCGGCTGGAGACGCAAAGCTCGGAAGCCCTGCGGGTGGATGCGGTTCGCGCATCGGCCCAAATGGTGCGGGAGTATCCGTGGTTCGGCACGGGGCTGGGA
>PLZX01000023.1:0-1854 GCA_003152325.1 Bryobacterales bacterium | reverse complement strand
CAGCGCCGCGTGGTCGAGCGACCGCACTTGAACTTATGATGGACTACTACGAAGAGCTGGGCGTAGGGCATTCGGCTTCTCCCGACGAGATCCGGCAGGCTTACAAGCACCTCGCCCGGTTGCTCCATCCCGACCACTGCAGCGACGAGCCAGGCCGGCGTCTGGCGGATCTGCAAATGAAGCGCCTGAACGGCATGCTGCGGGTGCTGACCAATCCGGTGGATCGGGAGAGCTATGACCGTTCGTTGCTTTCCCGTGGGCCAGCGCTGAGCGGCCCGCCGAGATCATTGGATTGGAAGGCGCCGCAGTGGCTGTGGCCGGCGCTGGGAGCGATCCTCCTGGCGGGTATCCTTTCCCTGCCGATACGAACTCCCCGGCCGGCTGCGACGACCGCGGGGGCAGGCCTGGCCGCTGCCGAGCCAGGGGCATCCCCGCCGAAACCGAAAGCACCCAGTGTGCCTGCGCACGAGCGGCCAGCGAGAGATTTCACGTGGGACGATTCGGAACGGGAGGAGGCGCCGGCGAATCACGCGCTAGGGGACCCGCCGGGCGGGCGTTCCGTGCCGGAACCGGTATTCGAGGAACCGGCGCCGGTGCGCAGGACGGCGCCTCCGGCCGCGAACCCGCTAGCGACACTGTGGCCGGCGCCGGCCAGTCCGTCGATAGCCGGCAATTGGCTGTTCGTGCCGGCACCCGATACGAAGAGTGCCGGGTTATACCCGCCGGAGTACATCGAGCTGCGTGTAACGGAAGAGGCGGGTGTGCTGCGCGGTCGTTATCGCGCCCGCTATCGCGTGACCGACAAAGCGATTTCCCCTACGGTGGCATTTGAATTTGAGGGTTGGGGACGGAACGACGAGGCCAAACTGCCGTGGACCGGCGCCGGCGGGGCCAAGGGCGAGGTCGCGATGCGGTTGCTGGAGAGTGGAGCGCTCGAAGTTACGTGGGAGGCGAACCGGATGGGAGCGGAATTGGGCTTGATTTCCGGAACGGCCACGCTGGTGCGGAAGCTGGACTGAAGATGCTCTACCGAAGCGAATACCAGGCCTTACGCCTGACGCGCGCCTCGCCGCAGGGAATCGGGGCGCCGGACAACGCGGCCTGCGAATTGACGACGAAGAGGCGCTCGGCGGTCTCAGGGCCTACTCTTTCCTCCACAAACTGCCATCCCTCGGTGAGTACCGGCGGACGGTGCACCCCATCGTGCGCGTCGCTGGCCAAAAAGTGCACCATGCCATGATCCAGCAGGTACTCTCCGGCGGCCTTCGCCTGCCGTCCGAAGCGGCCCAGGAGCGACTGCACCGTCACCTGGACGAGGCTGCCGTGGCGAATCCAGGGTTCCAACTGAAGCAGATTCTTCTGCAGGATGGGGTTGCGTTCGGGATGGACCAGAACGGGCCGCGTTCCGGCGGCGCCCAGGCGTGCCAGAATCTCGCCGCTGGTTTTGGGAACCACAAAATCGGAAAACTCGATCAGCACGTAACCGCGATGGTTGATGGACCAGGTTTCCGGCGAGCGCAGCACGGCTTCGACGTTCTCCAGAGTAAAATGCAGCTCGCACCCATAATGGATGCGCGGAATATCGAGGGCGGCTTGCTGCAAGTCGGCGATNNTCGGTGGTGCCGGCGGCGGCCGCCATGCGCAGCATCTCGATGGCTTCTTCCCGGCTGGCGGGGCCGTCGTCGAAGCCGGGCAAGATGTGGCTGTGAATGTCGATCATCCCTCTGGGAGCAGTATCGACGGATCGGTGCGTCGAGTTTAGGCTTGCGGCTTCATGCGCTCGAGCTTGCGGTAAAGGGTTTTGCGTTCGATCCCCAAGATCTGCGCGGCCTTGCTCTTGTTGCCGCCGGTGGC
>PLZX01000169.1:245-2912 GCA_003152325.1 Bryobacterales bacterium | reverse complement strand
CAATTCGCCGGGACCTTTAATATCGTGGGCGATCCGAAGGTGTTTGGCAGTTCGGTGCAGAAAGCCCTGCCCGGCAGCCAGATCACACTCTATGCTACGGGCCTGGCCGCCACGCAGTCCGGTGTCGTGATCCCTTCACCCATTACTTTTCCTTCGCAGGTGAAAGTGAATATTGGCGCCACCAGTGTGACCGCTTCTTACGCCGGACAAATCGGCGCCGGTTACTACCAGATCAACTTCGCCGTGCCGGCAGGTCTGGCGGCAGGCAACTACACCTTCACCATCACCGCCAACGGCCAGACGTCGCAGAGCGGCGTGGTGCTGGTGGTGGGCCCATAGGAGGACAGATTCCTAGCCGAACAGTCCGGCGAACGTGGCGCCGATCAGCACCAAGACGCCCCACGGCAGCAGCACCGCAAACAGCGCGCCGCCGAAAGACAGCTTCGTCCCCGCCGCCGCCTTCAGCCCCACCGCGATCAGAAAAATCCGCCAAAACGAAAATACGTCGAGGGAACTCGCCACCGCGAACAGGAACTTGTTCGGCCCATTCGGATCCATCAACGCGCCCGCGTTAAACATCAGCGGATGCTGGATATCGAAATCCGCTGGATTCGCCTTGAGGAATATCACCACCACCATCAACACTACGGTCACTACTCCGATCATTCCGGAGTAGCACATGATGGCAAAGACCTGTTTAAACTTCACCGGGGCCGAGAGGATCCCGGCGACAATCCCCAGCAGCACCAGCGCGGCTATCAGATATCCGATCGCCGGCCCGAGCACCGCCGCGATATACGCGATAATCGGCGTGAGCTTCTTCGACATCTCGGCCCCTTGCATGGCTTGCGCGCGCTGCTCCGGGGACATCTTCGCCATGCGCATCTCCATCTGCTGCTGGGCGACATTGTCCCAGCCGATGCGCTGCCCGACCACCGCACAGAAGATGAGTCCGAATAGAACCGTCAGCAACATGGGGACGAACCAGCTCGGCCGCTGGGCCACATCCGCAAATGTCTTGCCGGGCTCGAAGAAGACGCCCGTGAGCCGCGCGAGTTCGCCCATTCCCGCGGGCTGCGGTTCCACTACCCCTGCATTTTCAGGTGTCATATCAGCAAAATTGTACTGCATCCCGCGGCGCGGCGCTCGGCTATGATGGATGGTTCATGCTGCCACGCGCCTCGCTCGTTGTGCTGGTCATTTTCTCCTGCGGCTGCAAACCCACCGAAGAGAGCCACATGAAGGCCATCATCGGGGCGGTCCTGATTGATGGTTTGGGCGGCCCGCCGCTTAGCAATTCGGTGGTGGTGGTAGCCGGCAGCCATATCCGCGAAGCCGGCCGGTTCTCCACCGTGCAGATTCCCGCGGAAGCCGACAAGGTGGATGGCTCCGGCAAGTTTTTGGTCCCCGGGCTCATCGACGTCTATGCTCAGGCGGCCGGCGATGCCGAATTCACCCCCGGCCGCCCGGCCACTCCGGACGCCGCCCGCGCCCAGGTGACCCAGCTCGCCGCGCGGCACGCTACGCTTATTCACATTTGGAAAATCGAGCCGGCCATCGCCGCAGTCACTCTGGAGGCGGCCCGCGATGCCGGTATCCATGCCGCCGCCCATGTCTCGACCCAGGCCGACGCGCGCCGCTTGCTGGATCTCGGCGCAGACGGTTTCATCGGCATGATCACCGATACCGAAGACCTCGACCCCTCCTTCGTTGCTCGGCTGAGGACGCTGCAGATTTTTGTAGCGCCCCAACTGGTCGCCGCCGGCACTCAACTGGAGATCGCCAAGCGCAACGCCGGCCGCCTGTTCGCGGCCGGCATCCCCATCGCGCTGGCTTCGGCCGGCGGCAATATCCGGCGCGAAACCGAACTGCTGGCGGACGCCGGCATCCCGCCTCTGGACGTCATCGTGGCGGCCACCCGCCACGGCGCCGCGGCGCTCCGCCAGCTCGACGAGTCTGGAACCATCCAAGCCGGCAAGCGTGCCGACCTGCTGCTGCTCTCCGCTAACCCCGGAGACGACATCCGCAACCTGACCCGGGTGGCGCTGCGTATGTCCGAGGGCGAATGGGTCCACTGATTTCCCGGAACAAATCCCACCTTCTTTGCGTATCCTGCCTTTCGAGGACAACCATGCGCGCGCTGTTCGTGATTCCGATCGTCGCCTCTTCGCTCTGCCTGTCGTCCTGCTACGTCGATGGGGTCGGCTGGGGAGAGCGTTTCAATAAGGACTTCCACTCCAGCTACCCGCTCAAGACGGGTGGGCGGCTCACGGTCGAGACCTTTAACGGTTCCGTGGAAATCTCCGGCTGGGACCAGGACACCGTCGACATCAGCGGCACCAAGTACGGCCCCTCGCAGAGCGAGGCCGATAATCTTCAGGTCAACATCGATGCCACACCCGATTCGGTGACCATCCGTGTGCCGCGCCCGTCGCTTGGCCGCAACGAAGGAGCGCGGCTCGTCATCAAGATCCCCCGCACCGCCAACTTGAGCCGGATCACCACCTCCAACGGCGCCATCCGCATACAGGATGGCGTTGGCCCGGCCCGCCTGAAGAGCAACAACGGGTCGATTCACGTCGTGGATTTCCACGGAAACGTCGACGCCGAAACCTCCAACAGCGCCATCGAACTGCTGAATGTGGAAGGCGACGCCACCGCCCATTC
>PLZX01000169.1:0-177 GCA_003152325.1 Bryobacterales bacterium | reverse complement strand
GCGCGCACGTCCAACTCTTCCGTCACCACGGATTTCTCGATCAGGACGCAAGGCGAGATCAGCCGCAACCGTCTGGATGGGGTCATCGGCACTGGCGGTCCCTTGATCGACCTCAACACGTCCAACGGCGGCATCCGGCTATTGCGAAGGTAAGGCGGCTCTCTTCATCGGTCCGCT
>PLZX01000256.1 GCA_003152325.1 Bryobacterales bacterium | reverse complement strand
GGATGCGGTTGCGGAGGGCGATGGCGACGGCGCGCTTGGCGTCGGCCTGGCCGACCACATGTTTGTCGAGCTCGCGGACGATTTCGCGGGGAGTCAATTCGTCGAGGATCGGCTCTTCATCGACGGACTGGGATGGAAGGTAAATGACCATGGCTACTCGAGCTCCTCGTAGGTCACGGTGTCGTTGGTGTAGATGCAGATTTTGCTGGCGATGGCCATGGACTGTTCGGCGATGTGGCGGGCGGAGAGCTTGGTGTTCCGCAGGAGGGCTAGCGCGGCGGACATGGCGAACGGGCCGCCGGAGCCGATGGCGGAGATGCCTTCGTCGGGCTCAATGACGTCGCCGTTGCCGCTCACCAGATAGGTATTCTTGGTATCGGCGACCAGCAGGAGGGCTTCCAGGTGGCGCAGCACGCGGTCGGTGCGCCACTCCTTGGCAAGCTCCACCACGGAGCGGGGAAGGTTGCCGTTGAACTGTTCGAGCTTGGCTTCAAAGCGCGAGAAGAGCGCGAAGGCGTCGGCGGTGGAGCCGGCGAAGCCCGCGAGGATCTTGTCGTTATACAGCCGCCGGAGCTTTTTGGCGGTGGCTTTGAGGACTTCGCTTCCCAGGGTCACTTGGCCGTCGCCAGCCATCACTACCTTGTTATCCCGGCGGACACAAATCACCGTCGTCGACCGAATTTTCTGTTTCATTGTTAGTGTGACTCTATTTTAACGCACTGCGCCAATGGGTCCGCGCCGGTGAGGCTGGGCTACTGCTGGCCGCCTTTGGGAAGGGCGCCGGCGATGAATTCGGCCATGTCGTGTTTGAGCTTGGCCCGGGAATCGCTGTCGATGTACATCATGTGGCCGGCCTGGTAGAAATTCCAGGTGATGTTCTTGTGCATGTCGGGATGCAGACCCATGTGGTTGAAGGTGTATTCGACGGCGTAGTAGGGAGTGGCGAGGTCGTAATAACTGGCGGCGACCATCACCTTCATGTACGGGTTGCGGACGAAGGCGTTGCGAAGGAGGGTAGTGGTTTCGGCAAAGCCGTTCTGGACGCCCCAATCCCAGGGCATGGTGCCGCCGCTGACGTAGTAGTACATGTCGGTCTTATAGCCCAGCTCGCCGCGGACGTAGTTAGTGAAGACGGCGGTGAAGGGCGGACTGGTGAGGGTGCTGGAAGGATCGTACTCGGAGGACTCGCCGGTGTTCAGCGAGGAGGGGCCGGTAAGGCGGCCGTCCAGGCGGCCGATGGTCTGGTGGCGGTCGCGGAGGAGTTCCCGGGTGAAGTGGGCGACGTCGAAGCGCATCTGGCTTTCGTCGATGTAGCGGGATTCCAAACCGAGGTAGCGAACCAGTTTTTCGGTGACGGCTTTGCGTTCGGT
This sequence comes from Bryobacterales bacterium, assembly GCA_003152325.1. Classification (GTDB taxonomy): domain Bacteria; phylum Acidobacteriota; class Terriglobia; order Bryobacterales; family Bryobacteraceae; genus PALSA-129. The sequence goes on along the minus strand of PLZX01000256.1, from coordinate 19,168 downwards.
GGCGGGGAGGTCGTCACCTTTGGCGAGCGCTTGTGTGTATTCGCCGGTGGTGAAGGCTTCGACTTCTTTGAGGAAGGTTTTGAGATCCTTCTTCTGCAGGTCGGCAGCGACCTTCTTGTGATACCAGGCGTCGGCGGCGAAGGTGGGGAGCTGTAGTTCGTAGACCAGATCGTTGCCGTTGGACCAGATGGTTTCGAGGTTGAGCGTGGTGGAGATTAGCGCCACGCCGTTGAAGGCGATGCCGCGGTTGATGAGATAACCGGCCAGGCCGGCGGCGCGGAAGGTGCCGTAGCTTTCGCCGGCAAGGAAGAGCGGAGAAATTTCGCGGTCGTTGCGGACAAGGTACATGCGGATGAATTCGCCGACGGACTGGAGGTCGCCCTGGACGCCGTTCATGCGCTGGGCGACCTCGGCGGTTTTGGCGCGGCTGTAGCCGGTGCCGACGGGATCGATGAAGACGAGGTCGGTGGTATCGAGCCAAGTGTTCTGGTTGTCGATCATCTGGTAGGGCGGGGGTGGCATGTTGCCATCGGGCAGGAGTTTCGGACTACGCGGCCCCATAGCGCCCATGTGCACCCAGACCGAGGCGGAGCCGGGACCGCCGTTGAAGCAGAAGGTGAGAGGGCGCTTTCCCAGATCGGCGGAGCCATCGAGCGTGTAGGCGACGTAAAAGATGTGGGCCTCGGTATCGCCGGACGCGGTCTTAAGCGGCATTTGCGCGACGGTAGCGGTGTAATTCAGGGTTTTGCCGGAGGCCTGGACGGAATGATGGGTGACCACGGGAGTTTCGTCGACGTCAGCGGCAAGGGCGGCGCCGCCGCGGCCTGCGCGACCGCCGGGGGTTTGCGCTTGGGGCTCGGCCTGGGCCTGGCGGCCCTGGGCTTGCGCGGGCTGGCTGTGGGGCGCAAGGAGTAAGAGGATCAGCGGTGCAATCACGATAGGGTCACCTCACACTTGAAATCGGAACGATAGGTAGATGATACGCCAAGGAGCGGGATGGCCGCCAANNTCGCCGGCGAGAATATCACCGGGAGAATCCACGATGTCGATGGGCAGGCGCTGAAAGACGCCACCATCACGGTTGCGGAAGGCAACTTGAAGACGTTTTCCGACGAGAAGGGTGAGTTCGCCCTGCCGCCGCCGGCAGCCGGCGGGAAGATCCGGTTGTTGTTCGAAATGCCGGGTTACTATCCCGAGAGTGTCGTGTATGAAGTCAAGGAGCCGGCCGCGCCGGTCGAGGTGGCGCTCACCCCGCGCAAGATTGTAAGGGAAGAAGTGAAGGTGGTGGCTTCGCGCCTGGACACGGCGCTGATCGCCACTCCAGCGGCGACCACGGTTGTGGCGCAGGACATGCTGGACAGCATGCCGCGTTCGATTTCGATCGACGAGCCGCTGAAGGCTGTGCCGGGAGTCAAGGTCGATAACCAGGCCAACGGCGAGCGGGTACACCTGTCGATTCGCGGGCAGGGAATCTTGAGCGAGCACGGGATTCGCGGGATTCAATTGCTGTACGATGGCATTCCATTGAACGACCCCAGCGGTTTCTGCCCGGACACGTACGACGTGGACTGGGCGGGGGTCGATCAGGTGAATGTGATCCGGGGGCCGGTCGCATTCCTGTATGGAGGCGGCTCGGGCGGCGGGGTGATCGACATCCGGTCGCGAGCCGCGCAGGCCGGTCCGGTGCATGGCGGTCTGCTGGTGGAGGGAGGTTCGAACGGTTTCTACAAAACGCGGGGTGAGATCTCGGGGCGGGCGTCGGGTATCTGGTATCTGATTTCCGGCTCGCGGACGGCGGGGGATGGTTATCGGATCCACCAGGCTTTTTGGGGCGACAACATTTATGGCCGGTTCGGTTTACAGCGGCGCAGTCTGCGGTTGAACCCGTTCGTGATGGGCACGGGTTTTTTCAACGAGAACTCCGAAGGCTTGAACCTGGCCTGGGGGTACCCCAGCGCGAGCTGGTGGACCATGCCGAACCCGGACGCGGTGACGTACAACGAGTATCAGAAGACCTGGCGCGCGACCGGCGGATTCACGGGGTCGTGGGAAGCCGCCGACAACCAGCGCGTGTCGTTCACCTTCTATATGCGGCACACGACGTACAAGGAGCCCGTACCCTCTTCGGTGGAGCACCGCGACATGCTGGCGCCGGGAGGTTCGGTGCAGTACGAAGTGGATTCGGGCCAGGGACGGGTCAAGAACCACTTCAGCACGGGACTGGATCTGGACGGCCAGTGGGTCGACGACCTGCGGTATCCGAACCTGGGGAACGCGGTGGAAGGGACTGCACTGTTGGCCAACCAATCGATCACGCAAAACCGCGTGGGCTTTTACGGAACCGACCGGCTGAGCCTGGGGCCGCGATGGACGGTGCTGGCGAGCATTCGATTCGACAAGATCGGCAACTCCCTGGCGGACTCCTTGAAGGCAGGTGGCCTCGACCTTTCGGGAAGCCAGAACTTCAACAAGGCGACGGGGCGCGTGGGCGTGAGTTGGAGTGCCGGGAAGGATGTAGGGCTGTTCGCGTCCTGGGGACAGGGGTTCATGCCGCCGGCCACGGAGGAGCTGTATGCCAACCCGGCGGCGCTGGGCGGATTCAACATGTCGCTGGTGCCGGCCACCTCGATGGGCGAGGAGGTGGGCGCGAGGGGCAACTATCGAAACCGGTTCACGTGGGAAGCCGAGTTGTTCCGGCTGGATACGAAAAACGATTTTGAACGATACCGCATCGAAAGCCGGCCGCTGGAGACGTTCTACGGCAATGCCGGTGAGACGCGGCGGTACGGATTCGAGTCGGAAATGAAGTGGCTGCCGGTACGCCGCGTCACCATAACCGGCGCGTACACTTACTCGCACTTCGATTACACGAAGTACTCGAGCCTGACCTATCCCGGCAATCTGACGGGGAACCACCTGCCCAATGCGCCGCGGCAACAGGTATTCGTGGACGTGTCCCTGGAATTCGCGCGCACCTGGTTCGTGGGCGCGAGTACGGAAGCCTATTCCCGGGCCTACATCGACCCGAGCAACAAGACGTGGATCGACGCGTATGGCCTGCTGAACGCGCGGCTGAGCAAGACCTGGCAACGCCGTGGATACTATGGAACGTTCTTCGTTACAGCCAAGAACCTGACGGGGAAACGGTACATCGCGTTCACGGAGCCGGACCCGGACGGCAATTCGTATCAGCCGGGGCCGAACCGCGAAGTGTTCGCCGGTATGTCGATCCGGTTCTGAAAGGCGGCGGCTGCCGGAGCCATTTACTACCAGAGCCAGTAACTCAAAAACCGCGCTTTGTTATATACTGCCAGTACCCCGGAATCGAGTGTCGAGTGCGGGAGGCGTCACGCCAACCTCGCGGCGACGGGAATAGGGAAGGCCTCTCAGGTCCGATGCTGCCGATCATCCTCGCAACGTATGGAGCCGTATTTGTCGCTGAGATTGTGGGCGACAAACTGCTTTATACCACCGGCGTTCTGGCCACGCGATACAAGACGGTGCCGATCATGTGCGGCATGGCCCTCGCGTTCATGCTGAAGATGGGCGTGGCGGTGTACGTGAGCAAGTTCATTTCGCACCTTCCGCCGTGGCTGGTAGCGGCGATCACGGCGGTTAACTTTTTGGCGATTGCCTTTGTGCTCTGGCGCAAGCCGGACAAGCGGGAGATCAAGCAGTATCCGGCATCGCGCGCGGTAGGGGTATCGTTCGCCGCCATCTTTTTTTCGGAATGGGGCGACGTGGGCCAACTCACGGCGGCGGGAATGGCATTGAAGTTTCCTGCTGCGCCGTTGCTGGTGTGGATCGGCGCGGTGGCGGCGATGGTGACCAAAGGAATACTGGCGGCGTCGCTCGGAGCGGGCGTGCGCGGCTGGATACAGGCGCATTTGTCTCCGAAAGTCATCCGCTACGCGGCGGTTGGACTGCTGCTTTTCCTGGGACTGCTATCGGTGATCGAGACGCTGAGCGACGAACGCGCTCCGGGCGTGCTTCTCGGCCTGACGCGGTAGATGGTATCGTACAAAGTTCATGGCTACCCAGCAGGAACGCGCTGCTGCACTGCGCTTCATCGTATGTCTTGGGATCGTCAGCCTGTTCGCTGACATGACGTATGAAGGGGCGGCGAGCATCGTCGGTCCGTTTCTGAAGGATCTCGGCGCCAGCGGCGCACAGGTGGGAATCATCGCGGGCTTTGGCGAGATGGTCGCTGCCAGCCTGCGGTATTTTTCCGGCCGCTTCGTGGACCGCACCCGGGCGTACTGGGGCATGGCCATCCTGGGATACTTCATGAACGTAGTGGTGGTGCCGGCCATGGCCTTCGCCGGGAACTGGCAGATGGCGGCGCTGCTGATCGTGGTGGAGCGCACGGGCAAGAGCCTGCGCGGGCCGGCGCGGGACGTTCTGCTTTCGGAGGCCACCGGCAAGATCGGCCACGGCTGGGGATTCGGGATTCACGCCGCCATGGACCAGACTGGCGCCGTGCTGGGGCCGCTGCTGATGGCCGATGCGGTGATGCGAACGCACCATTTTGGTCCGGCGTACCTGCGCCTGGCATTCCCCGCGGCGGGCGCGCTCATCGCGCTGCTGGTGGGGCGCGCGATTTACCCGAATGCCGGACGCGCCGCGCCCAAGCAAATTGAGCAGAAGAGCCTGCCGAGGGTTTTCTGGCTGTATACCGCCGCGGGCGGAGTGCTGGCCTGCGGATTCGTGGATTTTGCGCTGCTCTCTTTCCACTTCCAGGATGCGCAACTGGCCAGACAGGCAGTCATTCCGCTGCTCTTCTCCGCAGCCATGGGTCTGAACGGCCTGACGGCCCTGTTTCTCGGCAAGCTTTTCGACCGGTATGGCATCGCGGTGCTTTCGTTCGGAATTCTCATTTCGCTGCTGGCGCTGCCGCTAGGTTTTTTGGGCGGCACCGCGGCGGCGGTTGCCAGCGTGGCGTGCTGGGCCACGGGCATGGGCGCGCAGGACGCCTGCCTCCGCTCGGGCATCGCGCAGGTGGTTTCCATGAACAAGCGCGGCAGCGCGTTCGGCGCCTTCAATGGTGTTTACGGCATCATGTGGTTCTTGGGAAGCGCCACGATGGGGCTGCTCTACGACCACTCCACGGTGGCGTTGGTGATCTTCGGGATGGTGTTGCAATTCGCGGCGGCTGTAATGTTCTTCCGGCTGAGGGAACCGCTCGCGGCAGCCGCGGCGAAGCAGTAAATTACTATCATCGCGAGTACTTCAACTACGATTGCGGCCGTGGTATTACTCGGCTAGACTGGGCCAAACACAATAGGAAACGGAGGAGAGTTTCCCTGAAATCCGGCAGCCGTGAAAGGCTGCCGGACCTCCGTGCGGGCAACGGCTCATAGATAGGCAGCCCACAGAATCAACGCTGGACCGGTTGTATTACGAGCCCTGGTAGTAATTCTCGCCCGCTCGTACAATCAGTGGCTTCGGAAGGTCTGCGCGGTTTATTACGCCAATCCGGACCGATCGGTCTCTGGGCTAGAACCGACGGTACGAGCTACTTCAAAACCGACGAGGGGATGAAAATGATAACCAAGAATCGACTGCGCTGGTCTCTGCTTCTGATTGCGCTCTTAGCGCTTATGGCGGCACCGGCCGCCGCGCAGTCTCCCAACACGGCGACGATGATCGTCGTGGTGGTCGATCAAACCGGCGCCGTCGTGAAGGATGCCAAAGTTTCGGTGGTGAATACCGCGACCGACGCCGTGCGCGATGCCGCCTCGGGAAGCGACGGCAGCGCCACCATTCCGGGGCTGTCGCTGACCGGAACCTACACGGTCACCGTGTCCAAGGCAGGCTTCGGCACCGAAGAGCTCAAGGACATCACGCTGCGCTCCGGTGAGGCCGCGACCCTCAATGTGAAGCTCCTGGTCGGCTCCGGGAAGGCGGAGGTCACCGTCTATGGCACCCTCGAAGGGGTGCGCGCGGANNGGGGATCTCTTCGTGAACCAGACGTACTACGCCACAGGCGCGGGATCACGCCGTGCCACCACCACCACACTTGACGGCGCGAACAACGATGAGGCGTGGGGCCGCCAGACGATGATGACCGCCGTGCCGATCGGCGCTATCCAGGAAATGACGGTGCTCACAAATGCGTTTTCCGCCGAATTCGGCTGGACTTCCGGCCCCGCGGTGAACATTGTCACCAAGTCCGGTACAAACGACCTGCACGGCGAAGCACTGTACATGAACCGTCCCAGTGGCATGCAGGCCAAGTCATTCTCTACCTCCGGCTTCTGCCCGCCCTCCGTATCGAGTTGCGTTACGCCCACCACGCTCACCTCCATCAGCCCGGTGGACGTACCGGATGTGCTGGCCCAGTACTCTGGCTCGATCGGCGGGGCCATCGTGAAGGACAAGACCTTCTTTTTCGCCACGGCCGACTACACCAGTCAGGATCGAACCGCGTTTCTTTCGAACGCGCTGCCTGCCTTTGTGTTGCCGGCGAATGGTGACCTCGCCTACGCGGGTCATTATCGCCAAGCGTTGGTCGACACACGGCTGGACCAGAAGCTCACGCCGAACAATACATTGATGTTGCGAGTGAACGTCGATCGGTTTCACGACGACAATCCCCAGGACGCGGTGGGCGGCACCAGTGCGCCAAGCGTCGCGCGCCGGTACGCGCGGCGGTCAGTGACGGGTCAGGCCAGTCTGACATCGGTCATCAGAACGAATCTTCTCAACGAGGCGCGATTTGCCTACCTGGATGGCGATCCGGTCACGGAATGGGACGCTCAGACCCTCTCCACCACCTACACACGCAGCGGCTCCGTGCCGTTCACCATTGGACAGTCGCGACTCTCCAACCTCTATGGCCACCAGGCGCAGTTCTCGGACACGCTGTCGTGGTCGCATGGCAAACATTACATCCGTTTCGGCGGAAGCGTGGCGCATCACACCTCAGGTGGTTTTGGCAGTGAACCCGGCGCCGCGGTCCTCGGCACGTTCACGTTCAAGAACACGACGACGGCGCCTTTCGATCAATTGACACTGGCCGACGTGCAGAGTTACACGCAGCCCATCAACTTCGGAATCAGCACCTACAACCTGACGCAGTGGGTCTATGCCGCGTTCGTGCAGGATAGCATCCACTTGCGCCGCGACCTCACCATCGACCTCGGGCTGCGCTATGACCGGCAGACCTTGACCGATGCTACCTTGGACTTTGCGCCGCGCGTCGGCTTCGGCTGGCATCCGAGGGGCGATTCGCGCACGTCCATTCGCGGCGGCTACGGCATGTACTACACGCAGATTCAATCGAATCTGATCGCCAGTTACCTGACGGGCGGGCTGGACGGATTAACCACCTATACCGCGGTCCCCGGGCAACTCGGCTTCCCGACCTGCCTGACCGGATCGTGTCTCCCGCTGAACTTCGATCCCAAGACGCTGCCGGCTTCGGAATTGCCGTCGCGCGACATCACCATCCAGGCGGGGAGGCGGGCCTTCTACGAGGCCCAGTTCGCGCGGTACGGGCTGAACTTCGACCTCCTGCCGTACTACCCCGATAAGCTTGTGAATCCCCGCAGCCAGGTGGTTTCCATCGGCGGGGAGCGCGAAGTGGTGAAGGGCTTCTTCGTCGGGTCCGACTACGTGCATCAGCACTGGACAAACCTCGATCGCACCGTCGATCTGAACGCACCCTCGGTGTTCGACCGCACCGCTCCCGGACAGGTCAGAACCGTGGCCGCGGCCAACGCTACCCGTCCCATCCTGCCCGTGGCCGGCGGCGTGCGCCAGGTCAACGTGTTGATGAACCTTGGCACGGCCGATTACGACGGATGGCAGAACCAGATCAGCTACCGGGGCAACTCCCATTTTTTTGCTGGTGTCAGTTACACGCTCTCCAAGGCGACCAACACCACCGAACCGGACGGCAACGGCATCAGCTCGGACCAGGCCATCATCAGCCGGCTCGGCGAGAATGAACGCGGACCGAGCGTGCTCGATCAGCGTCATCGCGCCGTGATCACGTTCCTGTACCGGTTGCCATACCACATCACGGCCGGCACGCTTACGCAGTTGGCGTCCGCGCGTCCGTTCAATGCCACAACGGGCGTTGACAACAACGGTGACGGGGCCAACAACGACAGGCCCGTCATTAACGGCGCGGTCATCGGCAAGTCGGTGTTCCGCGGCACCCCAACCTCCGACGTGGGAATCTTCGTTGAGGGTAGCGTCAGGACGTCAGAACGCACCAGCATCCTGCTCCGGTTGGAGGGCTTCAATCTTCTGAATCACGGGAACTTCCTGGGTCGCGGGCAGACGATATACGGCGACACTGGAACACCGAGTCCGACTTTCGGCCAGTTTGTGGCCGTCGGCACGGCCTCGAGTGCGATCCCGGCGTTCGCCAACATCGACCCGCCGCGGATGTTCCAGCTACAAGCGCGGTTCGTCTTTTAAGGGAAAGCGGCGGAGGTCACCAGACACAAGGCATCGGTCGTGGCCAGGGTTATCTCGGAGAAATGAGGCGCAGAGCTTCGATTTCGGCGAGGATTCCATTGACCATGGCAGTGACGATTTTCTCGCCTTTAGCTCTTGTGGCGAGGGTGGCGTCGCCGAATACGCCGCTGGCGGAATAGGTGGCGCCGGTCTTTGGATCGCGACTCAGGCCGGCTTGCTTGCCGGGGTGGTAGTCTTTGACGGCTTTGCTCATTTCGACGGAATCAGGCGCGATGTAGAGCATCATGGAAGTCTCGATTTCGTCGGCATGGCTGCCCCCTTCGCTTTGGCGAACGGCCTGTTCGGCTTTTTCGGAGACGGTCAGGATGTTGGTGAAGCGCATGACGATGCCGTCGGCCGCCAGCAGTTTGGCGGCGGGCTCCAGCGCGGCCATTGTGGAGACACCGGTGTTGAGGATATAGAAACGTTTCGGGCCGTAGTGCGCCAGGCTGCGGCAGATGTCGACGACGACATCGCGAGAGGTCTCCAGGCGCAGGGATGTCGAGCCAGGATAGTCCAGGAATGCCGGGTAGTAGCCGTAATTGAGGGTGGGGGCCACTACGACATCGGCGCGTAGAAGGATGGCGCGCTTGAGGTATTCGGCCATCAACCAATCGTTATTGAGCTTGAGATGCGGGCCGTGCTCTTTGGACTCGGCGCCGAGGGGGATGACGACGACGGTATCGGGTGTGAGGATTTTTTCAGCCTCAACCCAGGTGAGATCTTCGAGGAGGATGCCGCGTGGGGCGGCCGGGAGAGAAAGCGCCAGAACGGCCAAGAGAGCGCACGCCGCACGAGCTTGCATGTGGGGCAGTATAGCGCGACGGGGTGAAGGCTAGCGGATCAAGGCTTCGAGGAACTCGTGGGCGGTGTGGAGGGCGACGGGCTGTGCCATGAGGGCGACGACGGACGCGCCTAGCAGGAGGCCTGCGCCCCCGGAGAGAAGCCTGGCAACGCCGCCGGGTTTGGATGGGGTGGGGACGAAGTGCAGCAGGCGGTCCACGCGCGCGGACAAATCCACGCCGTTGGGCATCAGCGAAGTCACCAGCACGGGCGGTGCGGGGACCTTGCCGAGGCGCGCCACGCGAACCAAGGCCGCGGCGAGGGTGAGGGAGCGGTGGGTGTCGCCGGCGACGGCGAAATCGTCCGCAGCCCATTCGGTGACTCTGGCCCAAGCCTGCTCGAGGCGGCTGAAGCCGTGGAAGAACGGGAGAATTCCCGGGGCCATCAAAACCAGGAGACGTTTGAAATTATCGCGCGAACGGCTGTGGGCGCGTTCGTGACGCAATACGGCAGCCAGTTGATCTCCGGACAGCGCGGACACCACTCTGCGAGAGATGACCAGGTGGGAATGCAGCACGCCAGCGAGCATCACCAGAGGGGCGGGGCCTTCCATCAGCCAGACGGGTGCGGTTTCTCCACGAAGGTAAGTCTTGCGGGCGGTGCGCTGGCAGCGGCGAATATGACGAAGCGACCTGCCGGCGGCGCGAAGGGTGCGGGCGATGGAGAGGCTCCAGACGGCCAAGCCGAGGGCCGCGGCGGCCAGACAAGCCCAGCCGATGGGTTCGGGGGCGCCGCGGGGTTCCAGCCACAAATAACTGGGCGCGAGCAATCCAGCCACCATCAGAAGCGAGAGGCCCGTGGGGGCGAGGCGCAGCAGGAGCAGCAATCGCGCGGCCAGTTGCGGCCGAAGCCGTTCGGAGAGCCGGATGGCGGCGGGCGCCAATAGGGACAGGGCCGCTGCGAGTGCCAGATGCACCAGGAAAAAGGAGGCCATCGAGAGACACAGCAGACGAAAGAGGTATGAACCCGTCATGCTTTCCTCCTCTGGTCGAGTTCCTTGCGCTTCAGGCGGATCTTCCTTTCCAATTCATCGAGCAGCGCTTCGTCCTGCTGGCCGACGGCATCTACCAGGCAGGAGATGAGCAGTTCGCCGGCCGGTTGTGGTCCCGCGAGGAAGCCGGCGACGAACTCACCGGCGCGCTTCTGTTCCCACTCCATGCGCGACCAGTGGGGTGAATAGAGGAAGGCGCGGGCGGACTTGCGGCGGTCCAGCAGGCCCTTCTTGAAGAGTCGGTCGAGGGTGGTCATGATCGTGGTATAGGCGAGCGGCCGGTCCAACCGTTGCACCACGTCGTGCACATTGCTTTCGCCGCGCTCCCAGAGCAAATCCAGGACAGTAGTTTCCAGAGGGCCCAAAGGCGGGTGAGAGAGCGGAATCTGTTCGACGGTTATGGATTTAAGCAAGCGCATCATCCAATGTACATTATATTACCAGACGCCAGTCGCCTTCGCGACGGGTGACGTGCGTGCGGTCGAGGTATTCGAGCAGAGGAATGGCGTACTTGCGGGAGATGCCGGTCCATTCCTTGAACTGGCCCACCTGAAACCGTTGGGACTTGCGGGCGGCCAGGAGCTGCCGCAGGCGATCCAGCGCGGAGCTGTGAAAGACCAGATCTTCGCTGATGCGGACCAGCCGTTTCTCGCGCAAGAGGATCTCGAGCAAGGTGCGCGCGCGGCGGGCTTCGATACCAGATTTGGCAAGCACGTCGGCAACCGCGGGGACGGCCAGCGAGGCCTGCTCGAAAGCGTGTTCGATGGCGGCGCGCGCCTGTTCTTCGTCGTCCTTGAGGACGACGCGGTGGTTGCGGGAGCGGACGGTTTCGCCTTCGACAACGAGGCTGCCGGCGGCGGCGAGCAGGGCGTCCAGGACCAACGGCGGCGCGGAGGGCATTTGACGGCTGCGCAGATCCTGCCTGGCGATTCCGGGAGCGAGCGGATTCTCCCGGTGAAACTCCGCGATGGCCTGGATGAGGCGGTCGCGCGTCGCGTGGAACCAGGCGCGATCCACGTACCAGGAATCCGCCAGAGCGACCACCGGGGCGCACGCGGCGGCCGCGGCGATATCGGGCTCGCGCATTCCGGTGCGTGCGACCAGGTCGGAGGCGGCGATGCCGAACTCGGCTTCGCGCACCAGCAGGGCGATGCGCACGGCGGCGTCGGAGGAGGCCAAAACTTCCAGGCGGCCGGCAAAAGTTGCGGCGGCCTTTCGGGTGGCGGGCGAGCCCACGTCCAGGATCACGCCGCCGCCGATGGTGATGACGGGGGAGAACCTGCGGATGATGAAGCGGTCGCCGGGAAGCAGCAGGGCGGAATCGCGCAGCAGGAGCCGTACGTAAGCGGTGCCGCCGGGCGGGAGGACTGCGACGCCGGGAGGGAGGCGCACTTCGGCCTCAATCTCGGCGGCGCCGGAGTGAAAATGGACGGGCGCGCGATGCTTGAGGGGTTTCGCGGACGCGAGGAGGTGGAGGCGGCAGGCCACTTGATTCACGGAGCGAAAGCGGCCGGGCTCCGAGAGCATATCGCCGCGTTTGAGCACGGCTGGTTCGATATCCGCCAGGTTGAGGGCGGTGCGCTGGCCGGCGACGGCGCGCGGCGCGGGAGCGCCGTGGACCTGGACGCCGCGGACGCGCAGTTGGCGGCCACCGGGATAGACTTCGACCAATTGTTCGGGCTCGACGGAGCCCGAGACTAGGGTTCCCGTGGCGACAGTTCCGAAGCCTTTCACGGAAAAAACGCGGTCGACGGGAAGGCGGAAAAAGCCGGCGGCGTTTTTCTCGGGGACGGATGCGGCGACGTGTGCGAGAGCGCTTCGCAAGTCGTCGAGGCCGGCGCCTGTGACGGAGCTGACGGGAACGATGGGCGCGCCTTCGAGGAACGAACCGGCCACCAGCTCTTCGGCTTCGAGTTTGACCAGGCCGAGCATGTCGGCATCCACCAGGTCGGTCTTGGTGAGGACGATGATGCCGCGCGGGATGGCGAGGAGGCGGCAAATATCGAAATGCTCGCGGGTCTGGGGCTTGATGGACTCGTCGGCGGCAATGACGAAGAGGACTAGGTCGATGGAGGCGACGCCGGCCAGCATGTTCTTCACGAAGCGCTCATGGCCGGGGACGTCCACGAAGCCGAGCCAGAGGGACGGGGTGAGCTGGAGATGCGCGAAACCGAGGTCGATGGTGATACCGCGGCGCTTCTCTTCCTGGAGGCGGTCCGCGTCGATGCCGGTGAGAGCCTTGACCAGGGCGGTCTTGCCGTGGTCGATGTGGCCTGCGGTTCCGGTGATGATGAACTTCATGCTGCTTGTTACAGTGTAGAAGTGCTTGCACTGCCTCTGCTGGCCCTGGTAGCCGGCTCGATCGTTTACTGCCTCCTCACCGTCGTGGCCGCGGTCCGCTACCGGGGGGCGTGCCCCGCGGAAGTGGAGAATCCTCCGCCGCTCAGTATTCTCAAGCCGCTGGCGGGCGCCGACGATGGGCTGGAAGAAAACCTTCGCAGTTTTTTTGAACAGAGCTATCCTTCATTCGAGATTCTGTTTGCCGTGCGCAGCCCACTGGACGCGGCCATTCCGGTGGTGGAGCGGCTGCAGGAACATTATCCACGCATCCGTTCGCGGTTGCTGGTGACGGGGGAGCCGCCGTATAGCAACGCCAAAGTTTACAGTCTGCACCGGATGCTGGCGCTGGCGCGCCACGACGTGGTGGTGATGTCGGATAGCGACGTGCGGGTGGCGCCGAACCTGTTTTCCGCGATTGCGGCCGAGTTTCAGGACGAAAGGGTGGGCCTCGCGACGTGCCCGTACCGGGCCGTGCCGGGCCGTAGTTTCTGGTCGACGCTGGAAGCGGTGGGACTCAATACCGAATTCATTGCGGGGGTGCTGGTGGCGCGCCTGCTGGTGGGAATGAAATTCGCGTTGGGTCCGACGATCGCGGTGCGGCGCAAAGCGCTTTCGGACATTGGCGGATTTGATGCGGTGAAGGACTACCTGGCGGAAGATTTCGTGATGGGAAAGCTGGTGGCCGCAAAGGGCTATGGGGTGATCCTTTCGTCGAGCGTGATCGAGCATCGCATCGGGGCGCAAAGCTTCAAAGAGAACCTGGAACATCGCCTGCGCTGGTGCCGGAGCACGCGGCGCTCGCGTCCGTGGGGCTATATCGGGGAGATCTTCACTCACACGCTGCCGCTCGGGCTGGTGATGGTAGCGGCGCATCGGGCTTGGTGGCCGTGGTTTGCGGCCGCGGTGGCGATGCGGATGGCGGCGGCATGGGCTACCGCCGGATACGCGTTGAACGATCCGCTTACGCGCCGCCGGTGGTTCTTGGTGCCGGTACAGGATCTGGCAAACTTCGCGGTCTGGATCGCCGGCTTTTTCGGAAATACGATTTTGTGGCGGGGCCGCAAGTACCTGCTGCTTCCGGACGGGCGTTTCGAAATCGAGCCCTAGTCCGTACACCCGTTACAATAGTCGCCATGAACCGGCTCGACGAATTGCGCCGCCGTCACGCGGGCGCCGAGGAGGGTGGGGGACCGGAACGGCGCACCCGCCAACACAAAGAGGGCAAACTTGCGGCGCGCGAGCGCATCGAACTGCTGCTGGATGAGCATTCGTTCGAGGAACTCGACAAGCTGGTNNATTTCACGGTGTTCGGCGGATCGCTTTCGGAAGCCAACGCGCAAAAAATCTGCAAGATCATGGACATGGCGATGAAGACCGGCGCCCCCGTAATCGGGCTCAACGATTCGGGCGGTGCGCGCATTCAGGAAGGTGTGGTATCGCTCGCCGGGTACGCCGACATCTTCTTGCGCAACACGCTCGCGAGCGGCGTGGTGCCGCAGATTTCCGCCATCATGGGACCGTGTGCGGGGGGCGCGGTGTATTCGCCGGCCATCACCGATTTCGTTTTTATGGTGGATGAGACCAGCCACATGTTCGTGACCGGACCGGACGTGCTCAAGACGGTCACGCACGAAGACGTCACCAAGGAAAACCTGGGCGGCGCCATGACCCACAACGCCACCAGCGGGGTGGGCCACTTTGTAGCGCACGACGACGCAGAGTGCCTGCGGATGATCCGGGAACTGCTCTCGTACCTGCCGCAGAACAACCGCGAGGACCCGCCGCGGCGAGAGACACAGGATCCGGCGGACCGCATGGACCAGGCGCTCGATTCGATTGTGCCGGCGGAATCGAACCAGCCGTACGACATCAAAGAAGTGATCCACCGGGTGGTGGACGACAGCCAGTTTTTCGAAGTACACGAGCATTGGGCGAAGAATATCGTCGTAGGGTTCGCGCGCATGGGCGGGCGGCCGATCGGGATCGTGGCGAATCAACCGGCATTTCTGGCAGGGTGCCTGGATATCAATTCGTCGGTGAAGGGCGCGCGGTTCGTGCGCTTCTGCGACGCGTTTAATATCCCGATCCTGACATTCGAAGATGTGCCGGGATTCCTGCCGGGAACGGAGCAGGAGTTCGGAGGAATCATCCGGCATGGCGCGAAGCTGCTCTACGCATACTGCGAAGCTACGGTGCCGAAAATCACGGTGATCACGCGCAAGGCTTACGGCGGGGCATACTGCGTGATGGGGTCGAAGCAGGTTCGAACCGACATCAACCTGGCGTGGCCGACGGCGGAGGTGGCGGTGATGGGGGCCGAAGGGGCCGTCAACATTGTGTACCGCCGGGAACTGGCGGCGGCAGGCGACCAGGCGGCGGTGCGGCGCGAAAAGGTCGAGGAATTCCGGGACCGCTTCGCCAACCCCTTTGTGGCGGCCGAGCGCGGCTATGTGGATGACGTCATCGAGCCGCGGGAGACGCGGCCGCGGGTGATCCGTGCGTTCAAGATGCTGGAGAACAAAATCGATACCATGCCGCGGAAGAAGCACGGGAACATTCCGCTGTAACGGCCCTCCAATTGCAATCCTTGATGACATGACTCAAGTCAGATGTTGCGTCGCGGCGTTGCTGCTGATGGGGTTGCTACAGGCTCAGGACTCTACACCGGCCGACGGCGCCGCCATGGCCGCCTTGGAACGTGTGTCGGGCTTGCCGCAAGCTGTGGTGATCCGGCGAATCCCCGGAGAGGGGCAATGGGACCTGGTGGTGGCGATGGCCGGGCAGCGGCCGGCCGCCGCTCCCGGGAACTGGTCTACTAGAGAACGCCTGGGAGTGCTGCTGCAGGACCGGACCGATCCGGCCAAGGTGGATGTGCTGGCCGCGCAACCGGGGCCAAACGACGATTGCTTCGCCCGCATCGTCCACATCAGCGCCGAGGAACTGGTGATCTCCTGCACGGGTGAGAAGGATGCATACGGCAATCAAAATTTCGTCTACGACATTCGCTCCCGGAAGCTGGCGAGCCACTTTTCGTATTCGCCTTTTTGGATGGCGCGGGTTCTGCCAGGGAAGAACGGTCCGCAGTTTGTGATGGCCGACTATCACCGCTTGCTGCTGGTGGATATCGATCCGGCAGGCGCACCGCGGGTAACGCCCGCGGCGGAAGCGCGGCCGGTTCTGGCGCAGGTTCCGATGGAAGAAAACATCATGGGCGACCAGACCTTGCACGTGCCGGCACAGCCGCCGGATCCGTTCGCGGCATTCGGGCCCGGCAGGCGGTTCCACTTCGCGATGGAAAAAAACAAGTACGGGTCGGAATACCCCGTGCTCTCGGAGGGACAGGGCGCCGCACGAAAAACATACGCCTTGCCGCAGACGGACCTGGCCACCTGGCAGCGCGCCCGTCCCGATGACGCCAAAACCTATCTTCACCTGGATCAGGCCGAGATGAACGAGCAGGTTGGTCCGCACCAGGTGGAAGGCGGGCGGCTGTGGTTCGGCAAGACCTTCTATAACGGCGAAGGGGCAACCGGTTTGGGAGGCTTCGGCTACTTCGACACGGCCACGGCTTCGTACCATCTGATTGTGCCGCCGGAGATTTATCCCTGGGCGGTTTCCGCCATTCTGGTGGAACCGGACTGCGTGTGGCTGGCGCTCTATCATCGCGGCGAATATGGTGACACCGCCGGCGGATTGCTGCGGTGGGACCGCAACGCCGCCACGGTGCAGAGCTTTCCCGTGAAGTCCATCATCACGGCAATGGCGTGGAACGGAGACACGCTTTATCTGGGCGCGACCGACGGCATTGTCACGCTGCAGGCCGGGCGGATCACCAGTTACTTTGTGGATCGGAACGCGGACGGCAGCCACCGGATGGTGGACCGGTAGCTTTCGGTTCTTTACCGGGCTTCACGACCGAGCGCTCGAAAAACTGAAACTGCGCATGGACAGGTTGCCGTAGTGGAAGCCTTCGTAGATGGTTTCGATGCGCTCGGCGGGGAATGACATACCCAGAACGACGAACAGCGGATCGAAATGCTCAGTGGTGGGAACAGACAGCCTGGCATGGGGCGCGGCGCTGCGATAGGCGAAGAGGCCTTCCAGATTTCGCGCGGCCACCTGCGCGGCGACCCAAGAATCGAACTCGGCGGCCCAGGGGTCGACGGGGGCATCTTTGTTTTCGATGCGCGCCCGGCTGAGGTTGTGGACGATTCCGCCGGTGCCGGCCACCAGGAAGCCATCCTCGCGCAAGGGGCGTAGCGCCTTGCCGATCTGAAAGAGTTCTTCCGGAGTGGCGAAGGGCATCGACAGTTCGAGCACCGGAGTGGTGGCGGAGGGCCATGCCAGTTTCATGGGGACCCAGGCGCCGTGATCGAGACCGCGGTCGGGCTGAGGCCGGACAGCCTGCCCACCGGCTTCCAAGACGCCGGCAACCCGCAGGGCCAACAAGGGGCTGCCCGGCGCCGGGTAGGTGATGAGGTAGAGTTCTTCGGGGAAGCCGCCGAAATCGTAGAGCAGCGGAGCGCGATCCCAGGAAGTGACGCGAAGGGGGCGCGATTGTTGCCAGTGCGCGGAAATGACCAGGATGGCCTTAGCGGTGGAATGCCGGGCGCCAAACGCAGCCAGAGCGGCGGCATGGGCGTCCCCACCGAGGGCGGACATCGGCGAGCCGTGGGCGAAAAAGACCGCGGGTTGACGATCCATAGCTACTTAGGGCTGTCGGTTCTGTTGCATTAGATGTCGAAGATGGGTATTGATTCGAGTCTGATACCCTGCACCTGTTGCCTTCAACCACGCCACAACATCAGCATCAAGCCGAATCGTCACAGCGGTCTTTCTGGGCCGGTAAAACCTACCGATCACAGCATCCGATGGAATCTCTCGAATCTCGGGGATGTCGGACAGGTCTATTTCACGATCCGGTTTGGCAGCGAGCTTCCGAAGCTCTTTGCGTTTCTCAGCCGATAGCTTGGTCATAGAGCTTCCTTTCCTTCGGGGTCGCACGACGAGCCGAGAGGATGCGGATCACTTCCTCCGAATTCTCCTCCCGATACGTATGCACGACAACAAGAACAATGATCTTCTCAATCGAGCCGATTGCGTGCCATCGCTCTTCACCGTCAGCGACCCGCTCCACGAACGTGATACAGAATGGATCGTCGAAAATGAGTTGCGCTGTCTCAAAGTCGATACCATGTTTAGTTTTGTTGGTTTCGTTCTTTGCGTTGTCCCATGCGACTCGCATTTGTATTTACAGTATCGTACATACACGAAGATGATGTCAAGGCCATTCCCTGTTGGCGGGGTGTTATCGCGGATCTGGAACGGGGAGCGGCGTTCCGCTCCGGTGTTCGCTCGTGGAGACGCGAATCACCGGAGTGGGAGAGCGCCTTTTGCGACAGCCCTTACTCTTCTTTGGCCACCACGACGGTGACTTCCGCGGTGACGTCCTTATGGAGCCGCACAGGGACCTTGAACTCGCCCAACTGTTTGATGGGCTCGTCCAACTGGATCTTGCGGCGGTCAATGACGAAGTTTTGAGCGGCCAGTGCGTCGGCCACATCCTTGGAGGTGACGGAGCCGAACAACTGGTCGTTCTCGCCGGCCTTCTGTTTGATGGTGACGGTGACGCTGTTGACCAGCCTGGCCAGATCCTGCGCCTCGACTTCGAGTTTGGCGTCTTTGCGCAGGTGCGCCTGGCGCTCCTGTTCGATGATCTTCTTGTTGGAAGGGGTGGCCGCAACGGCGAGGCGTTTGGGCAGTAGGAAATTGCGGGCGTATCCGGCGGCCACTTTGATTACCTGGCCGCGAGTGCCCAATTTGTCGATGTCTTCTCTCAGTATGACTTCCATGACAGTTTCCTCTGGCTCCTAGAACTGTGCCGCGAAGGGCAGCAGCGCGATGTTGCGCGCTTTCTTGATAGCGTCGGTGAGGCGGCGCTGGTGAGGCGCGCAGACGCCCGAGATGCGGCGCGGGACAATCTTGCCCCGCTCCGCCACGAAGGCGTGCAGCATCTTGACGTCCTTGTAGTTGATGTCGTCAATCTTTTCGACGCAGAAGCGGCAAACCTTCTTGCGGCGGAAGTATTGCTTTTTCTGGGTGGCGACGGCTTTATCACCGCCGGTGGGCCGTTGTCCGGCGCTGCCTGGTCTTCCTTTGAATTCTGCCATGGGTTAGTCCTCCTTCGGCATGCCGGGTACGATGGCCGGCCCTTCGGTGATGGGTTGCGCCGGCGCTGGTCCGGGAGCCGGCGGGGCGCCCGGTCCGGCGTTAGCCGCGCGCTTGGCGGACCGCTTGTCGCGTTCCTTCTTGCGCTTGTCGAGCCGCTTGAGGGTCTCGTCGATGCGCACGGTGATGAACTTCAACACCAGGTCCGCCACGCGGAGCCGGCGCTCGAATTCGTGCACCATTTCCGGCCCGGCGGTGAACTGGAAGAGCACGTAGGTGCCTTCGCGGTATTTATCCACCTTGTAGGCCAAGCGGCGCTTGCCCCACTTATCGACTTTGTCTACGGTGGCTCCGGCG
>PLZX01000123.1 GCA_003152325.1 Bryobacterales bacterium | reverse complement strand
GTGCTTCCCGTGTGGCTGCTGCTCGAGCCGCGCGATTACCTTTCCACCTACGTCAAGCTGGGCACCATCGCCATCCTCATCGTGGGCGTCTTCATCGTCCATCCCGATATCCGCTTTCCGGCGTTCACCCAGTTCATCCACGGTGGCGGTCCCATCATTAAGGGCAAGCTCTTCCCGTTCCTCTTTGTGACCATCGCCTGCGGCGCTATCTCCGGCTTCCACTCGCTGGTGTCCTCCGGAACCACGCCGAAGATGCTCGACAAAGAAACCGACGCGCGCTTCATCGGCTACGGCGCCATGCTCTGCGAGTCCTTGGTGGGCCTGCTGGCGCTCATCGCCGCCACCTCCATGTTCCCCGGCGATTATTTCGCGATCAACACGACACCCGAAGTCTTCGCCAAACTCGGCATGCATACCGTGAATCTCGATATGTTCTCCCGGGAGGTGGGTGAAAAGCTTGCGGGGCGCACCGGCGGCGCGGTCTCTCTTGCCGTCGGCATGGCTCAGATCTTCAAGGGACTGCCTGGCATGGACCGCCTCATGGCGTATTGGTATCACTACGCCATCATGTTTGAAGCGCTCTTCATTCTCACCACCGTGGACACCGGAACCCGCGTGGCCCGCTACGTCCTGCAAGAGCTCATGGGCCGCGTGCACAAGCCCTTCGCCAGTAGCGCCTGGCTTCCCGGCAACCTGGTTGCGACCTCGGTGGTCGTAAGTGGTTGGGGGTATCTGATCTATACCGGAACTATCTCCACTATCTGGCCGTTATTCGGCACCGGCAACCAGTTACTCGCCACTATCGCACTAGCTATCACTACGACCTTCCTCATCAACATGGGAAAGGCCAAGTACGCGCTGGTTACTGCGATTCCCATGTGCTTTGTCGGCGTGACCACCGTCACGGCCGGTGTCCTATCCATCAAGAACATCTTCTGGCCGCTTACGTTCAAGCCAGGGCAGGTGTTCACGGGTTACCTGGATTCGATATTGATGGGCATCTTCATCCTGGGCGTCGTTCTGGTAGTCTTCGACGCGGTCCGGCGTTGGATTGCCGTCTTGAATGGCGCCGAGCCACCTGCGGAAGCCTTTGGCCCCCCGGTCACGGCCGGCAACCAAATCAAGATGGGTTGTTGCTAATCGGTCTTACAATGGCAAAGTCTCAAATTACGCGCCGGGTGTTCGTCGGAGCGATGACCGCCCTGGGCTCTCCGCCGCGGACGATGGCTGGGTGGAGCTCTTTGATGGACGCAGTCTGGAAGGATGGCGGCCCAGCGAAAACAAAAGTTCCTGGAAGGTGGTGGAAGGGCAACTCGCGGCCCAAGGGCCAAGGTCGCACCTGTTCTATACAGGGCCGGTACATGGTGCAGATTTCCGCAACTTCGAACTTGAAGTGGAGGCGCTGACGCGGCCGGCGTGCAACTCGGGAGTCTACTTCCATACGGCGTATCAAGAGCGCGATTTCCCGAGCAAGGGCTTTGAAATCCAGATCAACAACACGGCCACGGGCGAGCGCGCGAAGACCGGGTCGCTTTACGACCTGCGGAACTTGTACAAGCAGTTTGTGGCGGACGATCGGTGGTTCAAGATTCACGCGGCGGTGCGCGGCAGGAATGTGCAGATCCGGCTGAACGGCATATTGGTGGTGGATTACACCGAGCCTGTGCCGCCGGTGATTCCGGACGGGCCGGCAAAAGGCCGTTATCTGGACCGCGGCACGTTTGCGCTGCAGTGTCACAATGACGGTTCCCAGGCGCGATTCCGCAGCGTTCGGGTGCGGCCGCTGCCGGACGACGTGCCCACGCCGGGCGGGCCCGTGCCGGCGGCGGACCAAATCTTCCGGCAGATTATCGACGAGGGCCGGCGCAACATTCCCATGGCGGATTTTCACGTCCATCTGAAAGCCGGCCTGACGCTCGAGCAAGCGCTCGCGAAATCGCGGCACGACGGCATCGAGTATGGCATCGCCGTGAACTGCGGCCAGGCGAATACGGCTCAAAACGACCAGGAGGCCATTCAGTTCGTCGAGAGCATGAAGGGCCAACCGTGCTTCGTCGCCATGCAGGCGGAAGGGCGCGAGTGGACGGGGATGTTCTCGCGCGGCGTGGCCGCAATGTTCGACTACATCTTTACCGACTCCATGACCTGGACGGACAACCGCGGCAAGCGGATGCGGCTCTGGATGCCCGACGAAGTGGGAACCATCACGGACCCGCAGGAGTTCATGGACACACTGGTGGACCGGACGGTGGGCATTCTGGAGCATGAGCCGGTCGATATCTATGCAAATCCCACGTACCTGCCGGATCAGATCGCCAAGGACTACGAACAGCTCTGGACCGGGGAGCGGCGCAGGAAAGTGATCGAAGCCGCGGTGCGCAACCGCGTGGCGATCGAGATCAACAACCGGCGCAACCTGCCCAGCCCTTCATTCCTCCGCATGGCCAAAGCGGCCGGCGCGACGTTTACGTTCGGCACGAATAATGCCGGTTCCGGCGACCTGGGGCGATGCGAGTACGGGTTGCGGATGGTCGAGGAATGCAAACTGGTGTGGCAGGACTTCTTTGTCCCGCTGGCGGGGCCCAAGGCCATCGAGCGCAAAGGCGAGGCGCTGCATTAACGCGAAAGCCGCCGCTTAAAGCTCCCGCCTAGCCCGAGTAGACCCGTGCCAAGGAGCATGAGCGTACCGGGCTCGGGAACCGATGAATCGCCTGAAACGCCATCGAGCCGTTGCCGCGCCAGGCGCACGGCGTCGCTGCTCCGGCCCAGCGACAGATGTGGCAGGACTTCTTCGTCCCGCTGGCCGGCCCCAAGGCCATCGAGCGCAAAGGCGAGGCGTTGCGCGCGAGGAATCCGGGGACGGGACGGAACGTAATCGCCACTTGGCCATGGATTGGCCCTGGTGTGTCCCGTCAAGTCAATTGGTCGTATCACGCCCATCGAGCAATTGCCCGCAGCCGCTCAACTGCGTCGCTTCGCAATCAACTCCCGGACTTTGGGAACGAGATCGTGACGGACGTTCATGACCGTTTCGGACGGTTCAATGCCAGCTTCGTCCTCCAAGAGGGCGCCTTCATCGGGCTGCTCCTCGTAGTGGGCTAGCACGCGGCGCACTTTCTCTTCGTCCCATCCGTCTGGAGATTTACTCTGGCTCATTGTTGTATAGAATCGCGTCTGCAAGCGTATCAACCCTATTTTAACGCCGAACCGCCCGCGTACCTTTGTTCTCCGATGGCTCCCCTGGGGGGACTTGGCTGTCAAGCCTACCGCCGGCGCCCGCTTCAACCCGCGCTTCGTTTCATTCGGGGCAGGGCGGTCAGCACCACGCCCAGCAGCAGCAGCGAGAAGAAAAGCGCTACTTTATGACCTTGGTGGAGGTCCTCCATCAGCAGGCGATAGCCGCCTAGTAACATGGCGGGGTAGACCAGGCGCGACAACTCCGAGCGGTTCCAGCGCGGACCCGCCCAGGCGAGCAGCAGGGAAAGACCGGCCAGAACGCCCGTGCGCAGCGTGGCGCAATACGCGTGGGTTGCGGCGGCGCCGAACAGCAGGTGATAGGCACCGGTCAGAAGGCCCGCAGCGATCCCGGCTGCCAGCCAGACAAAACTGGCGGCAGCCCCGATGCGGAAAACCTGGATGTTCTTCGAGGGGCGGGCCTCCCGGCCGTAATACGATACCAGGGCATAGGCGGCCGCGGTAGCCGCCAGACCGGTCCACAGGGCCATCTGCCGCTCGCCCGGCCATAGTGCCTCGCTCAACAGCAAGCCGGCCGCTTCCTGCAACGCGCCCGAAGTGGCCAGCGCCAACAACAGGTAGATTCCCCCATGTACTTGCAGCGTCAAGCGCCCAAAGTAGCCGCCGGCCCAAACGCAGGCGATCGCCAATACCGACCAGACCCAGGCCGTCATGGCGCCGGAAAGCAGGATTCGGCTGCCCGCCAGCGTCAGCAGGATTCCGAAGGTGGAATAGGTGTAAAAGTTGCGGCTGGAGGCGCCTTGCCGCTCCAGTAACACAAAAGACGCCAGGTAGCAGGCGGCCGCGCACACCAGCATGACGGCAGCCATTACCGGCGCCATCTGCAAACCGCCGCTGAGGCAGACGGCGAAAGCCACCGCGCATTGAGCCGTCTCAAAGCCGGTGATGGAGAAGCCGCGAAACAGCGTCCGGACGATGGTGCTGGAAAGGTAAATGGTGAGCAGGGCTACTTGCGCGGTGAGCAGCCACGGATGGGGAATGGGCGCGTAGCCTTGGGGCAGGCCGCGTTCATTGGTCACCAGCCAGGTGGCCAGCAGAACCGCAAGATCGGCGGCGGTGGCGCCCAGCCAGCGCTCACTGAGCCAGTGTTCGAGGCAGGCGGAAGCTTCGATGGCGGCGGCCACGGCGAGGAACAGGAACGTGAACGGCAAAACGTCGTGAGTGGCCAGCAGGAGTGCGGCGGCGGTTCCCAAGGCCGCCAGCGTGGCGAAGGTGGAGACGACCAACAGGCTCTTACGCCAGGAGATCGCCATGCCGAAAGCCGCGAAGGCCAGCAGGACGGCCGCAGCCGTCCAGGTGCCAATCGCGTGGAAACGTATGGTCGCCTCCCAGAGCAGGGGACAGAGCACCAGGACGGCGGTCAGACTGAGGATCGCGGTTTTCAGCCGCTCCGTGGCCGGGCTGCGGGCTGCCCAGCCGAGCCACAGCAGAGCATAGACGATTCCGGCGGCCGTTCCCACCGTGGTGGACAGGGTCCCGGATTCGGTGAGCGCGCGGAGCAGGTATGCGCCAGCCAGCCCCAGCAGCGCCCTTCCCACAATCGGCAGGAGGCCGGGCATGTCGGCTAGCGGATGACTGGAGAGAGTTTCCGGCGCGCTCACCAGCGGCGCCGCGGGGGCGCTCAAACCGGAGTGCTGCTCGAGAAATGCGACGCGGAGCGCGAGCGAACGGACCTCGCGCTCCAGCGCGTCCCACTCGGGTTGCGGCACGGCAACCTCCTCAGGCTTCGTGAGCCTTTCCGCCCTGCCATGGGGGCAGGAGTTTCACCAGCACCAGGAAGATCACAAAGGGAAGGAGCATCAGCAGGATCGCCGACACCAGTCCCTCACGCGCTCCCAGTTGCATTTTGTAGGATGTGTAACCGAGAAAACTCTTGGAAAACAATTGCCCGCCGATCACCACGTTCCAGCGCATGGCGAAGATGCCGATCAGCGTCAGGCCGCCCGCGGTCATGTACATGGCTTTCCGCCTGGCCGCGGAAAACCGCCACAATTGATTGGCAGCCAGCAACGCCAGCGGCACCAGCGTGCCGAGGAAGATCTGCAGAATCACCTGTGAGAAAAAGAGGCGCGTATGCACCATGAAATCCAGGCTGCGGAAGGACTCGTCGGACTCGTAGGTGCGGTGGATCAGGTCCAGCATCTCCAGCGTGAAATCGATCACGAAGGTGTAGAACAGATAGCGCGCGATGGTGTCGAGACAGCGCATGTCGATGGGCGTCTTGCGCAGCTTCATGCAGACCACGTACAACACCATCACCGCGGCAATGCCAGAGACCATCGCCGAAAACAGAAACACCACCGGCATCAAGGGAGTGGACCACCACGGGTTGGCCTTTACCGAGCCGAAAATGAAGCCCACGTACCCATGCAGCAGAAATGCCGACGGAACGCCGATGACCGTCACGGCATAGCCCACCTTTTCGTCCAGGCGGCGCGCCTCCGGGCTGATGTTGTAGGATCCCAGCGTGAGCGCGCGGTAGATCCAGCGCGTCAGCCCCTTGGTGGATTGCGCCAGTTGGACGATCTCGGTGCGATACTCCAGCCAGATCTCCAGCAGCAGCACCACCATGAGGTACCAGAGATATACGAACCCGAACATGGCCATGGCCGACGAAGTGTGGGGTGTGAGGTACATTTCAAAGGAACGTTCCGGATGCCCCAGGTGAAGTTGCAGGGGTAGGGGCGCCACCAGCAGAAAAGCGAGGGCCGTGAGCAAAGCCAGCCGGTAAGTGGGCCGCACGGCGTCCACCTTGAAAACCCTTTCGAGCGAGGCGAGAATGAACGCGCCGGCAACCAGGCCCGTGATGTAGGGGTAGAGCACAATGAGCACGCTCCATTGCAGCTCCACCTCGTTCGGGTACATGAAACCGTCAACGCCGGGTATCATCAATCGCTCCTATTTAGCGTACTTCGCCGTCCAGGTGCTCGTAGTAAACCTTGGCTTTCGTGGCCATGTAAGGTTTCAAAACCTGGACTTTGTTGGTGCGCAGGATTTCGTGGACAGGGTCTTTGGGGTTCTTGAAATCCACCAGCAGACGGGCGCCGGTGGGGCAGCTTTCGCAGCAGGCCGTGGTGAGGCCCCGGGTGATGCGGTGGTAGCACAAGGTGCACTTGTCCACGGTTTGCGTTTCCGGGTGCAGATAGCGGCAGCCATACGGGCAGGCCTGCACACAGTAGCGGCAGCCCAGGCAATAGGATTGGTCGACCAGCACCACTCCGTCCGGGCTGACGAAGGTGGCGCCCACCGGGCAGACTTGCACACATGGCGAATCCGCGCAGTGGTTGCACAGTTTGGGGACGAAGAAACTCTTTAAGTCGGTACGCGTCGACGGCGGAAAGCCATCAATCGCGCCCTTGGGCGATTCCACATGAGGCTGCTTGCCCTCTTCGATCTGGTAGCGCTCCACCCAGGTGCGGAAGTAGCCCTCCGGCACGTTGTTCTCCTTGGAACAGGCACGCACACAGTTGCCGCAGCCGATGCACTCATCGATGTCGATGATCATGCCCCACCAGTGGTCGGCCAACCGGTAGGCATCGGTGGGCGGCTCGGCGCCCGTGATCTGCTTGAGGGTGGCGCCGACCGAGGCCAGGATCAGCAATTTTCCCCCTACCGTGAATATGTCGCGCCGGCTGATGTCCATGTTCGTCTCCTTGGCTCAGAGGTGGGGATTGTGGGGTTGATGGCAGGTGTTGCAGGCCATGCCGCCAGAATGTTCGGCGGTCGCCACCTGCGGAAAGTTCTTCGGTTTTGCCGCGTCCTTCTCATGGCAGCGGCGGCAGAGATCGGCGACATCGGGGAGTTTGGGAACGTGTGCCGCAGGGTCATCCGCGTGCTGCGCCAGTGGACCATGGCACGCTTCACAGGCCACATGGGCATGCTTGCCGGCGGCTCGGGCGGTGGCCTGGTCATCGTGACACATGACGCAGGTGTCCTGCCCGGCGAAGGCGATCTTATGCTGGCGGACCAAGTCGAGCGCGCCCGGCCGGTAGTGACCATACTGCCCAAATGCCTTGGGGATGATGACGCTGCGGACAACGAGGAAGATTGCCAGAACGCCTAGCAGGACGAGTGCCGGTCGAACCAAATGAGCAGAATCGCGGAGCAAACGGCGCACTACCCCTCCCTTTCCAGGTCGGGTATTTCACCCACCCAGACACAAACTTCGTAGTAGAACAGGCAATAGTATAGCCAAAAGGTCCGTTTATACCTAAATTACCGAGTCTTCAGGGAAATATGTGGATCTTTGCAACATTTGCCGGTCGGGAACGTGGGGTAATTGGGGCAACTCACACAGATAGATGGGGCAAATCGCTTGCCGCGGAGGCAAGGGCCTGGGGTCGCGCCACCCTCTCGTATAATGAAGGAATGAAGTTCCAGATCGCCATCGCCGTGCTGCTGGCAGCCGCCTGCTTCGCACAGACCACGCCTCCCGATGCCCCCAAACCACCGGCCGATGTGGACCAGGCGCTGCGGGCGCGCATCAACGAGTTCTATGGTCTGTTGCTGAAGAAGGAATTCCGCAAAGCCGAGGCCATTGTTGCCGAGGACACCAAGGAGTATTACTACGCCATTGGCAAGCCGGACATAACAAAATACGAACTACTCGAGATCCACTACTCCGACGATTTCACGCACGCGACCGCCATCGCGCTTTGCGCCCAAAAAGTTCAACAGCCCGGTTTCCCGTTGGGCGAGTGGAACCTGAAGGTTCCGAGCTTATGGAAGTATGAAAATGGCGACTGGTATTGGTCCGTAAACCAGAAGGAAATGATGACGCCGATCGGGATCGCTAAAAAAGCGGCAGCGGACAATGGAGCGGCCGTCTCAGCGCCGCCAACGAGTAGCGAGATCCCTAAGGAATTCGCCAAAACGCCGGATTTCGCGATGGGAAAGGTGGGTGCCGACAAGAAAGCGATCACCCTGGAGGGTGACAAGGCCGAGCAGGTTACGATCGTCAACGGGTCGGCCGGACAGATCCGGCTGTTTATGCCAAAGCAATTCGGCCTCGACCTTCAATTGGAGCCGACCGAGCTTGCGGCGGGAGAGAAGGCGGTCTTGACCGTGCGGGCGATCAAGGGCTCCGTCAGCGGAGTCCTGGGCCTGCAGATCATTCCGACCGGCGAAATCCTGGCGGTTCAGGTTGTAGTGAAATAACTGGGCCGGGCTTGGCTATTTGCCGCCTGCCGGCGACGGAACGGGCGTTTCCGATTTGGGAAATTCCACTTTGGTGCCGGCGTCCAGCTTCTGCGTCCATTCCTGGAAGTGCTGCTGCTTCAGTTGTTGGAAGATGGAGTCGCGGACCTGCGAAAGCGGCGCAAAAGTGATTTCGTCGGCGCGGAAGATATAGTATCCATGAGCTTGTCGCACCGGCTCGCCGAGCTCACCCTGCTTCAATCCGAACACCACGGGACGCATGAGATCGGGGACGTTGTCGCTCACGCGCCAGGTGCCGAAATCCCCGTCTTTATCGCGGGAGGTTTCGTCGTCGGAGTTCTCTTTCACCAGCGTCTTGAAGTCCGCACCCGCGCGGGCCTGCGCGAGCAGTTTTTCGGCCTTGGCTTTGGCTTCTTCTTCGGTGAGCGTCTTCTTGGTGATCCTGCTGGCGGAACTCGAGGAACTGGCCGGGATGGAAGATGATTCCGCGTCTCCGAACGCAACGTAAATAGCGCTGACCTTCACTGCTTTATAGGGCTCCTGGTGCTCCTTGTAGTACTTTTCCACCTCTTCCGGCGTCACCGCCATCGAGTCCAGAACATCCTTCAACTTGATATCGGTCAACGTGGACAAGCGGCTGTAGACCAGGACCTCTTTATACGGGCTGCGCTGATCGAGTTTCTCGTGTTCGGCCATCTGCGACAGTTTGCGCATCATGGCATAGTAATGGAGGAACTTCTGACGATCCTGCTGGGCCATCTGCTGAAACTGCTGCGGCAGCGCCGGGATGAGCGCCCGGAATTCATCCAAAGTGATTTTGCCACCGTCGTCAAAGATGGCGATGACGGTGTCGCCTTTTTCGGCCGGCGGGGGCGGTGGGGGCGCCGGCGGGGCGGTCTGTGCCGACGCAGCGGCCAGACATAAGAATAGTGATAGACCAAGAGATTTCATGACAAGACTCGACGTTTCTCCCAGTCTATCATGCGTGAATCAGTGGCTTGAGCGCGGCGGGGTGGGGTCGGAGCGGGCGTCGCCGCGCTTCACCTGGGCGCGCCGGCGGCCCTCTTCCAGATTGTCAGCCGCCTTCTTCTTGGCGGCATCGCTGGCTTGAATACGGTTGTTGACCGCCAACGCCCCGCCAGTCTTGGCCAGACGGGTCGCCACGCCTTTGTGCTGCACAACGTCGGTGTGGCCTTCGAGGGTGGCCACGCCGCCCTGCACGTGCACCGTGAACTTGTCGACGCTGATCTTGGACTTGGCGAGTTTGGCGCGGATGGTGGCTTCGATCTCCTTGTCCGATTTCTTTGGATTGCCGGCCGTCTTGGCGGGTGCCGGGGTAGTCTCCCGCTGATGAGCGGAAGCGGGCTTGGTTTGGCCGAAGCTCAAGGCCGCCATGGCCAGCCCGATGGCCAGCAAGGCTGGGACTTTTCGCATATCCATACAGTTGTCCGGGGGCTCCGAAGTTCTCAGGAATCTGTGCTACAGTGAGGGATTCTTAAGGCTTCATCTGGTTCGAATGTCCCAACAGATCCTACTGCAAGGTAAGATTCTGGGCACGGAGGAGTTCCTTTTAGCGGGGCACGCGGAAGGACGTTCTGCGCGCTCTGCTGGTGAAGATCTGCTGTCAGGCAGGTCGCAATGGATCGCCCTGCTGTGCGAAGTGCTTCCCCGGGCGCTACTTGCCGAACTGGGACTGGCCCGTATTCTGCTTGGGTCAAGCGGCGGCGGCCAGTTCCTGGTGGTGCTGCCGGGCGAAGCCCTGGAACGGGCGGAGGCTTTTCTCAGCGCGGCGGCGAGCCAGATTACCGAACTCAGCTCCGGTTGGGTCAAACTGATTTGGGGAGCAACCGACAACCTGGGCGATTGGGCTGTGATCCGCCGGCGCATCAACGAACAACTGCAGAGCAAACGCAACGCTCCTTTTGCCGATACGGGAGCCGCCGCGTTCCAGCTTTTCATTCCACCTAGCCAGCTCTCCGCCGATTCCTACTTCGCCAAGGAAATGGGCGCGAAGGTGCGCGAGGCTGCCACCATCGGATGGTCTCCGGAGAACCCCGGAAAAGTGACGCCGGGAGAAGGCAAACACACCTGGAGCCTGACTTCCAACCTATCGCCGGACGGCATCATGGTGGCGCGCCACGCGGCCCCGTCGGACGACGGCAAAGTGGCCGCCCCGGTGCAGACCCTGGCGCGGCGCGCGCAAGGCCGCTCCATCTGGGGCGTGTTGCGCGGCGATGTTGACAACTTCGGCCTGCGCCTGCGCCGCGTGCACAGCATCGAAGAGCATGTGCCGCTTTCGGTGCTCTACAAACAGTTTTTTGCCGGCGAGATGGAAGTACTCTGCTCGCTGCCGGAGTTCTGGCGCAAGGTGAGCATCATCTATTGCGGCGGCGACGATTTCGCGGTTTACGGATCGTGGGACGCGCTCATCGGCCTGGCGCGTGAAGTGCAGAGGCTGTTCCACCGCTTCACGGAAGAGAATCTGAAAGAGTACCCCGGCCCGGAAGGCAAAACGATTTCGATGGCCATCGCGCTGGCGCCGGAGACGTATTATCCGCTGGCGTCGGTGTACGAAGACGCCGGCCGCAGCCTGGAACTGGCGAAATCGGCGGATAAGGACTGCATTTTCCTGCTGGGCCGAATTCTGGAGTGGCGGCACCTGGCGGATGCAGCGGAGCTGAAGGACACTGTGACCCGCCTGATCCACGATTTCCGGATGTCCAAACAGTTTCTCTACCAACTGCGAAGCTTTTACCGGCGCGACGCCTATGCTGGGGGCGAAGCCGCGACCGAGCGGACATGGCGCGTCCAGCGGCGCTTCAACCGCATTCTAAGCGGCACGCGCGACCGCGAATTCCAAAAACTGCGTACGCACCTGATCAGCGAAATGGTGGGCCGGAAATCGGCCGAAGTGAAGCTGCGGCCCGCGGGCCTGGTGGCCCTGGAGTGGGCCAGATTGGTGACAGAGGTTTAGCACATGGCACAAGAGCAGGAACAACCGAAGCAGAATCGTCCGCCGCGGGAAGGCGGCGCACCTGGCGGTGGACCGGGCCGGGGCGGACCGCGGGGNNAGCCGCATGCGCGACATGGATTCCGGCACCAAGAGCCAGTTGCGCCGCCTCTACAGTGCGGTGCGGCGGGCTGTCCGCGCACCTGAAAGCGAACGCCAGCACGAGTTCGTCATGCTGCGCGCCCGCCTGGCTTACACCATTGCGCGGCACGGCTTGCGCAGCCTGGATCAGCTTGAAAAACTGCTCCTCCAGGTGACGCGTAAGAACGATAACCGCGGGTACGAACGGTTCAAGGATCTTTTCGAGGCCATCGTGGCCTACAACGAGTAAAGTATGAGCGCACATACACCCCAAACCGAGTTGAAACTCATCGGCAAGCTGATTCTGGAAGGCGAAATGACGTGCGAAACCGGGCTGCACGTGGGCGCCGGCAAGGGATCGCTCGAGATCGGCGGCTCCGATAATCCCGTGGTCAAGGACGCCTTCGGTCGGCCCTACGTGCCGGGCAGTTCGTTGCGCGGCAAGATCCGCTCGCTGCTGGAGCAGTCCTCCGGTCTGGCCGTGCCCACCGAACTGGTGTACCTGTCGCGACGCAAGGGGCAGGAGGTGCGCATCCACCAGAGCGACCG
>PLZX01000091.1 GCA_003152325.1 Bryobacterales bacterium | reverse complement strand
CGGATCAACTCGAACAGGTCCGGCCGCTTCAGCGGATCGCCGCCGGTAAACACCATCAGGGGTTCGCCGAAGGAACGGATCTCATCCAGGAGGCGAAATCCCTGCTCTGTGGTCAATTCGCGCGGACTCCGCTCGGATTGCGCCGACGCCCGGCAATGCACGCACGCCAGGTCGCAGGCTTGAGTCGCTTCCCAGATCACAAGCATCGGCGCTTGATCGAAGTTCATGTCTCATTTCCCCCCAGGTGCCACTCACTTGCATTTAGGGTTCCAGGCGCCAGGAGACTGAAAATAGAGGGAGAACTCCACACTTCCGCATCGCCGCGCCTGGGAATTGGGGCAAATGCCCCACCAATGGGGCGGGCAATCGCGGCCGTAACCGGCAGCCCGGCTAATCCTGCCGCAACGCCTCGACCGGGTCCACCTTGGTCGCCCGCCGCGCCGGCAGGCAAGTGGCCGCCAGTCCGGCCACCGCGAGCGTCATCAACACCGCCGCATACGTAACCGGGTCCAGATGACTCAATCCGAAAATGTATTGACGTAACAAGCTCGATCCCACGACCGCCCCGGCCATCCCCAACATCAGGCCCGCCACCAGCGACCGCGCGGCCGAACCGAAAACGCCGCGGATCACCTGGGCTGGCCTCGCACCCAAGGCCATGCGGATACCGATCTCCTGTCTCCGCTGCTCCACCGCATAGGCGAAGACCCCCGCGATCCCAATCCCCGCGAGCGATAGCGCCAGTATCCCCAGCATCCCGGCGATCAGGGCGGCAATGCGCGACCCGCTGAGCCACTGATCGAGGTTATCGCTGAGCCGAGTCACGCGCATTTCCACACGGGGTTCCAGGCCCTTCGCCAGCGCCGCCACGGCGGCCTGGTTCGCGGCTGTGTGCGGGAGCAGCAGGCGCGGAGGCATTCCGTAGGAGACCGGGAAATAGAGCGCCGGCTCGACATCGTCCAGGGTCCAGGTGTGGGCGTTGCGCACCACGCCGACGATCTGCAGCGGTTTGTCGGTGATGACGGTCTTGCCGATAGCGCTTTCGTGTGGAAAGTAGCGGTCGGCCATCGCTTGATTGACCATCAAGACCAAGCGCCCGGTGTCGGCGGGCTCGAAGTTGCGGCCCGCCACAACCGGAATCCGCAGGATTTCGAAGTACCCGGCCGAAACGCTATTCGAAAGGACCGTTTGCTCGTGCGACTCGTCCTGGCCTGGCAGACGAAAGCCGGTATACCACTTGCTGTTGCCCAGCGGTTCGATCTCCGCGAATCCAAACGGCCGCGTGCCGGGCAGCGCGTCAAGCCCCTCCGCCAGGCTTCGATAGAAGCCGGCAACGCGCGGCGTCCGATACGCGGTCGTGGGGAAATCGAAGGAGACGCTGGCAACGCCCCCCACCGCAAAGCCCGGGTCCAAAGTGCGCGCGTGCTGGATCCCGCGCACCATCAGGCCGGCGCCTACCAACAGAATCACGCTCCCGGCCACCTGCACCGTGAGCAGCAGACTACGCAGCTTGAGACCGTTGCTTGACGCACCGTGGCGCTGCTTGAGCGCGTCGTTGAAACTGCCGCGCGTGGCGTGCAGAGCCGGAGCCAGTCCGAACGCGATACAGGCCACCGCCGCGACGCCCAAGGTAAACGCCAGAACCACGGCATCGGGCCGAAGGGAAAAGGACACATCGCCCACGATGCTGGTGAACAGCGGCCGCGGCAGAATAAAAGCTGCCAGGACGCCGCAGGCCGAGGCGATTGCGGCCAGCAGCAGGCTCTCCGTAAGCAACTGCCGCACCACGCGCGCGCGCCCCGCGCCCAGCGAGAGGCGCACACCGATTTCCCGGCCCCGCGCCGCCGCGCGGGCCAACAGAAGGTTGCCCACATTGGCGCACGCCAGCAGCAGCACCAGCATCACGCCGGCAAACATCAGTGCGAAGACCGCATAGAAATTCCTGGCCTTGCGGCCCACACTCTGCAGCGGCGCGGTCCCCGCGAGCACCACGCCGAGAGTCTTCTCCGCGAACTGGTTGTGAAAATCGACCCGAAGCAATCCGAGTTCAGTCCGCGCCTGCTCGCGGGAAACGCCCGGCGCCAGCCGCCCTGCGATATCGGCGCAACAGGAATTGCGGTCGCGCAGGAAGGTGCGCGGCCAGGAATCGTTGGGAGAGAGCAGCACGGCGCTGCTGAACGGCAGCCAGAGATCCGTAGGTTCCGGATTGGTCCCGAAGAAATCGGGTGGCGCGACCCCCACGATGATGAAAGGCATATCTTCGATCCGAATGCGCCGGCCGACGATCGCGGGATCGCCGCCAAAGCGATTCTGCCAGGTGCGGTAGTTGAGCACCGCCACCGCTTCCGGCGATTCGCTGCGATCTTCTTCAGACATGAAGCCGCGGCCTCGCTCCATTTCCACGCCCAGCACGCGGAAGTAGTTGGCCGTGACGTATTCGCCGCGGGCCTTTCCAACGTCCGTGTGCAGCCCGCCTTCGCCGCGCATCATGAACAGCCCCGACATCGATCTCGTATGCTCCGCCAGATAGCGGTATTCGACGAACGAGAAGCCGGTGATGGTGTCGAACTGCTTCACCGTATTCCGCATCACGCCAAAAACTCTTACCACGCGCGCCGGCTCCGGCACCGACCACGGCCGCAAAGCTACCGCGTTGAACACCGTGAACAGGCTGGTGTTGAGCCCGATGGCGCAGGCCAGCACCACAATCGCGACCAGCGCAAATCCCGGCTGCCGGCGCAAACTGCGCGCCGCATATGCCAGGTCTTGCCAGATGCTCTCCAGCCACGGCACAATCCACACGCCGCGCGCGTCTTCGCGCATCAGCGTCACCGCGCCCATCGAACGCCGGCCGGCCAGCGATTCGTGGAACTCCATTTCCTCCCGCAACTCCTCTTCCAGCCGGCGGCGATTCCATAGATAGTTCAAGCGGCGTAGCAGTTTCATCATGCAGTCTCCAAAACCTTCTGGATGGCGGTGATCACGCGGGAAAACTCCTCGCGCTCCGCTGTTAGTTGTTTCCGGCCCGCGGCCGTCAGCGTGTAATACCGCGCCCGCCGGTTGTTTTCCGAGGCTCCCCATTCGGCTTTCACCCACCCGTTCAGCAACAAACGCTGCAGCGCCGGATACAGCGAGCTCTCGCCCACCTGCAGCACGTCCTCGGAGATCGTCTTAAGCCACTGTGCGATGCCGTAGCCATGCATGGTGCCGCGCGCCAGCACCTTCAGGATCAGAAGATCCAAAGTGCCCGGCAGAATTTCGGAAGGTTTGTGTTCCATCGTCTATCGATGGGAAAAGTATGCCGGAGTTTTTTCAGTCTGTCAAGCCCCATCGATAGCCGATGGGTAGAATCTTTCTTCCCCCCGCCCCCGCTACAATGAGACTTCCCGTGGACAAGCCTCTCTTCATCACTTTCGAAGGCATGGACGGCTCCGGCAAGACCACCCAGATGCATCGTCTGGCCGCCCGCCTCCGCTCGATGGGCCGCACCGTGCTCGAAACGGCCGAGCCCGGCGGGCCGCCCATCGCCATGAAGATCCGCCGCATCCTGCTCGATGCCGCCAACCAGGAACTCAGCCCCGTTGCCGAAATCCTGCTCTACTTCGCTTCCCGCGCGCAGAACGTGGATGAATGGATCTCACCCGCTCTCTCACGCGGCGAAATCGTGCTCTCCGACCGCTTCACCGATTCCTCGCTGGTTTACCAGGGCGGCGGACGCAACCTCGGGGCGGACGCTGTCGCCGCGCTCGAACGCATCGCCTGCCGCGGCCTCAAGCCCGATCTCACTCTGCTCGTCGACGTCGACGCCGAATCCAGCCTGGCTCGCGCCCGTGCTCGCAACGCCGCCGCCCCGCACTGCGAAACCCGCCTGGATGACGAATCGATCGAATTCCACCGCGCCGTCTGGCATGCCTACCACGCCCTGGCGGCCGCCGAGCCAAAGCGCGTCAAGATCGTCGACGGCCGCACCGATATCGACACCATCGAACGCGCGGTCTGGCAGATCGTGAGCGCCTATGTTTGAAAATTTCTGGGGCAACGCGCATGTCACGCAAGCGCTCGAGCAGATGATCGCGCACGGCCGCCTGTCGCAGACCCTGCTCTTCTCCGGACCCGAAGGCGTCGGCAAAGCCACCCTGGCTCGCCGCCTGGGATCCCATCTCCTCCGCCATCCCGAGCAAATCGAACAGGACGATCTCAGCCTTCCGCACAACCTCGAAATCGTCGCCGGGCGCGAGAAATGGCCAGCCGACAAACGCAACGAAGACCCGCTGCTGTTCTCCACCCAACCCGATTTCGTCACCTTCGCGCCCGATGGACCAATGCGCCAGATCTCCATCCAGCAGACCCGCCTGCTCAAGGAGCGCGCGCAATTCCTGCCGCACCACGGCGCCCGCCGCGTCTTCGTCATCGACCACGTGGACCGCGCCAACGACCAGGCCGCCAACTCTCTGCTCAAAACCCTCGAAGAGCCGCCGCCGCACCTCATCCTTATTATGACGGCNNCTCTCCCGCGAGGAGATGGCAACCTTCGTGCGCACGCGGGCTCTCGACCAGCCGGAACGCCGCATCGCACTCGCCGCCGGCAGCCCCGGCCTCGCCATTTCGCTCGACCTCGAAGACTACGACAAACGCCGCGCCGCCATGCTGGTGCTGCNNCCTGGGTGCCGATCTCCGAAACCATCGGCCGCACCAAAAGCGAGAAGCTCGAACTCCACCTCAAAGTGCTCTATGAGCTGCTGCGCGATCTGCTGCTGCTCTGTGAAGGCTCGGGCGAAATCCGCAACTTTGACATTCGCGGCGAACTGGACGCGCTCGCCGCCAAGATCGCCTTCGCCTGGATTCGCAAGGCCGTCACGCAGGTGGATGAAATCGCCCGCCTGATGCGCCGCAACATTCAGAAAAGCATCGCCCTCGACGCGTTAATCGCGCACCTGCGCGCTGCGTAGCGTTCCATGGCTGACCACCCGCGCACCCCACCCGCGCCGAACCGCCGCCGGGAGATTCGCCGCCTGCTCGGGCCCGCGCTTCTGGTCGCACTGATGGCCGTGATCGCGCTGGTGTACTCGCACCCGTGGACGGCGCGGCCTGCGCTGCGGGTGGCCGTCGCGCGTTTCGATAACGAAACCGGCAACAAGGATTACGACCGTTTCGCCGATTCGCTCACCCGTTCGGTAACGGCGGAACTGTCGGTCGCCGGCGCCGGCCGGTACGGCGTCATCGAAAACACCGCCATCCTGCGGGTGCCGCAAAACCGCCGCGACCTGGCGGCCATCGGCTCGTCGCTCGGGGTCAGCTACGTGGTGCTCGGCCAGCTGCAGCGAAGCCCGCTGGGCATTCGGGTATTGGCCAACTTAATTCGTCTGCCGGACCAGACTTACATCCGCGTGGCGAGCCTCGAACGGAAGGTGAGCGACACCAAAAAGATGCAAGCCGAGATCGCGCTCAGCATTGTCGACCAATTCGCCCCGCGCCTGAACCTGCTGACCAGCACCCCTAAGTAACTGTCTTTGACGAGGCGGATCTCGCGCCCGACGCCTGGCCAGGAGGATCGCTATCGCGCGATCGCGCTGATGGTTTCCCAAAATCCCGGGAACGACACCGACGCCGCTTCCGCTCCCTCGATCACCGATTCCCCATCGCCCCGCAGCGCCGCCACCGCAAACGCCATCGCGATGCGGTGGTCGCCGTAGGAATCGAATTCCGCCGCGTGAAACTTCTGGCGACCGGGAATCACCATGCCGTCGGGCAATTCTTCCGCCTCCACCCCCATGCGCCGCAGGTTGTCGACCACCGTGCGGATGCGGTCGGTCTCCTTGATGCGCAGTTCGGAAGCGTCCCTCACAGTGAGACCTTCTTCGGTCGCCGCGCCCAGCACCGCCAGCACCGGGATCTCATCGATCAACGCCGCCGTGAGCGCTCCCTCGATCACGCCGCCGCGCAGTGCGGAATGCTCCACCACCAGATCGCCCACC
The DNA here is from genome assembly GCA_003152325.1 of Bryobacterales bacterium. GTDB lineage: Bacteria > Acidobacteriota > Terriglobia > Bryobacterales > Bryobacteraceae > PALSA-129. The sequence goes on along the minus strand of PLZX01000091.1, from coordinate 15,556 downwards.
AATTCGCCATGGCTGCTCTCCAGGTTGGGAACGCGAATGCGGGCGCCCATCCCCACCAGGAAATCGAGCAGCGCCGACCGCGTCGGGTTCAGGCCGACGCCGCTGATCGCGAGCTTCGAGCCCGGCACCAGCAATGCCGCCACTATGAAAAACGCGGCCGAGGAAAGATCGCTCGGCACCGCCAACTCGCGCCCCTTCAGTTTAGGCCGGCCCACCAGCGTGATCCTTTGGCGCGCCACGGTCAATTCCGCCCCGAATTCCCGCAGCGCCAATTCCGTATGATCGCGCGAGCGCACTGGCTCCGTGACCGCCGTCTCCCCTTCCGCAAACAACCCCGCAAACAGTACGCACGTCTTCACCTGCGCGCTCGGTACCGGCAGCGTGTAATCGATGGGCCGCAATGGGCCGCCCTGAATTTCGAGCGGCGGAAACTTACCCTCGCGCGCTGCGATCCGCGCGCCCATCTCCCTGAGCGGCGCCAGAATCCGCTGCATGGGCCGCCGCGAAAGCGATTCGTCGCCAAAAATGCGCGTGACAAATGGCTGCGCCGCCAGGATGCCGGAAAGCATGCGAATGGTCGAGCCGGAGTTGCCCGCATCCAGATCCCTCGCCGGCTTCCGCAAACCATCCAGGCCCTTGCCATGAATCACGAACTCCGTGCCCGCGCCTTCTACCTCAATACCCAGCGCGCACACCGAGCTCAGAGTGGAATGGCAATCCGCGCCCGTCGAGTAGTTCCGAATGCGTGATGCGCCTTCCGCGATCGAAGCGATCATGGCGTAGCGGTGCGAGATGGATTTATCGCCGGGCAGTGAAATCTCGCCGGAAATCGCCGAAGCGGGGGAGATGCGCTCTTGCATGCAGTGAATCCCTATTCTATCCACTTGACAGCCCACTCAATTTTCCGGATTATGTAGAAATTGTGGCCAAATCCGATCTTGAGAAACTCCAGGGCACCTGGCAGATGATCGCGTTTGAAATGGACGGCCGGAGCATCCCGCCCGGCAGCGCCAGCATCGTGATTGAAGGAAACAAGTTCACCAGCCTTTCCATGGGCGCGCAATATGAAGGAACCATGGGGGTGGACTCGACCAGCACGCCCAAAGCCTTCGACGTGAAGTTTAACAAGGGACCCCACAAGGGAGAGACTTCGCTCGGCATCTATGAGTTGCGTGGAAAGACCTGGAAGATCTGCATCGGACTCACCGGCGTCAAGCGTCCCACCAAGTTCGCCGCCGAGCCGGGTACCGGTCATGCACTGGAGACGCTGACGCGAGCGCTGGCCGTGGCCGGCGCCGCCTCGGAGCAAGTGGAACCGTCGGGGGAACCGGTAGCGGAACTGGAAGGTGAGTGGTTCATGCTTTCCTGCTTTCAGGATGGCAAGCCGATGGATGCCAAGACTTGCGCCGGCGCCAGCCGCGTCTTTCAAGGCAATCAAACCACCATGTTCGTGTTCGATCAGGTCTACATGAAGAGCCGCTTCACCGTGAATCGCGGCGGCATCGATTACCTGGACACGAATCAGTTAGGCATCTACGAAGTGTCTGGCGAGCGCTTGCGAACCTCATTTGCCGCCGCCCGTCAGCCGCGCCCCGCCGATTTCACTGCAACTGCCGGCGACCACCGCACCGTATCCGAATGGACTCGCCGCCGCTAGGTGGGACCATTCAAACATCGCCTTTTGTGGTCTGTCACTGCTCGCCCAATCGCGACTGCGTGCCTCAATCCAGCTTCACCGGTTCCAGCTTCACCTGCGCCGCCGCACCGGCAGCCACATCCACTTCTGTGAACCGGTTGCGCGATCGCCACAGTCTGCCGATGCTTTCCACCGTGGCATCGTACAAGTCTTCGGTTGCCACCGCGTAGTATTTGCCGGGAGCCAGCGTGGTCGACGTGTATTGTCCCGTCTGATCGGTCTGGCCCTGCACGATCCGCGCTGCCAGTACGCCCTCCGACCGCACGTCGGCGGGCAGCACCAGCACGTGCATATCGGCTCCAGGGTTCCCGTCCTTATCCGCCACGCGCACGCTGAGCGTCGCGCCATCCTGCCCCACCGTCACGCGCAGATGTCCCGAGCCCGCCATCGCGCTGCCCAGCCGCAATGGTTCGTACAGCACGCTCCGATCCGCGAAAGTGATGTCCTTCACGTACAGACCGGGAGTCATGATGAAGGCCGACACCCGGTAATCGTCCGGCAACTTCGCGGGGAACGAAAACGTGCCCGGAATCTCCGAACGGGCGCTGCCCACTTCGCTGGCGTACGGGGCACGCAGCAGCGGCATAAGCTGAACGTTAATCCTGGCGGTCAGCGGCGTCGCGGGCGCTGCGCCGTCCAGCACCACTTCTCCCTCCACCGGGATGCCACCGGAAACCGGGATCTTCAGGTTGCGTTGATCCTGATCGCTGATGGTGATGGGCACGGCCGCGAAGTTTGGCGCTTGCGTGCCGGCGCTAGCCGCCCGTTCCATGGCGATCAACCGGTACGTCCCTGGATACAGATCGCAGATCCGGAATTTTCCCTCGGCGCCCGCCGGGCCGCCCGGCGCCACGGAGAACGACCCGCCGCCGCTCGAAATCCCGCTCCCCGGCTGCTGCGGCTCAATGCTGAAGCTCAGGCCCTCCGGACCGCTTGGCCCCGTCAGGCTGCCCTCGATGCAGTACGACTGCGACTTCTTCACTTCGATATCCATGCCCTCGCGGCGCTCGCCGGGCCGCAGCACCACCACCTCGGCGCTCTCCTTCTCCGGCGAGTTCGGATAATAGGTGCGCACCGGCACGCGCTTCCGCAACTTCGCGTCGAGTGGCGCTTCGGAAAAAGCCGGCAGCCTCTGCTCGCGCTTCTCCGCCAGGATCAGGTAAGGGTGGCCCGCCGCCACGCGCTCCAACGTGTACTCGCCCAGATCGTTGGTCCGCCCGTGTCCCCTTACGTAGTAGCCCACGTTGCCCAAATAGTATTCTCTGGAGACCAGTGAGATCGTCATCCCCGGCACCGGCTCCTTGTTTTCATCCACCACCTTGCCCTTGATGGTGCCATCCAGTTTCACCAGAAAGTCGACTCCCTCGATATCCACGCCGCCAGTGGTGATATGCCTGGTGAGGGAAGAGCCGAAGCGCTGCGCATCGCGCGCCTCAATGCGGTGCTCGCCCGTTGGCAGATCGAGCAGTTTGTATCGCCCCGAGGAATCGGTAGTCGATGTCACGTCTTTGGTGGCTCGCGTCTGGATCACGGTGTCGCCGACATACGTGACGTTGATCGAGGTCGATACGGTGTAATTCGCCAGCGGCTGCCCGGTTGCCCGGTCCTTCACCACGCCGCTCACCGCGGAATTGGTGGCGGTGCTCTGCGCCATCAGCGCACCCGCCGCCAGCCCGATCGCCAGTATTCTCGCGCTCATCGTCCGCCCCCCTTCACCACCGAAACCGGCAGGTCCAGATCCGTGGGCACCCCGCCTGGAACGTCGATCACGACCATGTGCATCACGTCCGCAACCCACCGCGTCCGGGATGCTTCCGCGGCTGGTTGAGCCGCGATGCGGTAACGCCCGGGGCGCAATCCATCGAACCCGAAGTGGCCCTGCTCATCGGCAAAAGCCAGTTGCGCAGGCGTGCCGTCAGTAGCTTCGGCATCCAGCAACACCACCGCGAAATCCTTGACCGGCGCGGAACCGGCGCGCAACACGCCACGAATGGAACCCGCCGGCGCCACCTCCACAGCCACGGCATTCATCGTGTCGCCGCTCAAATCCACCACCGGCCGGTTCACCTGGTAGCACCCAATCCCTAGTCCGCTGGCCGTCACGCTGTAACGCGCCGGCGGAAGGTTCCGCACGCTCTGCGCTTTGGCAAAGCCCGCTTGCACGGTGTAATTGGCGAGGATGCCCCACGGTTCCAGAAACTGCAGGGTCACCGCGGCGCTCTGCGGACAGCCCTGGGGCAGAGGCCCGGAGCCCTGCGCGCGCAGCGTCACGTCGACCGAGATTCCCGCGCTCAGCGTAACGCTGACGCCCTCCACGTTCTGCCCCACCACCTGGACCCGCGTTCGCCCAAAGAGCGGATCGACACCCTGTGCCAGCGCATTGTCGAAAGCGCCGTAACCGCCCTGAGGCCCCGCCACGAACAGGTCGTAAGTGCCGGATGGAATCTTTTCGAAGCGGAAACTGCCGTCGGGCTCCGATACCACCAGCGCGATGGGCAGGGCCGGCTGCTCCGGCAAACTCAACGCCAGCGAAAATGAGGTGTTCGGCTTGGGTAGATCGATCTTGCCGCTCACCGAGTACGCCGCGCCCGGCGCCACCAGGAAATCGATGTCGCGGTAGTCTTCCCCGCCCGAGACCGTGAAGAACCGCGGATGCGCATTGTCGGGGTGAAGTTGCACGCCCGAGCCCACACGCAGGCCCGCGTACCACAGTCCCAAGGCGTACTGCCCCGGCGGAAGATCGAAGATGCGGTACCGGCCGCCCTCCTCGAGTGCCACTTGCCTCACGGAGCGGAGCTCCTCGCTGCCGGCCTGTTTCACCAGCACCGCGATGCGCGCGCTGCCNNGCGATGTAGTTGGCCTTGCCCGCATCCACCGTGTATTCGCCCGCCGGCAAGCCCGGCGCGCGGAACCGGCCCTCGCGATCCGTCTCCAGATCCGCCGCCAGTTCCCGCATCCCGGCCTTACGAAACTTCAGCTCGGCCGATGCCAGCGGATTGCCGGAAGAATCCTCCACTACGCGCCCTTCGAGATCCTGCGCGGAAAGCGCCGGCGCCGCAACCGCTGACACAGCCAGCACAACCAGCGTCGTGTAGACGGCCATAGTGCTATTTTTTTAGCACGTGCGGCTCTGGTTGTCAAGGCAAAGGGATCTCACCGCAGCACATCCCGCAGCTTCAACGTTCGGATCAACCGCCGCAGCGAATTGGGATGGAGATTCAAGAGCCCTGCCGCATGGTCGTGGACGCCGCCCGCTTCGCGCCAGGCCGCCATAATCGCCTGGCGCTTGCTCGCCGTGATGGACGATTGCAGCGCTCCCGGCACTTCCGGGATGGCTGCCGCCTCCAGCACCGTCTCCGGCAAATCCTCCGCCAGCAGGGTATCGGATTGCCCCAGCACCACCGCACGCTCAATCGCGTTTTCCAGCTCCCGGATGTTCCCCGGCCAGGAGTAATTCATCAGGTAACGCTCCGCGTCCGCTGAGATCCCTGCCACGCGCCGCCGGCATCGTGCGGCCGAAAGATCCAGGAAATAGAGCGCCAGCGCGGGAATATCTTCGCGCCGGTCACGCAGCGGCGGAACGCTCAGAGCCACCACGTTGAGACGGTGGAACAGATCCTCGCGGAACGCGCCGCGCCGGACCTCGGCCGCGAGATCGCGATTGGTGGCGGCGAGCAGCCGGATGTCCAGCTTCAACGTGCGGGTGCCTCCTACCCGCTCGAACTCGCGCTCCTGCAGCACGCGCAGCAGCTTGGCCTGCAGCGTCACGGGCAGCTCGCCAATTTCGTCCAGGAACACGGTGCCGCCCTGCGCGATTTCGAGCTTGCCTTTCTTCTGCGCGATGGCGCCCGTGAACGAGCCTTTTTCGTGACCGAACAGCTCGCTCTCGAGCAGCGTCTCAGTGAGCGCCGCGCAGTTGATGGCCACGAAAGGCTTCGGCGATCGCCCGCTCTGCCGGTGCAGCGCGCGTGCCACCAGTTCCTTGCCGGTGCCGCTTTCTCCGAGGATAAGGACCGGCGTGTCTTGCGGCGCCACACGCTCCACCATGCGCAGCAGCTTGCGGATGGCTGGACTCTCTCCCACCATGCCGGTCTCGCCTGCGCCCAGGCGGTCCAGCAGGGATGCATTCTCGGCTTGTAGACGCTCGACGTCGCGCACGTTCTCGAGCGCCGCGGCGGCCACCGTTCCGATGGCGCTCAAAGTGTCCCGGTGGTCGGCTAGATTCACCGCCTCTTCGGCAGGGAACCAGGCTGCCAGCAATCCGGCAAGTTCGCCGCGAACGTAGAGCGCCAGCGCCACCACCCGCGCGGCCGGTTCCACTACGGCGCCTTCGCGGCAGACGCGCCCGATCAACTCGCCGAGCGGGCCCCCCACCGCGAGTTCACCCGCAGCCGCGCGCAGTTCATCGGCATCGCGACCCAGCAGGATAGCGCCCTCGCGGCACGGCACTATGTCGGCGATCAGCCGCGCAATCTGCTTCGCAATCGCAGACCGGTGGCCGCCCCGCGACATGGCCAGCGCCCGGAACAGGAACAGCAGCGAACAGGCGCGCAGTAGCGCGTGCTGCTGGGAATCCGCCGGCACCACCGCCGGGTCCTCGCGGTAGACCAGCACTGTGTCGCAGATGCTCACCTGGTCGCCCGCCTCCAGGGTGTGCCGCGTGATCCGCATTCCATTGACATATGTCCCAACGCCGGAGCGGTGGTCCACAATATGAAAGCGGCCATCCTCGAACCGCACCGTGCAGTGCTCCCATGCGGCATCCGCTTCTGCCAGCCGGATCTGGGCCGATGGCGCGCGCCCGACATGCACGTCGCCGCTCCCCAGCGGAAAGCGCTCGCCCAGTAAGGGCCCGTCTACCGCGATGAACTCGGCTTCCATGGCTGGTAGGCCAGTTTATCAGGATGTGAACACCCGGGTTCAGTTCCGGTGAACCGGGCGGTTCATTTTCGCGGTCGTGACGGAGTGAGGGGAAAAGGGCCTTCCCGTGTTTTCAATGCCTTGCGAATGGCGACGGTCCTCGCGAGAGGCCTGACGCCGGTTGGCACGGTGGATGCACTATAAGGCCTCGTAATCGGGAACGCAGCGGCGAACCCGAAGGAGGGTGAGACAATGAAGAGTTTAGTGACGAAATTGATGTTCGCGGCGGCCACTCTGGTTGCAGCCGGCGCTGCTTCAGCACAGGCCATGAAGGCCGATATCCCGTTTGCCTTTCAGGCAGGCGGCAGGGTGATGGCGGCCGGTACCTACCGGGTGAATCTCCGCGGTCCCGCGGGAACCGTGGTTATCAAAGGGGAAAGTCGGAACAGTGCGGTGATAGCCCAGCCGATCACCCACATCGATCGCAAGGAAAACACGGCCAAGCTGGTCTTTGCTTGCGGGCGCGGGCCCTGCTCTCTGGTTCAGGCATGGCCCGGCTATGCCCAAGACGGCCTCCTGTTCAGAACCCCGAAGCTGCACCGGAACGAGGAAGCCTCCCTCGCCGTGATCCACCTGCGGCCCGACGCGGCCGAGTAGTTAGCCCACCCGTGCCCGGGGAGCCTAACCAGTACCGTCGGAATGCGGCGCCACCTTCGGAGGATGGCGCCGCAACCTTTTTGTCGGCCGTCCCGGATTACCGGTCCCGCGGGGCAGCCGGTTTGGCGTTCGGCGCTCCCCCGACAGGCAAACTCAAAACAGGCTTCGGGCCCGAGGACAAATCCGGAGGACTCGTGAAATGGAACGGCATGTTGGTCGATGCGGAGCCTGCAACAGTGAGATTGAGCGGAGGGCTTGCGGCGGTGCCCACCGTGAATACAACCGGGTACACTCCAGGGGCCTGGTTGGCCGCCAACTGGAAGTTCACCTGGGTTACCCCGATACTCCAACCCGGGATGCCCACGAACTGTTGCGTCACCGCCTTCCCACCCACCGTCATGCTGAAAGGCAGGCGGGGCGTGGGCGGTTGCGTGATCGCTGCACCCGACGGCACGCTGCCGGTGGTAACGAACGGCGCCACGTCACCTTCACCTGAGATGTACGCAACGAGGTACTGGCCGGGATGGGCGCTGACGATCGGCGCACCCGATATTGCATCCCAGAAATATTGGGCGGCGCCGGGTGCTGCCGCCGCGACGGTAAAGCTGCGGGTAACAACCTGCCCGTTGTTGTTAATGGCGAGAATCGCCGGGCCCACCGGAATCTCGTAGGGGATCTGGAGGTTGATCTGCGTGGGGGAAACGTAGTAAAGCGGCGCGATCAGACCGTTCACGGAGGCAGAGACTCCAACCAGTTGGGTCGGCAGCGGGGCGCCGGTCTGCTGGGCGGTAGTCCCGGCGAGGTTTGAGCCATAGACGCTCATCAGCATGCCGGGGGCGAACGCCGACAGGCCGGAAAACGAGTTGGAAATGCCGTTGGTCACGTTGATGACGATATTGCTCGATGCCCCGATGGTGAAGGTAATAGGAACGTTCACGAACTGCGGGATAGTGTTGACGGATTGCAGCACCAGCGTAGCCTTATAGACGCCGTTCGCCAGGCCGCCGCCGGAAGCCGCCAGGTTCACCGTGCCGGGGCCCGTCCCGGATTGCGGATAGACCACCAGCCAACTGGTCTTCTGATTGTCGGGGAACAACGAAGCGCTCCAAACTTGTCCAGTGGCGATGTTGACTCCCACGGTTGCGGTAGCCGACTTTTGCGCGGCCACGTTGAGGTTGACCGCCGTTGTGGACGCCGCCAGCGTGCCGCCGCTTTGCGCCGGCGGATTGAAGACTACCGAGGCGGTGGTAGTGATCTTGTTGCCGGCCGTATCCACGCCATCGATCTCGTAAGAAAGCGTCGCCGGCGTAGTGTTCAACTGCCAGCAGATGCCGGCTTGCAGCGACCCCAGGGGAGCCAGGCGCAAGGACCCGAACCAGGTGGCAATATCCGCGGTAAGGTCGTTCCCGCCCGCCAGGAACTTGGTCAAGTACACCTCATAACCGTTCTTCTCTTGCAGATTCAATTCCTGAAAGAACGGGTAGCCGGAGGAGCACCTGGGATCCCCTTTCGGATTCTCCACTTCCGTGCCGGGTAAGCTCGCGAGCGACATGGAGGCCGATATCTGCGCGGGATAGAATGGCACGACGATCTGCTGGGTCCATGTCTGGCCGCTAAGATCGACGCCGCTGAACCCTAGTGTAATGGTGGATGGGACCGTTTGGACCGTGGCGCGCAATGCGGCCGAAAGCGCACCGTGCGCCGGAAGGTTGGCGCTGCCAAAGAACGCCGGGATGGAAGTGGCGTAGCTGGTGCCGCCGAACGTAAAATCGGTGAGCGTGGTCGCGACGCCCGCAATCTCACTCAGCCGGACCGTGAAAAAGAAAGTGAATCCGTCGGAATCCGGCGCCTGCTGATACACCGGATTGGGCACCAGCGAAGGAATGACGGCCGAAGCCGCGGTGGAGACCGTCACATTCACGGTCGCGGAGCCGGAGGAGAACTTGAAATTCGTGCTTCCGCCGTATGAAACCGTGACGATGTTGGCGCCCGCCGCCAACTGGCTGCCGTAGACCTTCAGCGACGCGCTGCCAACGGCGCCCGAGCCGGTAAGGGCCGCGGTCCCCAAGTTCTTCGTGCCGACGTTGAACGACACCGAGCCGTTGGGCGCAACGGAACCGGAAGCTGCCGTGACGGTGACCGTCAGAACCGTGGTGCCGCTAATCAGAATACTGGTGGGAGCGGCGCTAACGGTAGTAGTGGTGGCGGTGGCGCCCGGCCCCTGACCCGGTTGGCCCGGCCAATGCGTGAACAGATTGTTGATGTCGGCCGAACCAAGTCCAGTGGCCAGGTCGTATCCCGGCCCGGCGCTGTAGCCCATGGTAGTGCCTGGGCAATTGGGAGTCCCGTACTGGCAGGGCACAATATTATTCCCCACGGTTACGTCGTGAAAGACACCGTTGGTCGGGGTTTGAGCCAGGCTGTAAAGCACGGAGTTGATGTTGCCCAGGCCCTTCGCGCCCAGATACTGATTCAGCAGCGTAACCACCCCGGCGAATATCGGCGTCGATACGGACGTTCCACCAATGTAGCTGACTGCTCCGTTGAGCCAGACGTAATAGGGGTCGTGATCGTTAGCCGCGGCGAAGGAAAGATCGGGCACTTGCCGGCCGCCGTCAAGGCTTGCTATTCCGGTCCCGGGCTGCCAGGCCGGCTTGGGAAAAAAGATGCTGACGCCACCTCCCGTGGAGGAGAATCCGCCGCCGCCGGCAATCGACAGGGGCGTGTCGTTCCACGCCATCTCCGGAATGTAACTCAACGCGGAAGCCCCTGTGGTGGCATTGTTGGTAGTGCTCCAATAGGTGCCGGCGCCTTCGTTGAATTCGGTCCCTCCCACGGCGGTCACTTCCGGCACGCTCGAGGGAATTTCCACGGCCAGGCCATTGGTCGCAATCTGAACCCCGTTATCACATTCGGCTGCGCCCGTGTCTCCCGTGGATGCCAGCCAGGTGATGCCTTCCGCGTTGGCCTGTTGCGCAAGCGAGCGATAGAAGATGGCGCTCGACGTATTGGAAGAGATCGCCGGTTCACACTCGCCGTAGCTGAAGGTGATGACGGGAGCCAGATTCTGGTCGATGGCATACTGCGTGGAAGTGACCACGTTGGTGGAATACACGAACCGAACAATCGCGTTCTGAGCGATGGCGCCTGCGTACTCCAGATCGAGCGTGGCTTCCCCCTGATCGGCGGTGTCGGGAACGGAAGATCCCGGCACCAGCACCAACTGAGGATCGTTCTTGGAGAGCCCGATAATGCTGCGGAAGTGCTCGATATCGGACATATTGATGCTGGCCTGGCCCATCACCGCGATTACCTGGCCCGATCCGTTGATGCCTTTCTGATAGAGAGGGTTGATGTCGTAAATGATCGCGATATCCCCCGGCAACAGGGAGTGGGCTCCGTTGAGGGTTAAACTGGGCCTGAACTGGCGTTTCGGAGCCTTCGGACGGAAATCATCCAGCCCTTGGACGAGTTGCACCACCGGCTCCAGCGCGGCCGGAATCGAGGGGTCGGAGCTGTTGGCAAAGTGCATTTCCCCATCCACCTGGTAGCGGTGCAGTTCCGTGCGGAAAGAGCTAAGCACCTGCGCAGCCGTGCCGCTGCATGTGACATACGTCCGGCTCCGCGCCTCATAGGCTACGCTGAAACCTTGCGATCGCAGCCATTCCGTTACGCTGGCCAGATCCCCGGAACCGAGCCCGAAACGGTCTGCAAACTCTTCCGGAGCGATCCAGTTATGGTAGTTCGTCGAAGCGGGGTCCTGCTGCTCGGCGAGCAGTTGGTCGAGTGCCGACTGCTGGCTGGCGGACCGCTTGAACACGAGGGTAATGCCGTTGATGAGCTGTCCCGGGTCCACGGCGCCACGATCGTACTGCAGCATAGCCCTGGAACTGCGATTGCCCTTGAGAACAGCGGTTCGAGCAGGGTCGATCGGACCGGCGATTCGATCCTGTTGCGCGAATACCGCGGACGCAACCAGCAACAGACAAAAAGACCGTAGAGCGAATCGCATCGGAACCACCTCAGACAGACTATTCGGCGAAGTCCCAGTCAGTATCACGGTCCGGCCAGTCTTTGTCAAGCCTAGTCAGCCTAGTCCGCTTTTCTTACCAACACCCGGACCGTCTTCTTCGTCCCCATCGGCAGCAGGACCGTCTGCGGATTCACGCCGCCACTCACTTTCTGCACCGCAGTCCCATCCAGAGACACCTGGTAGGATCCCGCCGGCAGCCCCGTCAAGACCATTTCCGTCTGGTGGTCCGCCACGGCCGGCGCCCGGTTCTCCATCGTGAAGCTGAGCTCGCTCAGGCCGTCGTCAAAGCGCACCGGTTCTCCTGCCGCAAATCCGTCGCGATGGAACAACAGGTGCAGCCTCTGCTTCCCCCGAACCACGTGGAAGCGCCGCCGCAGGCCGTCCTCCGGCACCACCTCGGTCAGCGCCCCGGCCCTCTTCACCCGTCCGCCATAGGCCACCAGTCCGAAGATCGGATCGTCCGCCACAATCGTCGCCGCCGTGCGTAGCGCCCCGCCGAAGCCCAAATCGATTTCCCCGCTGTATTGCCACGGCCCGCGCGGCTGCTGCTTCCCGAACCAGTTGCTGCCATACGCCGCCGCCACAAAGGCGCTCCCCGCGCCGCCGTCGTTCTCCTTTCCCGGATACCAGAATCCGTAGTTGCTCTCCGGCGTGCCCGTATTCATGAGCGCCCACGAGCTCAAATACGACGCGTATCCCAGCCGCAAATACGGATACGGGTCCTTTGCATAGTAAAGCCCGTAGTCCAGAATCGACCACCCGCCCATCTGCGACATGTATCGCATGTTGCCTTCGACGCCCGTCTGCCAGTAGTTCGGCTCCAGCCAGCCGCGCGTCGCCATGTTGCATGCCAGTTGTTCCTGAACGTAGCGCTCCACGTCCGGTGCCTTCACCTGCAGCGTCATCGCCGGCTTCTTGAGCTGCTCCAGTGCGTAGTGGGCGAACGCGCCGGTGGATTCGAAGGCCGTCGGATCGAATGGAAACTCCGAGTAGAACAGGTCGGGCTGATCGTTCACGAAGTACTCCACTTTCGCTTCCCAGTACTTGCGCAGTAAGTCGGCCTTCTCCTTCCAGCCCACCGCGTATAACTCATCGATCAGATCGGCGATCACCATCTCGTTGTAATTGCCCAACTCATTCGCCGACCAATGCGCCACTTCCCACGGGTACGTGTAATAGGCGCGCGCCGTGCCGAATGCCCGTTCCAGGTACGCATTCTTATCGAGATAGTGGACCTGTTCCGGGTAATACTTGGCGATCTGGTACATGCTGAAGTACAGATAGACCATGTGCGGATAGTCGTAAGTCCGCCACACGTGGTCCGTCCACCCGTAGCGGTCGCCGGGCTTACTCTCGCGATTCATTTTCCAATTGTCGATTCCGTAGACCGCGTACGGGAACTTCTCTTTCTCGGTCATCTGCAGTTTGCCCCAGACGAAATTCTTCAAGTAATACTCGACCGCTTCGATCTCTTTCGCGTCGGGGTAATCCACGTTCTTCGCCGCGATGTAGGGCGCCTTGCACAGCGCCGGATCGTCGCTCGCCAGGATGTAATCCGCCAGGCCGTCTTTGTCGTCCGGACTGCGTAACACTTTCTTCAGCATGTCCCATTCGGAAAACAGGCCGTCGTACCACTTCGTAGCATCGCGGTGCTGCTGGTGCGTCACCAGGAAGGACGACCGCTTCTCAATCAGCGCCTGCAGCGGCTCGGTGACAAAGAACTCCAGTGCCGCGTATTGGTTTTTGCCGAAGTGAACCGTCAACTTGTTCTCGCCCAGCCGTGCGAACTTCACTTTGTAGAGATGCGTATCCTTGGGCTTCTCTCCTGCCGTCGCCAGTTCCGTTTGCCCCGGAAACTCCGGCTCCACCGACTGAATCGCGCTTTTCGACCGGATCGACACCTCCGTTTCCATCCCTTGCGGCACGCTCATTCCCGGCACGACATTCACATCCAGCAACCCCTCTTCATAGAGGACGTCGCGCACGCCCTGGTAATCCTTGGCCCAGCGGAATTTGAACGCGTAGGTGACGCCGTCGCGTTGCGAGTTGGTGGGCGCCAGCGTCACGCTGGTCTGCGGCTGGCGCCACGTGCCGCCGCGTGCCTTGTCTTCGGCCGCCCGCGCCGCCGAAAGAATATACACGCCGCCGCGCTCGCTATACTCCAGCTTNNCCATTCGGCCGCATCCAGTAGACGAACGAGCCGTGGCCCGAAATGTACTGGTGCTGTTGCACGCGCTCCTCGTAAGTGATGGTCTTATCCCAGCGCTTGCTGGTGTTGAAGGGCAGCGGCAGGAACACATCGCCCAGCACGATCGGCTTGTGCGTGGGATTCCTCACGAAGATCGTCCAATACGCCGCATCGGCTTCCACATGGAACCGTTCTGTCAACTCCAGGTCGGCGTAGTATTCGTTGCGGCGCCAGTCCTGCGGGTTGTAAATGACGGCATGTTCCACGGCCCGCCGCGACGCCGCGCCTCGGCCCGCCTCCTGCACGCGGTTCTTGGTATCGGTAGTCGAGAACTGCCGCCACTCGCTCTCGCCCAACTTATACCGGACGCGCACATGCCCCAGCAACTCGTCCGGCGCGATGTAATCCGTTTCGTACTGATCACCCGCGTATTTCAGACTGGTGATGCCCGCCAGGTCGAACTTCACCTGGAAGTGGCTCGCCGGGCGGCTCTCCTGGCCCCACAGCGCCGCGGCGCCCAGCAGACTTACCAAAAGCAGATTCCGCCTGATCATATTTCCTTACCCCATCCACTGCGGATTGTGCGCCGTTCCATCGAACCGGTCGCTGGTTTTGAATAGCTCGAAGCTGCCGCTCATGGCCGCGTCCCTGGTCTTCGCCACCAGCGCGGCCACTTGCGACTCGCTCATCGGCTGGAACGTCCGCACCGCCTCCATGGCCTGGTCCACGCGCTCCAGCGAGTCCATTCCCGTGATCACGACCGACGTCGGCAAATTGAGCGCGTAGTGCAGGCACTCGATGGCCGTCACCGTTCCGCTGCGCACAATCGCCCCGGCCGCCAGGCTCTTCATGGCCAGCACCGCCGTTCCCTGCTCCACCAGTTTCGGCACCACCTGGTGTGCGAAGCTGCGGAAGTGGTAGTCCATGACGTTGAGCGGCATCTGGCAGGAGTCGAAATGGAACTTGTGTTGCGCCGCCAGCTCCAGCATCTTCAAGTGCACCGCCGGGTCCTTATGACCGGTGAACCCGATGTAGCGAATCTTCCCCGCCTTCTTCGCCTCGAGCAGCGCTTCGAGCGGTCCATTCGCCGCGAAGAACTTATCCGGATCGTCCATCCTTATATTCTCGTGATATTGCAGCAGGTCGATATGGCCGGTCTGCAACCGCCCGAGCGATTCGTCGATCTGTTGCGCCGCCGATTGTTTCGTGCGGCCATCGAACTTGGTCATCAGGAAAACTTTCTGCCGGTATCCGTCGCGCAGCGCCACGCCCATGCGCCGCTCGCATTCGCCGTTGCTGTAGTCCCAACAGTTGTCCATGAAGGTGATGCCGCGGTCCACCGCCGTGCGCACGATGCGCGTGGCCATCTCCGGTTCGCCGCCCCCGATGTGCGCCCCGCCCAGGCCGATCGCCGACACCTTCTCGCCGGTCTTCCCCAACGGCCGGTAGATCATGCCCACTGCTTCACCCTTCGCTCCTGCCGCCGCGCCCATTGCCGCCATCACTCCCAGAGCCTGTCTACGATTCATAGAGAGCCTCCCCGGTTTATTAACGCACAGATCGCAAGTAGAATAGCAGGCAGGAAAACTGATGGCTGCCTTTCCGGATCTGATCACCGTCGCGCAATTCCGGCAACTGCCCGAAGACGGCGCGTTCGCGTATGAACTGCATCATGGGGTGGTGGTGGCGTCGACTTTGCCCAAAGCGCGTCACTCGAACCTACAACATCGGCTGTGGTCGCTTCTGGGCCCGAAGCTGGCTGGCTTCGGAGTCGTGACAATCGAGTACCCCTACCGTCCGGTCGCCGAGTTCGACCTGCGCGCGGCCGACGTGGCTGTGATCTCGCACCAGCGGTGGGAAGCCATCGATCCCGATGACAACCTGCGCGGCGCGCCCGAACTCGTGATCGAGGTCAAATCGCCTTCCAACACACAGCGCCAGTTGCAGGAATTAGCCGCGCTGTGTCTGGCCAACGGCGCCATGGAATGCTGGATCGTGGACACCGAGCGGAAATCGGTATCGGTGGTGCGCAGCGAGGGAGCCGCGGTGGTGTATAACCTCGGCGCCGCGATTCCTCTCGCTTCTTTCGGCGGCGGCGAACTGGCCGTGGACGAAATCTTCG
>PLZX01000137.1 GCA_003152325.1 Bryobacterales bacterium | reverse complement strand
CCGGGTTCATTCTGGGCGGCACGCCCTCCAAGATGCAGATCGGCGACCTGTTCGGCATCGCCGCATCGAGCATGGCGTTATTCTTCCCGCTGATGTGGCTGCATCGCGCGTACACCTTCGGCACGCCGCAACTTCCGGCGCCGCAGGCGGGACTGATGGCCTCGCTCGCCCAGGGCATCGTGGGCGGCAACATGGCGTGGCCCCTGGTGGTGGTCGGCATCTTCATGGGATTCGGTTTGATCCTGGTGCAGGTGAAGAGCCCCATGCTGTTCTCCGTGGGCATGTACCTGCCGCTGGAAACCACTTTCGCCATCTTCGTGGGCGGCATCTTTCGCTGGCTGACGGACAAGTACCGCGACAAAGGCAACTTCAACGAGGCGCAGAGGGCGCGCATCGAGAACGCCGGAATATTGACGGCGGCGGGGCTGATCGCGGGCGAGGCGCTGTGCGGGCTGGTGGTGGCGGGCTTCCGCGCAGCGGAGAAGAGTTGCGCCTGCAAGATCCTGCCGGACTGGACCTGGGCCGGGACGGACTTGCTGGCCATCGCGGTGCTGGTGGCACTGGCGGTGCTGATGATCCGGCTGCCGCTGGCCAATGCCGGCCGGCCGGATGAACCGGCGCCACCGACGGCAATTATGTAAATGGGAGGCCTTATGAAATACAGTCAAGAGCACCAAGCCGAATTTCTGGAAGGTTTGAAGACATTCCTTCGGATTCCGAGCATCAGCGCGCTTCCGGAGCACAAGCCGGATATCCGGCGCGCGGCGGAGTTCGCGAAGAAGGAGCTGCTCGGCGCCGGGATGACCTCGGCCGAGCTGATCGAAGACGCCAAGGGGGGCAATCCGCTGGTGTATGGCGAATGGCTGGGCGCGCCGGGCAAGCCGACGGTGCTGTTCTACGGCCATTACGACGTGCAGCCGCCGGACCCGCTGGATGAGTGGAAATCGCCGCCGTTCGAGCCCACCATCCGCGGCAACGACATCTTCTGTCGTGGCGCCTGCGACGACAAGGGGCAGGTCTACATCCAGATCAAGGCCGTGGAAAGCCTCATGAAAACCCACGGCAAGCTTCCCGTGAATGTGAAGTTCCTGCTGGAGGGCGAAGAGGAGACCGGGGGCGAGCACATCGAGGCGTATGTGAAGACCAAACCGCCGCGGCTGAAGGCCGACGCGGCGGTGGTGTGCGACACCGAAATGTTCGCGCCGGAGATGCCGACCATCTGCATCGGCCTGCGCGGGTTGGTGTACTACGAACTGGCGGTGCAGGGCGCCGATCACGATCTGCATTCCGGCGTTTACGGCGGCGCGGCGCCGAACCCGATCATGGCCATCGCCGAAATTCTGTGCGCGCTGAAGAACCGCGACGGCCACATCCAGATCCCGGGGTTCTACGATCGCGTGGTGCCGCCGGCGGCCAAGGAGCTCGAGGCCTGGGCGCGGCTGCCTTTCAACGAGAAGGAGTACACCGAGAAGGAGATGGGCGCGAAGGAACTGGTGGGCGAGCCCGGGGTTCCGCTGTTCGAGCGGGTGTGGGCGCGGCCCACGCTGGAGGTCCACGGCATCAAGGGCGGCTTTGTGGGCGAAGGNNTGTCCGAAGGGCGTGACGGCCGAACTGAAGCTGCTGAGCGCGGGAGCGCCCTCGCTGACGGACCCCGACAATGCGTACATCCATGCCGCGGCCGAGGCGATGAAACAGATCTTCGGCAAGGAGACGGTCTATATAAGGTCGGGCGGGTCGATTCCGATTGTGGGCGTGTTCGACAAGTACCTGGGCGTGCCCAGCGTGATGATGGGCTTCGGGCTGCCGGACGACAATCTGCACGCGCCGAATGAGAAATTCCATCTGCCGAATTTCTACCGCGGGATCGAGACGGTGGCGCGGTACCTGGAGATCCTGGCTTGACGGACAGAAGTTAGAAGACAGAAGTCAGAAGATTTGCGCCGCCTGCACCCTTCTGACTTCTTCCTTTCCTCCATAACTAAAGATAGTCTGGAACCTGCCGTTCCCGGCCCGCACAATAGAAGCGGGTCTTATACCCGCCCACAGACATGCTCCCGTTCCTAGTTCGTCGGGAATTTCCCGCGCCCTCGATGGCAGTGTTTTTTGCGCTACAGACTCTGGATGTGCTCACCACGCTGATTGGTCTGCACATGGGGGCCAAGGAGGCCAGCCTGTTCGTTGGCCGGCTGCTGCGACTGGGGCCGGTGGAGGGACTGCTGATTTCGAAATGCTTCGCCATTATCCTGGCGGCAGCGGCTTTGGCCTTCCGGCGCCCACGCGTGGTGGTGTTTCTCAACTACTGGTTCGCGGTTCTGATCGCCTGGAACCTTTACACCATTCTTTCGGCGCTGACCGCACACAGAGCCTGAGCAGCCCGATATTTCCGCTCTACCGTCATCGGCCATGCTAGGATCAAGCCAGGATGGCCCTCCTGGATTTGACTAAGCAACTGGCCCAGCAGGCGCTGCTCTCGGCCACCCAGGAGCCGGCAGCGGCAACGCCGGATAATCCCGGCGCGGTCATGCTCGGGCAGATCGGCGCCATGCAGAAGGCGTTGAAGGATGACGAAGAGCTGATGGTCTTCTTCCATTGCGGCGCGGAAAAGATCCGCGTCATGGAGATCTACATGCCGTCGCCGCAAGTGGCGGTGCTGAGCGGTGTGGATGCCAATCGTGCTCCGGCGCGCGTGGTCTCGGCGGTGGAAGCGCTGCAACTGGTCACCCGGACCGGCAAGGTGCAGCCCGGAGCGAAGCCCGTGCGGGTCAACCTGGTGATGCCGAAGGCAAAAGATTCCAGCAAGAAATAACGCGCGTTTCGCGCTCGTAACCGAGCGTGCTCACCGAAGCCGTGCTCAGCGCGAAAAGGCTTCCGCACTGTGGGTCGAGCTGGAGCCAGCGCGCGGTGAGGATCCGCAAAATGTGGCCGTGGGCGAACAGGGCGGTATCGCCATCGGCAGCCAGGGCCCGCGCCAGCACGGCTTCAGCGCGCGCCGCCACCTGCTCGATAGTTTCACCGTTCGGCACGCCATCGTGCCAAAGCGACCAGCCCGGCCGCTCCTTCTGAATGTCCGGAGTAGTGCGGCCTTCGTAGTCGCCGTAGTCCCATTCGCGGAGGTTGGGATCGACGTGGGCGGAATCGCCGTAGCCGGCCAGGCGGCAGGTATCGCGCGCGCGTTGCATGGGACTGGCGAGAACCAGTGCGAAGGCGCGGCCTCTCAACCAGCGGCCAATGGCGGCGGCGTTATCGCGTCCGGCGGCAGTGAGCGGAAGGTCGGTGCGCCCGGTGTGCGCCCCCGAGCGGCTCCATTCGGTTTCACCGTGGCGGATGAGCCAGATTCCTTGCGGCATCTTTTACACTATAGAGGATGATTCGCACCCTGCTCCTGGCGGCCTTTGCCGCCGCCGTCCCGGTGGTCCATGCTTCGACCCCCGCGCTGATGCCCATGCCGGTTAAGGTGGAGACTGCTGCCGGCAAGTTGGTCATCGATGGGACATTCGGAGTCACGGTCATCGCCGGCGAGGTCCCCCGCCTCCATCGCGTGGTGGAGCACTTCCTGGCTCGCGTGGCGCGCCAGACCGGAATCTTTTTTGCGCCGGGGGCCAAAGCCGCAACCCTGCGGGTCGAATGCGCACCCTGCACCGTGGTTGTTCCCACGCTCGAAGAGGACGAATCCTATCAACTCGACGTCACGGCCACCGGCGCGCGCCTGCAGGCCACCACGGCCGATGGCGCCGTCCACGGTCTCGAAACTTTTCGGCAATTGATTCAACCTGGCGCCGACGGTTTTCAGGTTCCCGCCGTACACATCGAGGACCGACCGCGCTTTGCCTGGCGCGGCCTGATGATCGACGCTTCGCGCCACTTCATCCCGGTCGAAGTCATCAAGCGCAACCTGGACGCCATGGCGGCCGTCAAGTTGAACGTCTTCCACTGGCACCTCTCGGACGACCAGGGCTTCCGCGCCGAGAGCAAGCTCTTCCCCAAACTGCAGCAGTTCGGCTCGGACGGCCTTTTCTACACGCAGGCGCAGATGAGGGAAGTGGTGAGCTATGCGAGCGACCGCGCCATCCGCGTGATTCCCGAGTTCGACATCCCCGGCCACACCCTGAGCTGGTTTCCCGGCTATCCGGAACTGGCCGCGGCGACCGGACCCTTCGAGATCGGCCGGCGGTTCGGCGTGTTCGACCCGGTGCTCGATCCCAGCCGCGAAGAGGTTTACACGTTTCTGGATTCGTTCATCGGAGAAATGGCGGCGCTCTTCCCCGACCCCTACTTCCACATTGGCGGCGACGAGGTGAATGGGAAGGCGTGGAAGCAGTCGGAGGCGGTGCAGTCCTTCGCAAAGCAGCACGGGCTCAAAGACACGCTGGCCATTCAGACATACTTCAACCAGCGCATCCAAGAAATTTTGCAGAAATACGGGAAGAAGATGATCGGGTGGGACGAGATTCTGGGCCCCGATCTTCCGCCGGACACGGTGGTGCAATCCTGGCGCGGCCAGGAATCGCTGGCGGAAGCCGCCACCAAGGGCTACCGCGGGATTCTTTCGGCAGGCTACTACCTGGACCATGGAAGGCCAGCGGCGTACCACTATGCCATCGATCCGCTGGGTGGACCGGCCGCGCAACTTACGCCGGAGCAGGCGGCGCGCGTGCTCGGTGGCGAGGCCTGCATGTGGGCCGAACTGGTGGACGCCGAGACCGTGGATTCGCGGGTCTGGCCGCGCGCCGCGGCCATCGCGGAACGCCTCTGGTCACGGCGGGAAATCACCGATGTGGATTCGATGTACACGCGCCTCGAAGCCGTGAGCCGCATACTGGAATCGACCGGCGTCACGCACCGGGCAAGCTACCAGCCGATGCTCGACCGCCTGGCGGGTGACCGCAGAGCGGAGCCGTTGCGCATCCTGGCCGACGCTTCCGAAGCCCGCGGCCTGGGCACCGGCCGCCGCACACACACCACCGACACGCCGCTCAACCGTTTCGTGGACGCCGCGCGGCTGGAGAGCGAAAGCGTGCGCGGGTTGGAACTGATCGCGCGCCGCGTCGCTGCCGCCAGGCCAGCCGACGCCGCTGACATGGCGTTGCTGCGCGCCCAGTTCTCGCGGTGGGCGGCCAACGATGCGAGCTTCCAGCCGCTGGCCGAGGATAACGCGCTGCTGGCGGAGGTGAAGCCGCTGTCGAAAGACCTCTCCGCCCTGGGCGCAACGGGTCTGCGTATCCTGGACAGCCTCGAAGCTGGCAAGCCGGCGCCGGAGGACTGGATGGCCAACGAGACTCGGGAACTCACCCGCCTGCAACGGCCCAGCGCCGAAGTTTTGCTGGCGGCGGTGCGGCCGGTGAAGATTCTCTTCGACGAACTGTCGCGGAGGAAATGACACAACCCGGGCACCTAACCATCTGGCGCCGTCCGCGTCGAGGATTTTATGTGGCAGAGCTTGCGCTATGGTCTGCGAGTGATTCGGAAGGGCCCCGGGTTCGCGGCCATCGCGGTGCTCACTCTGGCGTTGGGGATCGGCGCCAATACCGCCATCTTCAGCGTGGTGAACGCCCTGCTGTTGCGCTCGCTCCCGCTTGAGCAACCGGACCGTCTGGTTTATCTCTCCGGTTTCAATCCGGAGCGCGGAATCTCCGGCGGCGGCTTTTCGGTGGCAGCCTATGAGAACATCCGCGACGGCAATCGCTCTTTCACGGGAGTCGCGGCCTTCGTCTTCAACGATAGCTTCACGCTGACCGGCGCAGGCGAGCCCGAACAGATCGGCGCGGCGCGCGTGGCTCCGAACTTCCTGGACGTGCTGGGCGCCCGGCCGTTGCTGGGACGTGGTTTTCAGGCAGCCGAGGGTGTGGAAGGCGCACGGCCCGTGACGCTCATCAGCCGCGCGCTCTGGGAAAGGCGCTTTGCCGCCGACCGGAATATTTTAGGCAAGACGATCACGTTCGACCAGGACGTCTACACCATCATCGGTGTCATGCCGGCGGACTTCCCCTTTCCGTTTCCCGGAATCGACGCCTGGGTGACGCGCATCATGGATTACGGTGGATTTCAGCCGGAACAGATCCGCGCCGGCGCCGGCTACCTGACGGCCACCGCGCGGCTCCGGCCCGGCGTCTCCATCGGTCAGGCCGAATCCGAATTGCGCGTCCTCAGCCAGCACTATCGGCAGGAACATCCGCGCGCGCCCGACGCCGACCCGCGTGGCCACTTGAGCGTCGTGACGCTGCAAGAGAGCCTGGTGACGGGCATCCGCTCCACGCTTCTCATCCTGATGGGCGCGGTCGGCCTGGTGCTGCTCATCGCGTGCGCCAACGTGGCCAGCCTGATGCTGGCGCGCGCCACGGGCCGCGCCAAAGAGATCGCCGTGCGGTCCGCCCTGGGAGCCGGGCGCGGCACCCTCATCCGCCAATTGCTGGTGGAGAGCATGATCCTGGCGGCCGCCGCGGCGGTGCTGGGCGTGCTGCTGGCGAAGTGGGGCGTCGCGTGGCTGGTGAAGGCCGATGCGGGCAATAACCTGCCCGGCTTCCAGCCCATTCGCGTGGATCTCGGCGTCCTCGCCTTCACGCTGGGCATTTCACTTCTCACCGGCATCGTTTTCGGATTGGCGCCCGCTCTGCAAGTCTCGCGTCCCGACCTCAACGGCATTCTGCGCGACAGCGGCTGGGGCACCACCGGGGGCGCGCGCCACCACCGCACGCGCAGCCTGTTGGTGGCCGGACAGATGGCCCTCTCGATCGTGCTGCTGATCGGCGCGGGCCTGCTGATCAAGAGTTTTCGCAACCTGCAGACCATCGACGCCGGGTTCGATCCGCACCACTCTCTGACGATGAACGTGAATCCGCCGCCCGCGCAATTTCCAGACGGCCCGCGCCGCGTTCAGTTTTACCGCCAGGTGGTGGAGCGGCTTGCCGCTATACCGGGCGTCCGCGCGGCCTCGGCATCCGAGAGCCGCCCCACGGGGCTGCGGGTTCTGTCTCCCATCCTGGCCGATGGCCAACCCAACGTGCCGCCCGGCCAGCGGCCGCTGGCGGTCTGGAACGGCGTCACCCCCGGGTACTTCCAGACCTTCGGCGTGCCTCTGCTGCGCGGGCGTGATTTCACCTGGGCCGACGACGACAGAGCGCCGCGCGTGGTCATCGTCAGCCAGGCGCTGGCGCGCCACTTCTGGCCGCATGAGGATGCCGTCGGCAAGCACCTCACCTTCACACGCTTTCAGGTGCCCTTCGAAATCGTCGGAATCGCCGGCGATACCCGCACCTACGGTTTGCAGTTGGACCCGGGAAATGTCATCTTTACGCCGTACGCCCAGTGGACTTTCGTGGGAATGGCGCTGACCATCCGCACCGAAGGCGATCCGGCGCGTTTCGCCAAAGCGGCCATCGCGCAAGTGCAGGCGGTGGATCCCGACCTGCCCGTCACCAATCTTCAGACTATGGATGAAGTGATGCGCAGCCTGGTTTCGCAGCAGCGCCAGACCATGTATCTGATCGCCGGTTTTGGGGCGGTTTCGTTGCTTCTGGCGGTGATGGGGCTGTACGGCGTCATGGCTTACGCCGTGGCGCAGCGCACCATCGAGATCGGCATACGGCAAGCCATCGGGGCGCAACGCGGCGATATTCTGCGGCTGGTATTCGGCCAAGCTATGCGCCTGAGCCTGGCCGGCATCGCCGCAGGCGCGGTGGCCGCCCTGGTCTTGACGCGCCTCATCGGGCAGATGCTGTACCACGTGGCAGCTACCGACCCGTTAACCTTCGCCGCTGTTTCTCTCCTGTTCCTGCTGGTGGCGATGGTGGCCAGTTACGTTCCAGCCTGGCGGGCCACGCGCGTCGACCCGCTCGAAGCGCTGCGCTCCCGCTGATCCCACTCCCGGACAGCGGTTTCCCAAAAACGCTCGCGGCGCCACCGCATTGGCGCCTGTGGACGTAATTCCTGCGTCGCATTGCAAAGGAACGCGACGTGCAATCTGGCGGGCATGGCTAAAACCGTGCGTCTTCGGGAACCGCTGTCTGGGTCTCCCACCCTGGACTATCTAAACCAGCGCGTGGCGGCCGGGTGGAAACTGGTCGCGCTCGAATGGGAGCGCGAGGCCGAAGGGCAGGCTGCCGATGCGCCGCCGGCGGCCGAAGAGATTCCATACGGCGTGCAGGTATCGGGCGACGGTCTGCGGCTGGTCGAGAACGCCGTAGAGCGCGAAATCATCATCCTGGCGCTCGACCGGATCGTGGAAGACTGCCCGCTCTCGCAAGTCGCCGATGAGTTGAACCGCCGCGGCCACCGCACGCGCGACGGCCAGCAATGGACCCCGGCCGCGTTGTTCAGCCTGCTACCCCGCATGATCGAAGTAGGCCCGCGCCTGTTTGTCAGCGAGGAGTGGGCGGAGCGCCGGCGGCGATTGCCGCGCGTGGTGTAAGTGAGCTGAACTTGTTCCCCTGAATGCTTACTTGAAGTTGGAGTCCAATCTGAACCACACCGTACCGACCGCCATGCCGATATCGATCCCTGAGGCTGACACCGTCTGAGGAGCGGTTGCGTTGGTCACGACCAGTGAGCCGCCGCCGGGCGGCATCCCCAACAGGATCGAGGATGGTATCGTGAGTTGCCCGGCGCTCGATGGGGCGTGGCAGAAGAATCTGACGGACCCGTATTTATCCCCTACCGCACCGTTTACCTCGACGTCGCCATTTGAAAACCCGCCACTCCAGGTTACCGTCGCACCCTGCGATCGAGTGATGGATGCCAGCGCGGCCCGGTTGGTCAAAGTAAGCGGCCCTTGCAGGTTGAGGGCAACCTTGAAGCTTCCGATGTCTTTTCCACCGGAACCAGTGAACGTATACGCACCACTCACTGGACCCGCCGGCAGTTGTGCCTGGTAGAACCCTCCTCCTGCCGCCAGATTCACGCTCCCACTTGGCCCGGTCAATTGGATTGTGCCCGCGTCCAGAGGGGCCTGGGCTATGTCTCCATATAGACTCTGTTCCGGCGGAACAATGATGCAACTCCCCTGGGAAGCGTATTCGTATCCTTTGCCGAAATTCGCGCTACTTATGGACCCCATGAGAGCAAAGGCGCCGGAGCTGACGGTGCCATTGTCGGAGGTCTGCTGAAAAACAGTTAACACCGCGGAATTGACGTTGGCGGCGCCTTTGCTAGCCAGGGATTGAATCTGGCTCCCGTTCAGACCCGAGGCGGGATCGGAACAAGGCCCTCCGCTCGGAGTCACAGGGACCGTGATGGTGTTGCTCACGATAGAGCCGCTCACCGCGACCACCGAAACGAAGCAACCGAATGAGACATTTGCCGGGATCGTGATATCGATCTGATCCACGCCCGGATACTGCGACCGGCCGCGGTAGAGAATCGTCGCCGAGATGCCGCCGACGTAAACCTGCATCGGAATGTTAGTGAGATTGTCCTGCTTCAACGGGAAAGTACGATCGTCATTGTTCGTATCGGCGCCGATGCCCGAGCCCCACAACACCGCGACTTGTCCCGGCGTGAGAGAGTTGGTGGGTCCGAAAGCAATGCCGGTGCCATTATCGGTGGCCACCCCCGTGCCGTTTCCGGTTCCGTACAAGGTATCCAGTCCGACCGCGCTGGCCACCACTTGAATGGGGACGGGCGCGCTGGCCTGCCCGTTGTAGGTGAGCGTGAGGGTTCCGGTTCCCACCGGTGTGGTAGATGGCAAAACCGCCGCCACCTGCGTCGCCGAAGTGTAATATAGCGCGGGTGTCGTGGTGACACCGCCGACCGTCACCGAAATGCTGGTTTGATTCAACGACGTGAGCAGACCGGGAGCCGCGCTGGACTGCAATACGGGTGGGGCTGAAGTGCTCAGGCCGGTGCCGATGATGACGAACAGGCTGCCGGGCGCGATGCCATAGTTGGGCAGTCCGGACAGGATGTAGCTGTAGTTGTTCTGCAATTGCGTAACGACCGGTGCGGAACCGGCGGCAGAAACCTCCGCGCTGAAAGTTGTGTACTGAAGCGAGAGAGATCCGCCGTTCACAGCCGTGACCATCGCCTTGGCATAATTGCCGCCGTTCGTATGTACTCCAAAGACATCTCCCACCACCAACCTGCCGGCGGGGATCGGCGCCAGGCTGTAAGGCGCGGCCGATGCATCGCGGGCCCGGATGGCCTTGAAAGCACGCGATCCGTATTTCCCCAAGTTGTAAGTTTCGGCGCGACCTTGAGGCGACAGCGTTGTCCCGTTCCATAGGAGGTCGCCGCCGGTGCTGGACACGACGCCCGTGTCAAGATTTAAAAGGGTATTCGCCGCGAGAGTCGTGGTGCCGGACTGATCGGCCCGCGCGGCGGAGGAAAGAGCGATCGTCAGAAGAACGATCGCCAGACAAAGGTTTACATAACGTCTCGACATTGTGGCCCTCCGATTCGGTATCAGATTATACATCAAAAGGCCGCGGAGTCTATCCGCAGAGGCTCATCGCCAGACTTGGTCGAGAAGTGCTTTGTTTTCAATATAGGCCTGTTTCCGGCCACTTGAGACCGCTAATACCCTCATTAATGGTATTGTGGGTCTTTTGATCTTGAACTATAATAACCACGGGAAGCAAACTAAGCACCTGCTCAAGGTGGGGCTATTCCTGGTCAGTGGGAGGAATCGGCGATGACGACAAACGGCAAGCCTGACCGAGGCAGCGTTGAGATGAATTCCGAAGAGTGCAAGGGATGTGGTCTCTGCGTCGAGGCGTGCCCGCCCAAGGTGCTGAGCCTGGCCGAAGAGTTGAATCACTATGGCTACCACCCAGCCGTCTACCTGGGCAACGGCTGCACCGGCTGCGGGATCTGCTTCTTCGTTTGCCCGGAGCCCGGCGGAATCCGCGTGCTGCGCCGCGAGATGGAACCGGTCGCGGCCTGAGCCGCGGGGAAGAAAACCATGAAGCCACAACTCACCAAGGGAAACGAAGCCATCGTCAAAGCCGCGGTGCTGGCCGGGTGCCGCGCTTATTATGGATACCCCATCACGCCCGCCAGCGAAATCGCGGAAGCCGCCGCGCTCTACCTGCCGCAAGTGGGCGGGGTCTTCATCCAGGCAGAGAGCGAAACCGCATCGGTGAACATGCTGTACGGCGGCGCAGCGGCGGGCGTGCGGGTGCTGAGCGGGTCGAGCGGCCCCGGCATCAGCCTTATGCAGGAAGGCATCAGCTACCTGGCGGGCGCGGAACTGCCCTGTGTGATCGCCGACATCATGCGCGGCGGTCCCGGCCTGGGCAACATTGCGCCGGAGCAGAGCGACTACAACCAGATCGTCAAAGGCGGCGGCCACGGCAATTACCGCACGCTGGTGCTGGCTCCGGCGTCGGTGCAGGAAATGGCCGACCTGACGACTCTGGCTTTCGATCTCGCCGACCGCTACCGCAACCCTGTGGTCGTGCTGGCGGACGGCAATATCGGCCAGATGATGGAGCCGGTGCGGTTCGCCGATCCCATCGCGGTTCCCGCGCCGCCCGAATGGGCTGTGCGCGGAACGGCCGAATCGCGCCGCAACCTGGTGACTTCCATCTACCTCGAACCGGACGTCCTGGAGCGCCATGTGCGCAAACTGGAAGCCAAGTATCAGGCGGCGGAGCGGGCCGAGGTGCGAGCGGAATACTGGCGCACGGAAGACGCCGATATCGTGCTGATTGGCTACGGCATCATGGGCCGCACCCTGAAAGCCGTAGTGGAGCTGGCTCGCAAACGGGGCCTGAAGGTCGGGCTGCTGCGCCCCATCACGCTATATCCGTTCCCAGCGCCGCAGATTCGGGAACTCAGCAGGCGCGTCAAGGGCTTCCTGGTGGCGGAGCTTTCCATCGGCCAACTGGTAGATGACGTGCGGCTGGCACTTGAAGGCCGCTCGCCGGTGGAATTCTTCAGCCGTGTCGGCGGCAACATCCCGTCCGCCGAGGAAGTGCTGGAGGTGGTGGAGCGCAAATTCGAATCCTGCTTCCGGCCCGAGGAGGTTTTGGTCCATGGCTAGCTTTACGGTGACCCACAAGAAGTCCGCGTCGTTCTACGACCGCTTCGAACGCAAAGGCGAGTTGCAGCACCAGACGCACTACTGCCCCGGTTGCGGGCACGGCATCGTGCACAAGCTGCTGGCCCAGGCGCTCGACGATTTGAAGGTGCAGGATCGCACGGTGCTGATCAGCCCGGTGGGCTGCTCGGTCTTTGCCTATTACTATTTCGACGTCGGCAACATCCAGGTGGCGCACGGTCGCGCGCCCGCCGTGGCCTCGGCCGTCAAACGCAGCCGCCCGGATTCCATCGTGCTGAGCTACCAGGGCGATGGCGATCTGGCGGCCATCGGCACCGCGGAGATCATCCACGCCGCCAACCGCGGCGAATCCATCACCGTGATCTTTGTCAACAATGGCATCTACGGCATGACCGGCGGCCAGATGGCCCCCACCACACCGCTTGGCAAGAAAACCACCACCTCCCCATTCGGCCGCAACGAGCACACCGAGGGCTATCCCGTGCACGTTTGCGAATTGCTGAATTCGCTGGAAGCCCCGGTCTTCATCGAACGCGTCGCGCTGGGCAACAACAAGCAGATTATGTCGGCCGCTAAAGTGCTGCGCCGCGCCGTGGAGAACCAGGTCAAGGGCCTGGGCTTCTCCTTCGTGGAAGTGCTCTCGCCCTGCCCCACCATCTGGAAATTCCAGCCGGTGGAAGCCCAGCGGTTCGTGCGGGAGGAAATGGCCAAGATATTCCCCGTGGCCAACCTGCGCGACCGCACCAAAGAAGCGCGGCCTTGGGCGGGGCCCCCGGCGGCGCCTCCCGTGAAAGACATTCCGCGGATCCTGGGGCTGGTGAACGACGACGGCAAGGACTCCGCGCTGCCGTCTGCCGAGCGCGCGCTGGATCTGCGCATCAAGGTGGCCGGGTTTGGCGGACAAGGCGTCCTGATGCTCGGCGAAGTGCTGGCGGAGGCCGGTCTCGAATCCGGCTACGAAGTTTCCTGGCTGCCTTCCTACGGGCCGGAGATGCGTTCGGGAACGTCCAACTGCAGCGTCCGGCTGTCGGCCACTCCCATCGCTTCCCCGTTGATTTCGCGCCCCAACGTGCTTCTGGCGCTCAACGAACCATCGCTGCGCAAGTTTCTGCCGGTGGTGGATCCCGGCGGCATCGTGCTCTACAACGGAGCCGCGCTGCCGGAGGATTGTGTCCGCAAAGACCTGCGCATGATCGCCATGCCCTTCTCCTCGCTCGCCGACAAACTGGGCGATCAAAAGGTCGGCAATATGGTGATGCTTGGAGCACTGCTCGAAGCCACCGGAATGCTGGAACCCGAACAGGTGAACGGCGCGCTCCAGACACTGGTGAAGAACAAAAGGTATTTCGACCTCGATTTGAAGGCGCTGGAACTGGGCGCCGAAGAGGTCCGCAAAGAGCCTCTGCCCGTGGGCGAAGACTACCTGTGGGGCGTCTGACCTGAAAAGGGGCTAACATAGTCAGTACATATTTCCTGGGGTGAGTCTTCATGAAACCATCGGTCGTCGTTCGTTCTTTGCCCGTGTTGTTCCTGCTGCCGCTGGCGCTTGCTGCGCAGCAGCCCAAGCAAGCTGCCGCGCCTGCCCAGAAGAATTGCTGGCTGCGGGATGCCAATTCCCCCGCCGCCGCTACGGCATATCTCCTCTGCGAACAGGGGCAGATGTGGGTTACTACCGATGCGGGCGCCACGTGGGTGCAGCGGAATACCGGAGCGAACAGCCGTTTGCGGGCCTTTTCATGGGTGGATGCCAGCCGTGGGCTGGTGGTGGGCAATGGGGGGCTCGTGCTGGCCACCAACGACGGGGGAAAGAGTTGGCAGCCGCGCGATTCCGGTGTCAAACAGCACCTGATGGATATCACGTTTATCGGCGAATCGGGCTGGATCGCCGGCTACCAGGGCGTGATTCTGCACACCACGGATGGCGGTAAGAGCTGGGTCCGCCAACCCACCGACACTACCATGACGCTCGAAGGGATTTTTTTCCTCGACGCGGATCACGGCTGGGCAGTCGGCTGGTCGGGCACCATCCTCCGCACGGTGGATGGCGGCAAGACCTGGACTCATGTGAAGACCGACGCCAGTCAATGGAGCCTGTTCGCGGCGTGCTTCATTGACGTGAATCACGGCTGGGTCACGGGCTTCGCCGGGCAACTTCTGCGCACCACCGACGGCGGCGCAACCTGGAAGCGACAGGAAACCCCTGTGAAGGGCTCGCTCAACTCGATTAGCTTCGACAGCTCCAAGCGCGGCTGGATCACGTATGACGACGGGTTCCTGGTGAGCGAAGACAACGGCGAGACCTGGAAGCCGGTTTCCTCCGGCGGCCGTTATTTTCTCGGCAAGCTCATGCCGATCGGCAAGTCCATGTGGGCGGTAGGTCAGTCGGTGGTCCTGAAGCAGGGCGGCAACGGCAAGGAGTGGATGAAAATCAACAGCCTGGTTGCCAATAGCCCCGCGACCGAATCGCCGAGCGCTAGCCGCAAATAGCGGCGCGGCCTGCCAGCGCGACCGTAACACCGGCAGCCCCCGCCCGATACCGGATATAATGGCCGCCAGTATGCACCGTTTTCTCCTTCTGCTCTCGCTTTCCGCGGCTGCGTTTTCGGCCGGCGTCCCTTACCTCGGCGAGCCCGCGCTCTGTCCCACCCGTCCCGAAATCGCCTTCGTCTCCGGTGGCGACATCTGGATCGCGCCCTCCAAGGGCGGTGAAGCCCACCTGCTCATTTCCCATCCCGCCGAGGAATCCCGCCCCCTCTATTCGCCCGACGGCTTGAAGCTGGCCTTCGTCTCTACCCGCACCGGCAACGGCGATATCTACGTCCTCACCTTCTCCACCGGCGATCTCAAACGCCTCACCTTCGACGACCGTCTGGACCAGCTCGACTCCTGGTCGCGCGACGGCAAGTGGATCTATTTCTCCAACGGGACCAATGACGTCGGCGGCAAGAACGACCTCTATCGCGTCAGCGCCGATGGCGGCACTCCCATGCCCGTCTCCGCCGACCGCTTCACCAATGAGTTTCAAGCCGCCCCCGCGCCCGATGGCTCCACCGTCGCCTTCGCCGCCCGAGGCAACGGCGACGCCCAATGGTGGCGCCACGGCCACAGCCACCTCGACGAATCCGAAATCTGGCTGCGCAAGGAAGGCGCCCCCGCCACTTACGAGAGAGTCGTCGATCTCAATGGCCGCAACGCCTGGCCCATGTGGATGCCCGACGGCCACCAGCTCTACTTCATGTCCGATCGCAGCGGCGCCCAGAATATCTGGACGGTCACTCCCGGTGGAAAACCTCGCCAGGTCACCAGATTCACCGATGGCCGCGTCATTTGGCCTACTATCTCTTATGACGGCAAGGCTGTCGTCTTCGAACGCGATTTCAAAATCTGGCAACTCGACACCAAGACCGGCGAGGCTTACGCGCTCCCCATCACCTTGGTCGGTTCCGTCGCCACTCCCGAAATCTCCCACCTCTCGCTCAGCACCTTCAACGATCTCGCCATCTCCCAGGACGCCCGCAAGGTCGCGCTCATCGCGCATGGCGAAGTCTTCGCCGCCTCCGCCCGCGACGGCGGCAATGCCTTCCGCGTCACCACCACGCCCGGCCCTGAATCCCAGGTCTCCTGGACCCCCGATTCCACCCGCATCGCTTTTCTCAGCGAGCGCGACGCCGTCACCCACGTCTTTCTCTACGACTTCATCCACCACGCCGAAACCCAGTTGACCAAGGACGCACAGCCCGATCAAGCCGTCAAATTCTCGCCCGACGGCAAATCCCTAGCCTTCATCCGCAATCGCAAAGAGCTCCGCGTCATCGATCTCGACACCAAACAGGAGCGGCTGCTCGTCTCCGGCTTCCTCGGCAACTACGCCTGGGCTCCCGACAACAAGTGGATCGCCTATATCGATGCCGGCGATCGCGGCCTCCGCAACATCTATGTCGCCGCTGCCTCCGGCGGCGCCGGGCGCCAGGTCAGCTTCGTCCCCAACTCCAACATCGGCTCCCTGCAATGGAGTCCCGACGGCAAGTTCCTCATCTTCGAAACCAGCCAGCGCACCGAGATCCCGCAGCTCCTGCGCATCGATCTCATTCCCAAACAGCCCAAGTTTTCCGAAGACCGCTTCGACGATCTCTTCAAACCCGAGACTCCCGCCGCCCGCGGTGGACGCGGCGCCGCCGCCAATCCCGATGCCGATGCCGCCACTGGTGGCCGCGGCGCGCGCGGCGCCGCAGCCGCGCCTACCCCCGCCGAACCCAAGCCGCCCGTCAAAGTGGAGTTCGAGTTTGACCACATCCGCGAGCGCCTCACCACCCTCAACACCGCCGGCATGCAGGTCTCGAACCCCGTCATCAGCCCCGATGGCAAGTGGCTGCTCTATTCCGGGAGCGCCGGCGGCCAAGCCAACCTTTATCTGTATCCCCTCGACGAAGAAGCCGCAGCCCGCGGTGGACGCGGCACAACCGCTCCGGTCGCCGGCGGCCGTGGCGGTGGTGGTAGCCCCGCGCACGTGCTCACCAACACACCCGGCCAGCGCACCCACGCCCAGTTCTCCGCCGATTCCCGCGACGTCTTCTTCCTCGAAGCCGGCCACGTCACGGCCATCGGCGTCGATAACCGCCAGTCCCGCACCATTACCGTCGATGCCGAAATGGACGTCGATTTCAACNNGGCGCCCGCACGCCCGATGAAATGCGCGCCATCCTCCGCCTCATGATCGGCGAGCTCAACTCCTCGCACTCCGGCATCACCGCTCCTCCCGCCGCCGCGGCGGCGGGAGGTAGCGGGGGCCGCGGCAGCGGAGTCGGCCAGCTCGGCATCACCTTTGACCGTGTCACCTACGAAAGCTCCGGCAAACTCAAAGTCACCGAAGTGCTTCCGCACTCCCCGGCCGATCTCGCCAAAATCCAGCCCGGCGAGGAGCTCCGCTCTGTCGATGGCATCAGCGCCGGCTCCCACGTCAACCTCGACGAGCTCCTCGAACACAAAGCCGGCAAGCGCGTGGTGCTCGATATTTCCGGCCGCTCCGTCACGGTTCAGCCGGTCGCCTCGCTCGCCGAACAAATCTACCGCAAGTGGGTCGAGGACAACCGCGCTTACGTCGCCAGGATCAGCGACAACCGCCTCGGCTACGTTCACATCCGCGACATGTCCGAAGGCTCGCTCACCCAGCTCTACCAGGACCTCGACTCGCAAAACCGCGCCCGCCAGGGCGTGGTCATCGATATCCGCAACAACAACGGCGGCTTCGTCAACGCCTACGCGCTCGACGTGCTCACGCGCCGCCCCTATCTCACCATGACCGATCGCGGGGGCCCCGCCGAATCCGCCCGCACCGCCCTCGGCCAGCGCTCGCTCGAGTTGCCCACCATCCTCGTGGTCAACCAGCACTCGCTCTCCGACGCCGAAGATTTCACCGAAGGCTATCGCACCCTCAAGCTCGGCAAGGTGGTCGGCGAACCCACCGCCGGCTGGATCATCTACACCGGCTCCGTCAGTCTCATCGATGGAACCTCCATGCGCATGCCCGAAACCCAGATCACCGGCGCCGATGGCAAGAACATGGAGAACAATCCGCGCCCCGTCGATATCGCCGTCACGCGCCCCATCGGTGAGTCCTACACCGGCAAAGACTCCCAACTCGACGCCGCCGCTAAAGAGCTGCTCGCCGAAATCGACAAAAAATAGTGGCC
Organism: Bryobacterales bacterium; assembly: GCA_003152325.1. Lineage (GTDB taxonomy): Bacteria > Acidobacteriota > Terriglobia > Bryobacterales > Bryobacteraceae > PALSA-129. Next base: position 10,088 of record PLZX01000137.1, on the reverse strand, counting down.
CGCTTCTCGTCCTTCATCACCGCGGTCGATGCGCACGCCTGCGGCGAGCCCGGTCGCGTGATCACTGGCGGCGTCCTCGACGTCCCCGGCCGCACCATGTTTGAGAAGATGACGTATCTCGCCACCCAGGCCGATCACATCCGCCTCCGCATGCTGCGCGAGCCCCGCGGCTATCCCGCCGCCAATTGCAACCTGATCCTTCCGCCAACCAACCCGGAAGCCGATGCCGGCTTCGTCATCATGGAGCAGGTGGAATATCCCCCCATGTCCGGCACCAACACCATCTGCGTCGTCACCGTGTTGATTGAAACCGGCATGGTGCCCGCGGTCGAGCCCATCACCCGGCTCAAACTCGATACCCCGGCCGGCCTGGTGGGCGTGGAGGCCGAAGTCGTTAACGGCAAGGTCCGCCGCGTCACGTTCCGCAACGTCCCCGCTTTCGCCACGCACCTCGATGCGCCTCTCGAAGTCCCCGGCCTCGGCACGATTACCGTCGACGTCGCTTATGGCGGCATGTTCTATGTGATCGCCGACGCCGGTACGTTGGGCTTCCGCCTCACTCCCGATGAAGCCCGCGACATCGCCCGCACCGCGGAAACGATCCGCGCCGCCGCGCGCGAGCAACTCCCCGTCGCGCACCCCGAAAACCCCGCCATCTCCGGCGTCTCCATCTCCCAGATCTCGGGCGAGCCCTCGCGCCCCGGCGTCGACCGCAAGAATGCTGTGGTGGTCGATACCGGCACGCTCGCCGGCGTCCTCGACCGTTCCCCCTGCGGCACCGGCACCTGCGCCAAGATGGCCGTTCTGCACGCCAAAGGCAAGCTCCCGCTCCATCGGGATTTCGTCCACGAAGGAATCCTGGGCACCACCTTCACGGGCCGCCTGGTCGACGAGACCCAGGTCGGCCCCTACCCGGCCGTAGTCCCCACGCTTTCCGGCCAGGCCTGGATCACCGGTTTCGCTCAGTACGTCCTCGACCCCGAAGACCCCTTCCCTGAGGGTTTCACCGTCGGCGACATCTGGTAACGCCGCGCGCCTGCTACTTCCGCGCCGTCACCGTAATCTCGATGTGCGCCGCGGGCGAAGCCAGCTTCACCACCCCTACCGTTGTGCGCGCCGGCCGCGGCTCCGTAAAGTACTTGGTGTAGACGCCATTCATACTGGCGAACAGGTCCATGTCCGTGAGATAAACCTGCACCGAAACCACGTCCGCATAGGTCATGCCCGCGCCGCGCAGCACCAGCCCGATGTTTTCCAGGCACATCTTAACTTCGGTTTCGAAGTCCGCCGGAACTTCCTTGGTCCGCAGGTTTTGGCCGATCTGGCCAGAGATATACAGCGTTCCATCCACCAGGATACCGGGGCTGTAGGGCGGCGCCGTGGCCCCTCGGGCCGGCACAAATTCCGGCGGCAGGATTACTCTCTTGGCGGCCGGCAAAAGCGTTGCACCCGGAATCGCCGCCAGCAGCAGCACGCAAAGGAGTCTTCGCATGACTGCCACTGTATCATTCGGACGCTGGCGCGGGCCTGCGCCCCCCCAGCCCTACAGCATCGCGTCGCGCGTCAACTGGCAGAAACGTTGATCGAGACGCGCCTTGATGTACCGCCGCCGCGCCTCCAGCACCACACCGGCGAAAACCAGCAGTGCCAGGCAAACCACCGAGAGAATCGTTGTGATGTTGATCATAGTGTCATACCATGCTTCAAGAGTGTCCGAATTGAGCTGCTAAATCGAGTCATGCCCGTACCAGCGGGTACTACGTTCGACCAACGTGGCGTCGCCCCTGCACCCGGCGTACCGTCGCCAGCATCACCGCAAGAGCCAGGTAGCCAAATAAGCAAACGAAGAATGGTGTCGTCGTGCTATCCATAGTTAGCCTTCTTCCGCTCCTCAAATATGACTTATCTTCGGGCAGGAGTCGAGTCATACCCGTACTGCCGGGGTAACAGTATCACGCTAGTATCGATAGGACTTTTTGGCCTGGGCCTGCACTATAGTAGTTCTTGGTGCCTCGATGAGCCCGCCTTCCGCCCACAAACTCCGTTCCATCCTCTCCCAGAGCGGCTGGGAGAAGGCCGCCGAAATCCTCCAAAAGCTGGACCCCGCGGTGGCCGCCGACGCGCTCCTCGACGTCCCTTTCGATGAGCAGCGCGAGCTTTACCGGCGTCTTCCCATCCCCTTCGCCGCCTCGCTCACCGCTGAGTTTCCCTACTACCACGCCTACGTCCTGCTCCACGCCCGCCCGCTCGCCGAGATGAACGCCATCCTCGACCACATGAGCGCCGCCGACCGAATGCAGCTCATGGAGCAACTGCCCGCAGAGGCCTGGGGCCAGTTGGTCAAGGAGATGGCGGATCAGCCCGCGCCCGCAGCCCCCGCAGAGGCGCCCATCCCCGCGGTCAAGCCCATCATCGAAGCCCTCAAAATCGAAAAAGTCTACGAGCGGCCCGACGGCGGCCCCGTCCAGATCATCGCTCCCACCGATCTCTCCATCGAGCCCGGCATGATCGTCGCCCTGCTCGGGCCCTCCGGGTGCGGCAAGTCCACGCTGCTGCGCATGCTCACCGGCCTCACGCCGGCCTCCTCGGGAGAAGTGCTCTGGCACGGCAAACCGCTGGCGGAAGTCACCCCCAACGTCGCCATCGTGTTCCAGAGCTTCGCGCTCTTTCCCTGGCTCACCGTCATTGAGAACGTGGAAGTGCCGCTCATCGCGCGCGGCATGGACGAGGCCGAACGCAACCGCCGTGCCTTGCGCACGCTGGCCTCGGTGGGTTTGCATGGTTTCGAAACCGCCTACCCCAAGGAACTCTCCGGCGGCATGCGGCAGCGCGTGGGGTTCGCCCGCGCGCTGGCGGTGGAACCGGAAATCCTCTTCATGGACGAGCCTTTCTCCGCTCTTGACGTGCTCACCGCCGAGAACCTCCGCGGCGAACTCCTGGAGCTCTGGACCCAGAAGAAGATTCCCACCAGAAGCATCTTCGTCGTTACCCACAACATTGAGGAAGCCGTGCTGCTGGCCGACCGCATCCTGGTCCTCGGCCGCAACCCCGCGCGCATGCGCGCCGATTTCCCCATTCCCCTGCCCCATCCCCGCGACCGCGCCGCCGCCGAGTTCCTGCTCTACGTCGACTACATCTACAAGCTGATGACCCAGCCCGACCTGGTCACCGCCCCGCCCTCCGCCACCGCCAAGCCGGCCTGGCAGATGCTGCCGCATGCGCGCCCCGGTTCCGTAGGCGGCCTGCTCGAGCTGCTCAACGAGCGCGGCGGCAAGGAAGATCTCTATAGAATCGCCGACGAGTTGCAGATGGAGGTGGACGACCTGCTGCCCATCGTGGAGGCCGCCGCTCTGCTGGGCTTCGCCCGCTCCATGCGCGGCGATCTGGAGCTCGCTCCCGAAGGCAAGCAATTTGCGGAAGCCGATATCGAAGAACGCGCCACTCTGTTCCGCATCGCCGCCCTGATCCACGTGCCCCTGCTGCAGCAGATGTTGAGCGCGCTCTCGAGCAAGAGCGATCACTCCATGCCGCTCGAATTCTTCCGCGACGTGCTGGACGAACATTTCTCCGCCGAAGAAGTGCAGCGCCAGATCGAAACGGCCCTCACCTGGGGACGCTACGCCCGCATCTTCACTTACGATTCCGAAACCGACCGGCTGCGCGCGCACGACCACTCCGCCGAAAACCAGGGCGCGGTGCTGGAATCGTAATGGCCGACCGCCCGGACCAAGGCAACGGCAAAGGCAACGCCGGCATGCCGCTGTGGGGCCACCTCCCGGCATCGAGCGCCGCCGCCCTGCTGCGCGACCTGCCCATCATCGTGGCCGCGCTGGCGCTATTTTACGGCCTGCTGGCGCTCACTCATTACTGGACCCAACCCGTCAACACCCAACCGCCGCTTCATCTCACACCCGGCGCGCTGCCTCTCTACGCCCTCTTCTCGCTGGCCCGCATCCTGACAGCCTACCTCATCAGCCTGGTCTTCGCCATCGTTTATGGCCAGATCGCCGCGCACAACGCCACCGCCGAGCGCATCCTGATTCCACTCCTCGATACCCTGCAATCCATCCCCGTGCTCAGCTTCCTGCCACCCGTCATGGCGGCCATGGTGGCGCTCTTCCCCACGCGCCAGTTCGGCGTGGAGCTTGGCTCCATTCTGCTGATCTTCACCGGCCAGGTCTGGAACATGGCTTTCAGCGTCTATTCCTCCACCAAGAACATTCCGCATGAGCTGGTGGAGGCCGCCCGAGTTTTCCGCCTCAACTGGTGGCAGCGTTTCACGCAGTTGGAGATGCCGTGCGCCGCCATCGGCCTGGTGTGGAACTCCATGATGTCGGTGGCCGGCGGCTGGTTTTTTCTGATGGCCTGCGAAGCCTTCGTCCTCGGCAACAGCGTGCGGCTGCCGGGGCTCGGCTCTTACCTGCAGACCGCCGCCGACAATGCCGACATGCGCTCCATCGTGTGGGGCCTCTCCACCATGATCGCCGTCATCGTGCTGATGGACCAGCTCCTGTGGAGGCCCATCATCGCCTGGGCCGAGAAGTTCAAGTTCGAGCAGGTGGAGGCCGCTCAGACGCCGCGTTCCCCCATCCTCACGCTGCTGCGCCGCTCGCGGGTTCTGGCTGTCATCCGCCACACGGCGGTGGAGCCGGCGCGCGAACGCGTCGATCTCTACTTCGCCAAAAGGCAGGCTGCCGCAAGCGCCCCACATCCGCCCGGCGCCGCCCGCCGGTGGATGGGCCGCTCGGCCGCGGCCGCGGCGCTGCTGGTGATTCTCTATGCGGTGGCGCGGATGGGCATCATGCTGTCGGCCCTCTCGCCGCCGGAGGTACGCGAGATCTTCCTGGGCGCCGGCGCCACTTTCCTGCGCGTGCTGCTGGCCCTGACGCTGGCCGGGCTATGGACCATTCCGGTGGGAGTCTACATCGGGCTGCGGCCCAGACTCGCCGCGTTGGCCCAGCCCATGGCACAGGTGGCTGCGTCCGTGCCCGCCACGGCCGTGTTCCCCATCGTGCTACTGGCCTTGATCCGCGTCGGCGGCGGGCTGGGCGTCGGCTCCATCGTGCTGATGCTGCTCGGCACCCAGTGGTACATCCTGTTCAACGTGATTGCCGGCGCGAGCGCCATCCCCACGGACCTCAAAGAAGTCTGCTCCATCTTCCACATGAGCCGGTTCGAACGCTGGCGCCGGCTCCTGCTGCCGGCCATCTTCCCCTACCTGATCACCGGTTTCGTGACCGCATCCGGCGGCGCCTGGAACGCCAGCATCGTGGCCGAGTACTCCACCATCCAGCACAAGACTTACTCGACCACCGGTTTGGGCGCCATCATCAGCCGCGCCACCGCAAGCGGCAACGTCGCCGTGCTGTTAGGCGCGACGGTAGTGATGGCGGCGCTGGTGGTGACCGTCAACCGGCTGTTCTGGCGGAGGATGTACGGCCTGGCCTCCACCCGCTTCAAGCTCGAAACCTGAAGTCTTGGCCGGCCATAAGATAGGTTTTACTGGGTGGTCCCGACACGGGATGTGTTGATGATGGGCTGAAGCTTGATGTTCAGCGGCATGCGGGCGCCGGACGGCAGATTGAGCCAGGTTGGTTCGGCGGCGTTGGGGCCAGGGTTGTAGCGCCAGACCTCGTAACCGGGCACCGAGACTTCCAATGCGACTTCGGCGCTGGATGGGATCAGGAGATCGTACTTCGGTGTGGCGTTAAGGGATAGGGCGCTCGCACAGTTTTTCCCGCGCCACACGCGAAAGCTGACGGCTTCAATCGGGTCGCCAGTGGCGGCGTCGGTGATGGTGCCGCTGATCCTGGCGGCTTTGGGCCCGATCTTAACCAGAACGTCGCTGGCCGGGGCGGCGTCGGAGAGCTGAACAACCGGAACGGTCCCGTTGTCGTGGATGAACCAGCGCGGGTTGGCATAGCCGTCGGCCTCCTTCATGGCAAAGACCTGGTAGCGGGCGGGCTTGAGCCCAGTGATGACGAAGCGGCCCGCGTCGTCGGTTTGGACGTATCGAACCAGGCCCTGATGAAGCTCGTCAGCGAGCTGGGCCGTCACGTCGGCGCCGGCGACTGGCTGGGATTGTTCGTTGACGACGGTGCCGCGGATCACGCCGGTGAACGGGCGCGGCTGGGCACAGAGGGTTGCAGCAAGAGCCAAGGATGCAAGAGTTGAGAGGAAAGCGTTTCGATTCATGAAGTCATCTCCGTTATCTGTTTTGGTTGTATCCAGTGGCCGGAGCGACGTGGACCCGGCGGTGAGCGGCCCGCTCAGACATCTCCATAAGTACTAGTAATACTAGAAACGAAATAGGGCGGAATCAAACCTGAAATTGGTTAATTGCGAGTTTCACGAGGTGGGATGGGGGAAAAAACCGCGCTCCAGCCGACCCCGTTCTTGGAGAGGCGTCAGCTGCGCGGTTACCACTTCGTCTAACATTCACTTCTTCTTCAAATACTTGTCGTACCAGGCGACATAGCGCTCCAGGCGGTCGCGCTGGTAACTGGGGCGCTGGATGCCGTGCGTTTCGTTGGGGTAGATGATCAGTTGCGTATCGATCCCCAGGCTCTTCAGCGCCTCGTACATCTGCTGTCCACCCTGCACGGGCACGTTGAAATCGCGCTCGCCACCCAGAAACAAGGTGGGCGTTTTGATGCGGTCGGCGTGCAGGAACGGATACGAAATCTTCACATAGGTATCGAAGGCCTTCCACGGCGGCCCGATTTCGTAATCGTACTGCGTGATGTACTGATCGGTTCCGTAGAGCGAGATGGCGAAGGCGGTGCCGGCGCCGCTGGTGGCGGCCTTGAAACGCGTGTCGGTGGCGATCATGTAGTCGGTCAAAATGGCGCCGTAACTCCAGCCACCCACGCCCAGACGGTCGGCGTCGGCCACGCCCATCTGGATGACTTGGTTCACGCCGGCCTCGAGATCTTCCACTTCGAAATGACCCCAATCGGCGGCGATCGAGCGCGAGAATTTCTGGCCGCGCCCGGAACTGCCGCGATAATTCACGGCCAGGATGGCATACCCGTCGGCCGACAGAATCTGTTTCTCAGTGCTGAAAGAGTGCGCATCCTGCCCGTTAGGGCCGCCGTGAATGCGCAGCAGCAGCGGCGCCTTGGCGCCCACCGTATAGCCGATGGGCTTGGTGAGCAGCCCGTGNNGCGTCGTTCTGGTGCGTGATCTGGCGAAGCACGCCCTTCTCCCACGCAAAAACCTCCGGCGGTTTGTTATCGCCGCCGCCGAGCAGCACCGAACAGCCCTTCGACACGCTGGGGCTGCTCACCACCGCGGGCGGCTGCATCAGCCGCTCAGCGGCGCCGCCGCTCAGGCGGACGCGCGCCGGATACACCGAACGGTCGTCGGCCACCAGGAAACTGACGGACGCGCCGTCGTCGGTGAACCGCGGCGCGCTCACGCCGCGATCCAGATCGGCCACGGCCTTCACTAGTGTAGGAACGCTGCTGCCGCCGGTCTCGACCACCGCGAGGCGCTCCATCCCGTACGCACTGTACTTCTTGTCCGCTTCCCCCACCAGGAAGGCGATCCACTTACCGTCCGGGCTCCACTCGGGGCGTGCGCGGCCGGCGCGCATTTCGAGCGGGCTGAGTTGCTTCTCGGTAGCGCCGGCGCGCGATTCCGCAACGTAGAGCTGGTTATCGGGGTCGCGGTCCGTGTCGGCCGCATGGTTGCTCATGAAAGCGATGCGGGCGCCATCGGGCGACCAAACCGGCGAGGACTCATCGTACTTCGGGTTGGTGGTGAGGCGGTCCAGTTTCTTTGCGGCGATGTCGTAGAGGTAGACGAAGTTGTGGCGGTCGCCCGTCAGGTAGCCGGCGCCATCCTGTTTAAAGTGGTAGCGATCGATGACGATGGGCTTGGGCGCCTTACCCCGCCCGCCGGCGGCAGCGTTGGCAGCAGCGCCGCTATCGGCCGCNNAGAAGTGAACGCCAGATATTTCCCATCGGGCGACCAGCGCGGCGCGCTTTCGCTTTCCGGGCTGGATGTGACGCGGATATCGCGCTGGCCGTCGTAGCTGACCATCCATACGTCGGTATCGTGCTTATCCTCCTTGGCGTCGATGGTGCCGACGGTATAAGCGACCCATTGGCCATCGGGCGAGCAACGCGGATCGCCGACCGTGCGAATGCGGGCGAGGTCGTCCAGCTTGAAGGGGTGGCGCGCCGGCTGGGCGAAGAGCGCGGCGGCGCTCAACAAAAGCAAAAGGCGTGGTGCGTACATGACGAATAGTTTACTGAATCAGCTGGGATCTTAAATGGGGCAGGCTGCGGCCTGCCCCATTTCGATCAGAACGTGAACCGAAGGGCGAACTGCATCACGCGCGGTGACCCGAGCTGGCCCGTCAGCTTGCCGAAGTTGGCGGTGGAGGTAAGGCTGAGGCTTGCGCTTTGAGGATCGAACCTCACGGAGTTGCTAACGTTGTAACTCTCCCACCGGAACTGCAGTTTCTGTTTCTCGGACCAGGGCATGGTGAAGTTCTTGAACATGCCCGAGTCGATATTGAAGAAACCGGAACCCCGCATGGCGTCGCGGCTCCCGGTCTGCCCGGCCAGCGTCTCCTGGAAAGAAGCCAGGGCGGCTTTCGGGTTATCCCAGAGATTCGGCCCGCCGGTTCCGGAAACCACGGCCCCATTGGGGTTGTTGGTGATTGGCGGGAGCAGCACTCCGCTCGGAGTGGCGAAGCTGCTCAGTTGCCAATTGGTGGCCCAGCGGGATCCGTCGCTCGCGCTGAACGGAAGGCCGGAGGTCATGCGAAAAGTGCCGCTGATCTGCCAGCCGCCGAGGATGGCGTCCAGAGGCTTGCTCCAGCTCGAGCCAAACGTGCGGCCGCGGCCGAAGGGAAGATCGTACACCATGTACGCATTCACGGCATGCGTGGTGTCGTATCGCGACACGCCCCATTCCTGGCTGGGATTCCACGAATTGATGATGAAATCGTTGCCGAAGCCTCCGGCAGATTCGGCGGTGGAACCCAGATCTTCCGACTTGGACCAGGTGTAGTTCAAGTCGAAGAGAAGGCCGTTGCTGAATTGCTTGCGGATGGTCCACTGCATCGCATGGTAACTACCCTTGCCGATGGAACTCCAGGCGGAAAGCGCGGAGTACTGCGGGCTCCAGATCGAATAGGCGCCTAGAACGCCGCAGCCCACGAAATTGACGCTGCCGTCGCTCAGAAACGACGTTCCGGCGGGACTACAGACCTGGCCATTGTCCATGTCGTTCAGGACGTTGGTGAAATCGCCCGGATTCGAATTTTCCAGGTAATCCTTGGCGATTACCTGGGTGGCCGTGTTCCCATTGCCGGCGGCCGTCGACCACATGTTCTCGAAGAACGGGATCTTAGGCAGGTTAGCGACGGATACGTGGTTTAAGTCCAGAGCGGTCGCCAACTGCGACATCGCCTGGAAGTAGGTTTGATGGGATTTCGGGTCTACCAGGTTGGTGGGCATGGCCAGGTCGCGCTGCACCAGGGAGTGCCGCGACAAGCGGCCCACATAGGCTGCTTGGACGAACAAGCCATGCCCGAACTGGCGTCCGATGCTGAAATCCAGGTTCATGGTATAGGGCGCTTTCAAGTTGTCGTCGATCGAATTGGTAATGGCGAAGGCATTCGGGTAGGACTTGCCGCTGGGGCCGAACGTGGCGGAGGGCGGGGCCGGCAGAATGCTCGGAGGAATGCTATAGAAGCCCGTGAAGCGCGGCACCTGGGCGGAAGTTAACACGTTGGCCGGGTTGCTGAGCGAAGTCGAAAGGCCGAATGCATCAGCGCTGTACGAAGCGGCCAGTGGCTGCCCGATCTCGTCGAAATACATGCCGGCGCCGGCGCGTATGGATGATTTGCCGGGTCCGCCGAAAAGGAACCTGGAGAGCCCGCTATCGGCCTTTGGCGAATAGGCAATCGACAGGCGGGGAGCCGCGTTCCTGTGGTACGAGTATAATGGCCTGCCGCCCGCGCCCTCCGCGGGCACATAGCTGATGGTCCCCGCGCCCGTCTGCGAAAGGCCCTGGTCGGCGAGCGCGCCGCGCTGGTTGAACCAGTTGCCAATGGGGATGTTGGTCGAAAC
>PLZX01000052.1 GCA_003152325.1 Bryobacterales bacterium | reverse complement strand
AGGCCGCGTTCCGGATCTGAACGATGTGCGAAACTGCGAAGTGGCCGCCAGTAAGCCCCTGGTTCCCGATGCGCGGCCGCTTAGTGGCACGGACATCGACATTCATGCCTGAAACCGCGGCGTCACCTGAGCCGACCAGGGTCCGTTACCTGGTGCTCACCATGCTGTTTGTGGTGACCACGCTGAACTTTGCGGATCGCGCCACGCTGTCGATTGCGGGCCCCGCGGCAGCCAGACAACTCGGCCTGAACGCCGTCGAGATGGGATACGTGTTCTCCGCGTTCGGCTGGGCCTACGTGTTTGGCCAGATACCGGGCGGCGTGCTGTTGGATCGTTTCGGCTCGAAGAACGTGTATACGCTGAGCATCCTGGCCTGGTCGGTGGTCACGGCTCTGCAGGGCTTCGTCGGATACTTTGGCCCCACCGCGGCTTTGGTTGCGCTCTTCTCGCTCCGGCTCTTGCTGGGGCTGGCCGAATCGCCTTCNNTCGGCAATCTTCAATGCCGCTCAGTATTTCGCGACGGTTCTGTTCGCCCCTCTCACCGGATGGCTCACCCACACTTACGGTTGGCAATACGTTTTCTGGGTCATGGGCAGTCTGGGCGTCTTTCTCACGCTTCTTTGGGTGAAGACGATTCACCGCCCCCGCGAGCATCCGCTGGTGAACAAAACCGAGTTGGAGTATATCGAGCGGGGCGGCGGCCTGATCGACATGGACCAACCGGCCGTCGCCGCCAAGGCCGGCGGACCGAACTGGCCGCACGTGAAACAAATGCTGGCGAACCGGATGTTGCTGGGCATTTTCCTCGGCCAGTACTGCATCACAACCTTGACTTACTTCTTCCTCACCTGGTTCCCGGTTTACCTGGTCGAAGAACGCCACATGTCCATTCTGAAGGCTGGCTTTGCCGCTTCCCTCCCCGCCCTGTGCGGATTCTTTGGCGGCGTGCTGGGCGGGCTGTTCTCGGACTACCTGCTGAAGCGCGGCCACTCACTGGCAGTCTCAAGGAAACTGCCCATCGTGGTGGGGATGCTGCTCTCTGTCAGCATGATTGTGTGCAACTATGTGCAAGCAGTTTGGCTGGTGGTCGGCATCATGAGTCTGGCCTTCTTTGGGAAGGGAATCGGATCCCTGGGTTGGGCCGTGGTGTCCGACACGGCGCCGAAGGATGCCGCCGGCCTCTGCGGCGGGCTCTTCAATATGTTCGGCAACACCGCGGCCATCACCACGCCGATCGTGATCGGATATATCGTGCAGGGAACCAGGTCGTTCAATGGCGCTCTGATCTTTGTCGCGGCCAACGCCGTGACAGCCATTGTCTGCTACCTGCTGGTGGTCGGCGATATCAAGCGCGTGGAATTGCGCAAGGAGCCTGCATGACGGAACGAGCACCGGAGGAACTGCGTATGTGTAGGGGTTTCGGTTTGCGAAGGAGTGGAGATTGACGAAATACCTGTTGGTGCTGATTGGAGGGGGCGGCGGTTCGCTGGTGAGGTTCGTGGCCGGGTCCGCGATCATGACGCGTTTCGGCGGACGGTTTCCTCTGGGTACGCTGCTCATCAACGTAAGTGGATCGTTTCTCATCGGCCTCTTGATGACGCTGCTGACGGAGCGCCTGAGGCTCGATGCGAATTGGAGGTTCCTGCTGATCGTCGGATTCCTGGGCGGCTATACGACGTTCTCCAGTTTCGAATGGGAAACATTCGCTTCGGTGCGCGACGGCGGGCATTGGGCCGGAATGCTCAACGTGGTGTTGAGCGTGAGCCTGGGATACCTGGCTGTCTGGGTCGGCGCGACGTTGGCTCGCCGCTAATCGCGGCAATGCTCGATGCAGAACGCTCCGTAGTATCCTGGACAGAGGAGATTCATTCATGTCCTGTGGCAGCGGCGGCGGTAGCCTCAACAATATCCAGAACGCGGTTCGGCCCGGCGCGCGTAAGGTCTTTTGCGCCAAATTCCAGCGCGAGATGGAGGGCCTGGACGAAATCCCCTTTGAAGGTCACCCGCTTGGCCAGAAGATCTACGACAGCATCTCCAAAGAGGCCTGGAAAATGTGGGTGGAGCACATGAAGATGCTCATGAACGAATACCGCCTCAACCTCGGCACCCAGCAGGCGCAGGAATTCCTGATCCAGCAGATGGACAGCTATTTCTTTGGCGAAGGGGCAGCCCTGCCGCCGGATTTCGTTCCCCCGAAAACTAAGGCTTAAACGTCTCCAGAGCGGTCGCGATGTGAAACCGCAGCTCCGCGTGCGACCGCCGCAGGGACTCTTCCACCGCGGCCGGCGAGCGGCCGCGGGCAAACAGGAATCCCAGGTAACTGGCTCCCTCGGGCAACGGCACCAACCGCTGCCCAGCCGCCGCGGTGACGATCACGTCTTCGATTCCTTCGACCGCCGCCGCCCGCTCCGTCCCTTCCACGCTTTCGTAGATCCCGCCCTTGGCAATCGGAATCATCATGACTCCCGAGGCTCCGCTCAGCGGACGCGCGCCCGAGACATCCTCTCCCACCGCGTGCCGCAAAATGAGCTCTTCGAGCGACATGCCGCCCTCGAACCGCAAGGTCCGTGCGCACAGGCCGCCAATGGGGCGCGCGTGCATCTCCAGCATCCAAGCGCCCTCCGCATTGTGGCGCAACTCGGCGTGCACGGGACCGTGGCGAAGGCCGAGCGCGCGCGCCGCCCGGGCCGCCGTCTCCGCGAGGTCCCGTTGCACGTGGGGAGTTTCCCGCGACGGCGTCACATAAATGCTCTCTTCGAAAAACGGCCCTTCCAGCGGATCGGGCTTGTCGAAAATCGCCAGCATCTGGAACCGGCCCGCCGTGACCAAGCCCTCCACCGCGAACTCGCGCCCCGGGATATAGCATTCCACCTGCAAATGCCGTTCGCCGATTTTGGCGATCCGTCCGAAGGCCGCTCGGAATTCCGCTTCATCATTGGCCCGGATCACGCCGCGGCTTCCGGAAAGCCCCAGCGGTTTGAGCACGCACGGATACTCTGCGCGCCTTGCCAGCACCGCCGGATTGTCATCGAGCGCCGCGCGCCAGAACCAGGGCGTCCGCAGGCCCGCCGCCTGGTAGAGTTGCCGCGCCAGGTATTTATCGTGGCAGGCTCGCGCCGCGGCAGCCGGATGGAACGGGATGCCGAGCATCTCCGCGGTCGCCGCCGCCGCCACCGCCGGCAGGTCACCCACGGCTGCCACGCCGTCGAATTCCAACCCGCGCAGCGCATCGAGCGACCCCATCATGCGATGGTCGAACTTCACGGCCAAGGCGCCATCGCCCCACGGATCGCCCATGCGATCGCAGTGATCGGTCGCCAGTGTGAGTTCAAGGCCCAGGCGATGCGCTGCATCCGCGAACTCGCGAATCTGGTAACCGGTGGTGGCGGCGAAAAGAAGAAGGCGTTTGGGCACTGCTTTCATTGTGCCGCAGGCGGAAGCAGTTTGAGACTGGCTGGCGAAGTGAGCCGATCTGTTTTCGCAACGGAATCCGAATTCGCCACAGGATTCGTAAATATCTTGCGGATCAGAGGTTCCGCGTGCAGCAAATTGCGATGGACCAGTATCGCCACTTTGTATCTTTCGGATAAAACGGTACTCTTATATCTATCTAACGGGTGCCGCCGATAGTAAACTGATTCTGGCTTCAAGCCAGAAATGCTCGGTTGGCCGTTCGCGACTGCCGGCAGAGCCGCTGGTGTGTTTTGCCGGATCGAATCCAACCGGGCGGAGGATATCATCTATGCACTTCCGTGTACCGAATACAAGATTGGGGCCTGTTCTCCTGCTTCTCATCTGTTCCCTCGGATCGCCCTTATTTGCGGGAAACATCGTTGTCAACCCCGGATTTCTGACAGGGGATCTCTCCGGTTGGAACACGAGGCTTGACGAATATAGGTGGTGGAACGACGCCGAATACACTCCAGGGTTGTTCGACGCTACTACCAGTTGCCATGACTCGGGCTGCCTCACCCTTGGCGGCTCCGGCGAGTCGTATCTATACCAGGACCTCCCAACCAGCCCTGGTTCGCTATATACGTTGACGTTTCGGTACGGCGGAATTACCAACATACTGGATGTGTATTGGGACGGCGCTCTGGAAGACCATTACGTGAACAATGGCGGCCAATTCACCATCCCGGATCTTGTCGCCTCAGGAACGTCTACGAGGCTGCAGTTCGATGGCGGCGGGAGTACGGATTTTGTCCACCTGTATTCCGTAGACGTGGAAGCGGTGCCCGAACCTCAAACACTCGGCCTCCTCGGTGGCATCCTGTTTGTCTTCGTCTTTCGCTTGCGGCGGCGACCGGAGCCCCTCATCCGAAATCCGCTATCGTAGTGTATGTGAAAGCTCTGGTGAAAAGCCGCCGCGAGCCGGGTCTCTGGCTCGAAGACGTGGACGTGCCCAAAATCGGGATCAACGATGTGCTGATCCAGGTGCTGCGGACCGGGATCTGCGGCACGGACGTCCACATTTATAAATGGGACGACTGGGCGCAACAGACCATCCCGGTGCCGATGGCGATCGGCCATGAGTTCGTCGGCCGGATCGTCGAGGTGGGCTCCAACGTCTCCGATTTCTTCCCCGGCGATATCGTGAGCGGCGAAGGCCATGTGGTCTGCGGACGCTGCCGCGCCAGCACCGCCGCGTCGTCGTCAAGCGCCGCGCGCCAGAACCAGGGCGTCCGCAGGCCCGCGGCCTGATAGAGTTGCCGCGCCAGATATTTATCGTGGCAGGCTCGCGCCGCGGCAGCCGGATGGAACGGGATGCCGAGCATCTCGGCGGTCGCCGCCGCCACCGCCGGCCGGTCACCCACGGCTGCCACGCCGTCGAATTCCAACCCGCGCAGCGCATCGAGCGACCCCATCATGCGATGGTCGAACTTCACCGCCAAGGCGCCATCGCCCCACGGATCGCCCATGCGATCGCAGTGATCGGTCGCCAGTGTGAGTTCAAGGCCCAGGCGATGCGCTGCATCCGCGAACTCGCGGATCTGGTAGCCAGTGGTGGCGGCGAAAAGGAGAAGGCGTTTGCGCACTGCTTTCATTGTGCCGCAGGCGGAAGCAAGTTTGAGACGGAGTGGTGGAGGTAACGGATCTGTTTTCTCGACGAAATCCAAGTTGGCCGGATCCACTGAGTCATTCATAGGATCAAACTATCTTTCGGATAAACGAGTACGGCTATGACTAGATAGTCTGGGTCACCGGTGTTACTCTCGTTTCGGCCATACGCCCCGAAAAGCCCCGGCTGGAATCGGCCTTGGCCGGAGACCGGGCCCGCAAGGTGCCTCCCCGGCTGCACTAGGCCGCTCACTTGCAAGGAAAACGCCCATGCGCTCTTCAATCGTGCTACGTCTTGGTTCCGTTGCCGCGATGGCGGCTACACTATCGCTCGCCGTGCTCTGCTGCAGCACACCCGCCTGGTCTGGAATGTTATATTCCGGCAGCGGAAACAGCCAACTCATCGCCCTCGACACGGTGACCGGCCTCGGCTCCGTGATTGGTCCGTTTGGCGCGGAAGGTGTCTTTGCCGGCGCCTTCAGCCCGGCCGGCACCTTCTACACGGTAATCAATACCTATTCCAGCGGCACGGCCCTGGCCACAGTTGACCTCACTACCGGGCATGCGACCCCCTACGCGCCGGTGGCCAACAAAGGCATCGACATGCTGCAATTCGACCACGCTGGCACGCTCTACGCGTCGGAAGGAGCCAGCCTTTACCGGATGGACGTCGGAACCGGCGCGCTGACGAACATCGGCGGCTTCGGCCCCGGTGTTGGAAGCATGATGGACCTCGCCGTGGACTCGCACGGGACTATGTATGGAGTCGCCAGCGGTACCCTAGGTGGCAACAGCCAGTTCTACAGCATTAACACCGCTACCGGAGCTGCAACCTTACTCTTCGCCGTGAGTGAGCCCTGCATCATGGGGTTGGCTTTCGACAGCGCGGACAAACTCTACGGGACGAACTATTGCACCGGAAACTCGCCGCTCTACAGCATCGATCTCGCCGGTCACTCGATCAGCATGGTGGGGATGTCGGGCGTCGGCAATTTGCACGGCGGCGATATCGCACCGGTTCCCGAGCCGGGGAGCATTGCATTAACCGGTATAGCGCTAGGCTTCGCCGCCCTGGCGGGAAGGCGTCGCGCGCACAACTGCCCGCGCTGAGCGCAGGCCGGAGCCCCTCATCCGAAATCCGCTATCGTAGTGTATGTGAAAGCACTGGTGAAAAGCCGACGCGAGCCGGGTCTCTGGCTCGAAGACGTGGACGTGCCCAAAATCGGGATCAACGATGTGCTGATCCAGGTGCTGCGGACCGGGATCTGTGGCACGGACGTCCACATTTATAAGTGGGACGACTGGTCGCAGCAGACCATCCCGGTGCCGATGACGATCGGCCATGAATTCGTCGGGAAGATCGTCGAGGTGGGCGCCAACGTCTCCGATTTCTTCCCCGGCGATATCGTGAGCGGCGAAGGCCATGTGGTCTGCGGACGCTGCCGCAACTGCTTCGCAGGGCGCCGCCACCTGTGCGCCCATACCAGCGGGGTGGGCGTCAACCGCCCGGGCGCCTTCGCCGAATATATCGCGCTGCCCATGGCCAACATCTGGCGCCACCACGAGGGCATTCCGCTGGATGTCGCGGCCATCTTCGATCCCTTTGGCAACGCCGTCCACACGGCGCTCTCCTTCCCAGTACTGGGCGAAGACGTCCTCATCACGGGCGCTGGCCCCATCGGCATCATGGCGGCGGGCGTGGCCGTGCATGCCGGCGCGCGCTACACCGTCATCACCGACGTCAATCCCTACCGCCTCGAACTGGCGCGCAAGATGGGCGTTACCCGCGCCGTGAATGTCCGCGACACCAAATTGCCGGACGTGCAGAAAGAGCTGGGCATGACCGAAGGCTTCGACGTGGGCCTGGAGATGTCCGGAAGCCCGGCCGGCTTCCGCGACATGCTTGCCAATATGTGCCACGGCGCTAAGATCGCCATGCTCGGCATTCCTTCCGAAGAGATGTCGATCGACTGGCGCACGGTGATCTTCAACATGCTCACCATCAAGGGCATCTACGGCCGCGAGATGTACGAGACCTGGTACAAGATGAGCGTGATGCTCGAATCCGGCCTGGACATCGCCCCGGTAATCACGCACCGCTTCCATTACACGGAATATGAGAAGGGCTTCGCCGCCATGATCTCCGGCAATTCCGGCAAAGTGGTTTTGAGCTGGGAGTAGGCCGGCGCGGGACGGTCTTATCCTTCTATTTCGTAATGCCGCAAGATTTCGNNGCCTGGAATTGGCCGGCGCAATCGCCAGACCGACGCGCCGCATGATCACCACGTCGGTCAAATCGTCGCCCACGTAGGCCACTTCACTGAGATCGATCTTGGCATCGGCCAGAATCTCTTCCAGGATCGGCACCTTTTCGATGTGCCCCTGATAGACATACGCCATCTTGCACTGGCGCGCGCGCTCCGCCGTAGCCGGCGAAACCCGCCCGCTGATGACGCCGGTCTTAATGCCCTTCCAGTTCAGCCATTGCAGCCCGATGCCGTCGCGCGAATCGAAACCCTTGGTCTCGACCATGTGCCCTTCGGCGTCCGGCACGTTGTACAGTTTGCCGTTTGTGAGGACGCCATCCACGTCCATGAGCAGCATCTTGATTTTGGCCGCACGCTTCAGAGTATCGGGATTCATACTTACACCGAGTAAGTGCTGGACGACACGTTACCGCCCTTGCCGGTCCAGTTGGTGTGGAAGAACTTGCCGCGCGGCTGATCGATGCGTTCGTAGGTATGCGCCCCGAAGTAATCGCGCTGGGCCTGCAGGAGGTTGGCGGGCAGCCGCTCGCTGCGGTAGCCGTCGAAGAAGGAAAGCGCCGTGGTGAAGGCCGGCGCCGGCACACCTGCAGCCACCGCCTGCGCCACCACCCGCCGCCAGGAAGGTTGGCAGCGATCGATCACCCCGTGGAAATATGGGTCGAGCAGCAAGTTGCTGAGGGCCCCATCGCGGTCGAAGGCTTCTTTGATCTTGCTCAGGAATGCCGACCGGATAATGCACCCGGCACGCCACACCAGCGCGATGCCGCCGTAGTTCAGATTCCAGTGGTATTCCTTGGCGGCCTCGCGCAGCAGCATGAAACCCTGCGCGTAGGAGACCAGCTTGGAGGCCAGCAGCGCCTGGCGAATGTCCTCGACGAACGCCTTGCGGTCGCCCGCGAACTGAAATTTCGGTCCCGTGAGGATCTTGGATGCCGCGACGCGATCCTCTTTCAGCGCGCTCAGGCAACGTGCGTAGACCGCCTCGCCGATCAGGGTCACGGGAATTCCCAGGTCCAGCGAACTCACACTGGTCCACTTGCCCGTGCCCTTCTGTCCGGCCGTGTCCAGAATCTTGTCTACTACGTAGTCGCCCTTTTCGTCCTTGTAGGCCAGGATGTCGCGAGTAATTTCGATCAGATAACTGTCGAGCTCTCCCTTGTTCCACTCGTTGAGTACGTCGTGCATCTCCTGGTTGCTCATGCCCAGCCCCTCCTTGAGGAGTTGGTAAGCCTCGCAGATGGTTTGCATGTCGCCGTATTCGATGCCGTTATGAACCATCTTGACGTAGTGGCCCGCGCCGTCCTCGCCCATCCAGTCGCAGCAGGGCGCGCCGTCCGGCGTCTTCGCGCAGATCGCCTGGAAAATTCCCTTCACCAGCGGCCAGGCTTTCGCGCTGCCGCCGGGCATCATGGACGGGCCGAAGCGCGCGCCCTCTTCACCGCCGGAGACGCCCGTTCCGACGTACATCATGCCTTTACTCTCCAGGTACTTCGTGCGGCGGATGGTATCGGGGAAGTGCGAGTTGCCGCCATCGATGATCATGTCGCCGCTTTCCAGGTGCGGCAGCAGCGTCTCGATGAACTCGTCCACCGCGGCGCCCGCCTTGACCATGAGCATCACTTTGCGCGGCCGTTTCAACAGCCCCACCATCTCTTCGAGCGAGTGAGCGCCAATGACATTTTGATGACCCTTGGCGGCATCGTTCAGGAAGTCATCGACTTTGGACACGGTGCGGTTGAAGGCCACCACTTTGTAGCCGTGGTCGCTCATGTTGAGAATCAGGTTCTGGCCCATGACGGCCAGCCCAATCAGGGCGATATCAGCGGTTGGTTCCATAGTACAGCTCCTGGAGGGGAAAATTGGATGATTGCAGATAGCAATCTCTTTTATAACATGCGGCAATTCGGGGGTCCAAACGCAGCGTGGGACATCCTACAATTGAAGCGGAGATGCCCTTACTCTCTCGCATCGCCGCAACCGTGGACCGCTACGCCATGTTCCATGCCGGCCAGAACGCCGGCGTGGCCGTCTCGGGCGGCGCCGATTCGGTGTGCCTCCTGCACGCCCTGGTGGAACTGGCGCCCCGCTGGGATCTGCGTCTGCACGTGCTCCATCTGGATCACGGCCTGCGCGGCGAAGAATCGCGGCGCGACGCGGAATTCGTGCAGGAACTGGCCGCACGACTGTCGCTTCCCGCCACCATCCGCGCCGTGGACTTAGCCGCCTCGGCCGGCAACCTGGAGCAGGTAGGCCGCCATGCCCGGCTGGCCTTCTTCCGGGAGATGATCTCGACCGGCGCCGTTGAGCGGGTGGCTCTGGGCCACACACGCAACGACCAGGCCGAGACCGTGCTGTTCCGCTTCCTGCGCGGCGCCGGCACGGCCGGTCTGGCCGGTATCCGCCCGGTGACGGATGACGGCATGGTCCGCCCGCTTCTCGAAACTGATCGTTCCGACGTGGAAGACTTCTTGCGTGACCGAGGTATCGTCTGGCGCGACGATTCTACCAACGCCGGCCCCGAGTTCGCCCGCAACCGTCTCCGCCATTACCTGCTGCCGCAACTGGCACGCGAGTGGAACCCGGCAATCACCGAAACGCTGTCGCGGACGGCGGATTGGGCGCTGGCGGAAGAAGCTTACTGGGGGGCCGAGATCGACCGGTTGGCCGGGCAGACGCTGGTGGAACGCGATGGCGCCGTAATGGTACGAGCCGCCGCGCTTACCGCCTTGCCGGTCGCGACCGCCCGCCGGCTGGTGCGTCGTGCCATCGAGCGGGCCAAAGGCGACCTCCGCGGAATCGACTTTGGCCATGTCGTACAGGTGCTCGCCCTGGCGGCCACCAGTGAGGGTGATGGCCGCCTGCAATCGACCGGCCTGGACATTATCCGCTCCTTCGAATGGCTCCGGTTCAGCCGTCCCAGCGCCAAGCCGCAGGATTACCAGGCCACGGCCCTTGTGCCGGGAGTGGTGCGGGTGCCCGCCGCCGGAGTTGAGATTTCCTTGGAACTGATTGAAACAACAACACCTTCCGATGGCGCGCATTCCGTATATAATGAGAATGATACGAATTGTTTAGACTGGTGCTCTTTGTCCGGTCCGTTGGAGTGCAGAAACTGGAGGCCGGGCGACCAGTACCAACCATGGGGCACGGCGGGCGCGGAGAAGATCAAAACTTTTTTCCAGGAAGCCCGTATTCCCATATGGGAGCGCCGGAATTGGCCGATTCTATTGGATGGCCCTTCCATCGTTTGGGTCCGGAGATTCGGACCGGCCGCAGCTTTTGCGGCGCGCCCGGACAGCCGGGTGCTTCTGGTGGTTCGCGAACATTACGAATCGGGATTGAGCGCAGCGGCGTCTATTGAGTAAGTAGGGTCGGGAGGCTTCGTGAATTCGAACATCAAGCATTATCTCTTTTGGGGCGCTCTGATCGCTCTGGCCGGGTTGCTGATCGCGGTGGTCAGGACCGGTCAAACACCCAATAAGAAGGAACTGGTCTTCTCAGAATTCCTGAGCGATATCGCGGCCGGCCATGTCGCTGAGGTCACCATCGCGGCTAACGACGTGCATGGAAAGCTGACCACGGGCCAGGAACTTCACACCACGATTCCGCTGAATTACCCGAATATCTACGACAAGCTGAACGACAAGGGCGTCAAGGTCGACATCAAGGACACTTCCTCCGGCACCTGGCTCTCCATCCTTCTGCAGGCTTCGCCGTTCATCGTACTGGCGGCGTTCTGGATCTTCATGGTGAGGCAGATGCAGAGCGGTGGCAACAAGGCCCTGAGTTTCGGCAAAAGCCGCGCGCGCCTGCACTCCACGCAACAGAAGAAAGTCACGTTCAAGGACGTGGCCGGCGTGGAAGAGGCCAAGGAAGAGCTGCAGGAGATCATCGAGTTCCTTCGCGAGCCGCAGAAATTCCAGAAACTGGGCGGTCGCATCCCCAAGGGGGTGCTGCTGATCGGGCCTCCCGGAACGGGCAAGACGCTATTGGCGCGCGCCATCGCCGGCGAAGCCAGCGTACCGTTCTTCTCGATCTCCGGTTCCGACTTCGTCGAAATGTTCGTCGGCGTGGGCGCCAGCC
>PLZX01000176.1:2680-3155 GCA_003152325.1 Bryobacterales bacterium | reverse complement strand
GTCCCGCAGACGACAAGCAACCAGAAGGCCGACCTCCAAAGACGGCAAATTCCAAAGTGTCTTGGTGGCACGACTCGTGAACACGATCATGAAGTGCGGCAAGAAGAGCACCGCGCAACGGATTGTCTATGGCGCGTTCGACACCATTTCCGAAAAGAACCCGGCCANNTCGCGCTGCGCTGGATTGTGGATTTCGCGGACGCCCGCAAAGGCCAGCCGATGAAGGCGGCGCTGGCGGCGGAAATTTTGGAGGCTTATCAAGGACAGGGGAATGCCATCCGCAAGCGCGATGAAGTCCACAAGATGGCGCAGGCGAACAAGGCATTTGCCCATTTCCGCTGGTAGATTACAATATCACAATGCTGAAGGGTTGAGGCGGTAAAGCCGCTTCAACTCTTCAACGCTTAAACGGTTCAACGAATTAAATATGAGCGCAGTCATCGAAGAAAAGAAATCGCCCAATTCGCCCAAGCGT
>PLZX01000176.1:0-2631 GCA_003152325.1 Bryobacterales bacterium | reverse complement strand
ACTGGATGGAGCAGGAACGCGAGCGCGGCATCACCATCACCAGCGCGGCGGTCACCTGCTTCTGGACGCAAAAAAGCCTCAAGCCGGGCGAAGACAAGATTTACAAGGCGTTCAACGGTGTCCCGCATCGCGTCAACATCATTGATACGCCCGGCCACGTGGATTTCACCGCCGAGGTGGAGCGCAGCCTGCGGGTGCTGGATGGCGCGGTCGCAGTGTTCGACGCCGTCGCGGGCGTGCAGCCGCAATCCGAGACGGTCTGGCGGCAGGCCGATAAGTACAACGTCCCGCGGATCTGCTTCATTAATAAAATGGACCGCGTGGGCGCGGACTTCTACCATTCGGTGGACACCATCGTCGATCGGTTGAAGTGCCGCCCGGTGCCGATTCAGATTCCCGTCGGCGCGGAAGAGAAGTTTCTGGGAGTGGTCGACCTGGTGGAGATGAAGGCCGTCGTCTGGCGCGACGAAACCCTGGGCTCCGAGTACGACACTGTCGAGATTCCCGAAGAGCTGGTGGAAAAGGCCAAGGAATATCGCGAGAAGATGATCGAGGCCATCGCCGAATCCGACGACGGCGACTTGTTCGAAAAATTCATCAACGGCGAGGCGATTTCCAACGCGGAAATCCGCGCGGGCATTCGCAAAGCCACCATCGCGCTCAAGATCTTCCCGGTGATCTGCGGCACGGCCTTCAAAAACAAAGGCGTGCAGACCATGCTCGACGCGGTAGTGGATTATCTCCCTTCGCCGCTGGACGTTCCTCCGGTGGAAGGCGGGGACGTCGACGATCCAGAAAAGATTCTGATTCGCCATGCCTCCGATGCCGAACCGTTTGCCGCGCTGGTCTTCAAGATCATGACCGACCCGTATGTCGGGCAGCTCGCGTTTTTCCGCGTTTATTCCGGCACGCTGAAATCGGGCGATTCGGTTTATAACGTGGCCAAGCGGCGCAAGGAGCGGATCGGCCGCCTGCTGCGCATGCACGCCAACAAGCGCGAAGACATCCAGGAAATTCTGGCCGGCGACATCTGCGCCGCGGTGGGCCTGAAGACGGTTTCGACCGGCGATACGATTTGCGACGACCAGCAGCCCATCGTGCTCGAATCGATCGACTTCCCCATGCCAGTCATTCAGCTTGCGGTGGAACCGAAGACCAAGGCCGACCAGGAAAAGTTGGGCATGGCCATCCAGAAGCTGGCCCAGGAAGATCCGACGTTCCGCGTGAACACCGATCCCGATACCGGGCAGACCATTCTTTCGGGGATGGGCGAACTGCACCTGGAGATCATCGTCGATCGCATGATGCGCGAATTCGGGGTGGGCGCCAATGTCGGCAAACCGCAGGTGGCGTATCGCGAGACCATCCGTAAGAACGCCGAAGCCGAGGGACGCCACGTCAAGCAGACCGGCGGCCACGGCCAATACGGCCACGTGAAAATCCGCATCGAGCCCCTGCCGGGCGGCGGGTTTGAGTTTGTCGACGACATCACCGGCGGGCGCGTGCCGAAGGAATATATCAAGCCGACCGAGGCGGGCATCCGGGAAGCGCTGGAAGGCGGAATCCTGGCAGGGTTCCCGATGTCGGACATCAAGGTAACGCTCTACGATGGCAGCTACCACGACGTGGACTCGTCGGAAATGGCGTTTAAGATAGCCGGTTCTATGGCAATCAAAGAAGCCGTCCGCAAGGCCAAGCCGGTTTTGCTGGAGCCGATCATGGCGGTGGAAGTGGTGGTGCCGGAAGAATACAACGGCACGGTGATGGGAGATTTGAATTCCCGGCGCGGCCATATAGAAGGCATGCAGTCGCGCGGGACTACCCAGATCATCAAGGCGTCAGTGCCGCTTTCGGAGATGTTCGGATACGCCACCGACGTGCGCTCGCGCACGCAGGGGCGCGGCAGTTTCACCATGCATTTTGGCAAGTACGCGGAAGTTCCCGGCTTACTGGCCGAGGAAATTGTCAGCAAAGTTCAGGGCAAGACTACGAAATAAGGAGATCATTCTTTCTTATGGCAAAGGAAAAATTCGNNAGACCACCCTGACGGCGGCGATCACGAAAGTGCTGGCCAAGCATAATCCGAAGAATAAGTTCCGGAGCTTCGATTCGATCGATAACGCGCCGGAAGAAAAAGCCCGCGGCATCACGATCGCGGTGGCGCACGTGGAGTATGAAACCGCCAAGCGGCACTATGCGCACGNNGCGCCATCGTGGTGGTGGCGGCGACGGACGGGCCGATGCCGCAAACGCGGGAGCACATTCTGCTGGCGCGGCAGGTGGGCGTGCCGTACATCATCGTGGCCATGAACAAAGTGGACATGGTGGACGATCCGGAGCTCTTGGACCTGGTGGAACTGGAAGTGCGGGAGCTGTTGACGAAGTACCAGTTTCCGGGGGACGATCTGCCGGTGATTCGGGTCTCGGCGCTGGGCGCGTTGAACGGCGAGCCGCAGTGGGAGAAGGGCATCGACGAGTTGATGGAGGCGGTGGACAGCTATATTCCGCTGCCGGAGCGGGTGATCGACAAGCCGTTCATCATGCCGATCGAGGACATCTTCTCGATCCAGGGACGGGGGACGGTGGTGACGGGGCGCATTGAGCGCGGGATCTGCAAGGTCGGCGAGGAAA
>PLZX01000003.1 GCA_003152325.1 Bryobacterales bacterium | reverse complement strand
TGGAGATCGACGAAGCGGCGCTGGCTGGAGATCCAAACGACGAGGGGGCGCGAAGCGGCGTGATTGTGACGCTGAAGAACCTGGGAGATCTTTACTATTACACCTTGAGCCTGATGCCGGAAGCGCTGCGGTGTTACCGGAGGGCGGCGGAACTGCTGGAGCTGCAGGTGAAGGGGGACCCGGGCAACGTGGCGTGGCGGGCGAACCTTTCGGAGATTCTGACGGACATCGCGAGCGGGCTGGTGGCGACGAACCACGTGGAGGAAGCGAAACCCTACGACGTGCGCGGCCTCGCACTGGCGAAGCAAGTGGCGGATCGGCCGGGCGCGACCGGGGAGCAGATGTACAACTACGCGTGGCTGGCAGTGACGGTGGACCCGGCGGATCTGCGGAACCCGTCGGCGGCGCTGCCTTACGCCATCAAGGCAGTGGAACTGAGCAAGAACAAAGATCCGCTGTGCCTGCATGTGCTCTCGCAGGCGTATTCGGAGTTGGGCGATTACCGGCGCGCGGTGGACGTGGAGGAGCAGGCGCTGGCATTGTTCCCGCCGGTGGAAGCGGGGAAACCGGCGCCACGGAACCGGGGGGTTGTGGAGAGTTCATTGGAGGAGTATCGGAAGGAACTGGCGAAGCGGGGGCGGTAAGCGGCGGCGGCGCTAGTTGGCGGCGAGGCGGAAATCGGTGAGGCCGATTTGGTCGCCGCTGGGAATGTGGAAGCCGAATTGACCGTGCACCAAAGAGCCGAGGACTGACCAGTTGTCCAGGATCACCCACTCGCCACCCTGCTGGACGCTGTGGATGATGGCGGTGGGTGTCACGCTGATGGTGAAGCTCATGGGCTGCTTGCGGTCGAGCCTGTGGGGGATCTTCACCTGCGATGCTTTGCCGCCGTTGACGACTTCGTAGCGAGTGAGGTTCTTGTCGTCGATCTGGAAGAACAGGTAGTTCTTGTTGTCGCGGAAGGCCAGTACCCATTCGAGGCGCTTACCTTTCACAATGACGGCGGTAAAGCGGATGGTCCCTTGGGTCAGGTTGGGCGTGGCGAGCACGTAATCACCGCCCTGGTGGACGATCATGTTGTCCTGGCGGGTCCAGCCGCCGGCTTTCACCCAATCGTCGGGACCAAAAACCGGAGTGGAGGGGGGCGCTTTGGCGACGGTTTTGGGCGCTGTGTCTGCCTTCTTAAATACGAGGCTGGCGGTGGCGATGGCATTGGCGGTGATGTGCACGTTGGCGACCGCATTCTGGTATTGAGCAGCGGTGCCGGTGACGGTGTAGGAACCCTCGGCCAAGCTCAAGCTGGAACCGGAAACATCGCGATCCTGAGACTCGCCCTCACGGCGGATGCGGAGGTGAACATCAAGGCCGGCGGGACTGATATCGACCTTGAGGGTGCCCAGTGTGTTTTCGAGCGTACCCTGCAGATCGACAGCCTTGCCGCTGGAGAGGGTCACATCGATTTGTAGCGGCTTGAAGCGATCGTGGCGGAGAGAGACTGTGTGGCGGCCGGGCTCCAGGGTAGAGAGGGAGAATTCGCCGTCGGAGCGGACGATGCCGACGCGCGCGCCATCGATCCAGACTTCGGCGTTGGGAGGCGCGTGATGGACCGCAAGGGTGGCTTTGGCGGGCTGGAGGTTGAAGGTAAGCTTGGTCTCGTCCCCTTTGTGGACGTCGACGGTTTGATCGGGAGTGGGCGCGAAGCCATCTTTCTGGAGGCGCAGAGTGTACTTTTTGGGGACGAGATAAACGATGAGGCGTCCGCGTTTGGTCGTGCGGCGGTACTTGTCGCCGTTGATGTAGAGCTCAGCTTCGTCCTCATTGGCGACGACGTTGACGACGCCGAGATTGCGGGCGGTGCGGAGCGAAATATAGAGGGCGGCGGAGGGCTGGGCCTCGAAGACCATTTTGTTCTGCTCGCGGCCGGCGCCATCGAGCTGCAATTCGTGGGCGCCGGCAGCGAGGTTCTGGAGGGGCAGACCGTCGGGCGGCAGATCGACGGCAGGCTGGCCATCGAGGGAGACCTTGAATCCGGTGGNNCGGAAATTTTGGGCATGGCGCCGGGCAAGATTTCGAGCTGCACGGTGGCGGTGGAATTGCCGCTTTGGAGCGCGAGGGTATGTTTGCCGGGAGTGAGGTTCGCGATCTCGACGCCGCCATCCTGGATCTGACCGGCGGGGGAGCCGTCGAGTTGGACAGTGCCATCGGCGAGGTCGGTGAAAACGGCGACGTGCGGGGGAAGGGGAACGAGGGTGAGGTTGATTTCCGGAGAAGAGTCTTTGGCGACGGTGAAGCTGGCGGAAACATCCTGATAGCCGGACAAGCGGGCGGCCGCCTGATAAGTGCCGGAGGAGAGTTGCATTCGGCAGGTGGAAGTGCCGCAGGTATCGCCGTTGAACTTGATTTCCGCGCCTTCGGGCGATGAACGCAGTACGATCTGGAACTTGGCGGAGGCAGACGGGGGCGCCGGCTTGCGTTGGTGAGTGACGGCCACGATGGCGGCGATCAGAAGGATCATGCCGGCGGCGGTGGCGGTAACGATGTAGAGTCGCTTTTCCTGGCCGGCGTTCTGGAACCAGAATCGGAGTCTGCCGAGCGCGGTTGGGCCGGACGGGGGCGGCGGTTGGGGAGGGGGAGGCGGCGCCGGTTCGACAACGGGCGGCGGCGGAGCGGGAACTTCGAGGACGTTTCCGGTGGGCGGGGACGGCGGAGCGGGCGTGGAGGTTTTGGTTTCCGCCACGGCTGGAGGCAGCGGAACGGCGGTTACCGTTGCGGGGGAGCCGAGCACCACGGTGAAATCGCCTGTCGGTTCGGCGGGCGGCTTTTCGGCCGGAGGCGAGACTTCAAACAGAGGAACGGCGGTTTGCGGCTCGCGGGCCTCGCGGGGACGGACGGTCTGGCGCTGTTTTTCGACCTGGGCGCGCAGCAGAGTGGCCTGCAATTGCTGGAGACGCGGCTCGTTGGGATAAGTGGCGAGACCCTGGGCGACGACGGCGGTAGCGCCATCGATATCGCCATCGGTTTGCATGCGGCGGGCCTGGGCGAGGCACCAGGCGACGAAATCCTCGCGTTTGCGATCGGCAATGCGCGCGGCGAGGCTCTGAGCGGGCGCATGGTTGGGCTCGATCTGGAGGACCTCCTGCACGAAAGCGTCGGCGGAATCCCAATCGGAATCGACAAGGCGGCGGGCCTGGTCGAGGAGAGAGTTCACCAGCACGGTGCGAATAACGGTATTGCGGGAATCGAGAGAGGAAGCTTCACGCAAGCAGGCCAGGGCGTCTTCGGGAGAGCCTTTCTCACTGGCCTNNGCGCTTTCCACGGTCTGCAGGGCGCGCTTGTAGTCGCCGTCTTCGAGGTATTGATCGGACTGCTCGACCCAGCGGGCCTTGGCGGTCTCACGGGCCTGTTGATCGCGGCGCTTGATGAGGCGCTGGATTTCGAAGGGAAGGCCGGGTTGTTTATCATGGATGGACTTGAGGATCTGCCACTGGTCGAGGGCCTCATTGAACTGGCCGCGCTCTTCGTAGAAGCGGGCCTTGGCAACGATGGAATTGACGAGGTCGCGTTTGTCGCGGACCAGGCGGACGGCGCGTTCCAGGTGGCTTTCGCCGGGATAGAGTTTGAGGGCTTCCTCAAGGATGCCCATGCGGCGATCGAGGTCGGCTTCCTCATCGACTTTTCGATCGGTTTCGGCGATGACCTGGGAGAGCTTCTGCCGCTGGCGCTCTTCGACGTCGAACTTGAGGGCCTGGAAGAGGGCGTGATTGGGGTACTTGGCGAGGAACTGTTTGCAGGTGGCGGAGGCGGCTTCAAAGTTCCCGCCGGCGAGATTGCGTCTGGCTTCCTCGTAAGAGTTCTTGAGAGTGTTGTGCTCAGAGCTGACCTGGTTGTAGAAATTCTGATAGGTGCTGCTGCGGCCGGTATCGGATTCGGGGAGATCGCGATCCATGGCGACGAGGACTTCGAGCTTGCTGAGGGCGCTGGTGACCTCGCCTTTTTCCCAACTCTGGCAAGCGGCCTGGTAGAGGCGGGCTTTTTCATCGCGGGTGCGCGAGACTTCGGCTTCGCGGCGGCCGATTTCCTCCATGAGGCTGAGGGCTTCGGTTTCGTTGGGTTTGATCTGGAGGACGTTGTCCAGGGCGTCGCGGGCCTGGCGGAAGGCCTGGTTATCGAGGTGCTGGTGGGCGAGCGCGATCCATTCGGAGATTTTCTTTTCGCGACGCTCCTTTTCGACCATGGCTTTGAGCGAGAGGGCGTCGGGATCGGTAGGATCGAGCTCAATGGCCTCCTGGATTTTGCGCAGGGCGAGAGAGTACTCGGTGGCGTCGAAGAAGCGGCGGGCGCTTTCGAGCATCTGGCGGATGCGGGTTTGGCGGACGGCCTGATCGACCTGGCCGCGGAGGCGGGCGATTTCCTGATCGAGGTGGCCTTCCGCTTCGAGTTCGGAAAGGACTTCGGAGGCAAAGGTGTAGTCGCCGGCTTCGAAACTCTTGGAAGCGCGTTCGAGACGGGGCTTGATCTTGGAGCTATCGAAGTATTCCAGCGGTTCGTTGCGGAGGGCCTTCTGGAGCGCGTCGGCGAACTCGCGCATGTTGAAGAAGCGATGCCAGGGCTGCTTGGCGATGGCCTTGTGAATGACCTGACTGATGGAGTAGCTGACGTCGTGGTTGAGGCCGGACACCGGCGGCGGGCTGTGATGGAGAATGGCTTCGACGACTTCGGCTTCGGAGGCGCCGTGGAAGGGACGGTGGCGGGTGAGGGCCTCATAGGTGACGACACCCAGGGCGAAGAGATCGGAGAGCGGACTGGGCGGCTTCATCTCAAGCTGCTCGGGAGCCATGTAAAAGAGGGTTCCCTTGAGGGTGGTTTTGGAATGGCCGCTAGCCTGGCGGGCGATGCCGAAATCGATAATCTTGACGGAGTTGTCATCCATCACAAAGATGTTGGAGGGCTTGACATCGCGATGGACGAGGCCTTGCTCGTGGGCGGCGTGGAGGCCGTGGGCGGCTTGCACGATGATTTCGAGGACGCCGGTGACACTGAGGCGGGGGCTGGCATCCTTGATGAGGCGGTCGAGCGTGACGCCGGGCAGGAGGGGCATCACGAAAAAGGGCTTTTTGCTTCCTTCCTGGTCGAACTCGCCGATATCATAAATATTGATGACATTGGGGTGGACCATGGTGGCGAGGATGGACCACTCCTTATAAAAGAGCTGGAGGGTAGCGGGGTTCTCGATATCGAGGATGGTTTTGAGCGCGACTTCGCGCTTCATGAGGGTGTCGAGGGCGCGATAGACGACGCCCATGCCGCCGCGGCCGAGGATTTCGCGCAGCTCGTAGCGCTCCTGGAGATTGGTTCGCTTTACCGCCACGATGACATGATCCTCCCGAAGGCGCCGCTCAGAGTCTGTGGTATATTCTCAGGATAACAATGCAGCCGCAATCCAGGCTCGGCGATCAATCTTTCGTTCCGGCGGATAACCACGGCCAGTGGGGCTGCCCGCACCAATGTATCGGTCCGGCGCAGACCGGATCCCCCAACGTGCTGGTGAACAATCTGCCGGCACTGCGCATCCTGGACATGGGAATCCACGCGACATGCTGCGGTCCAAACACGTGGATAGCGGTAAAGGGCAGCACGACGGTCTTCATCAACAACCTGCCGGCGCACCGGCTGGGCGACCTGGACATGCACTGCGGCGGCCCGGGTTACATGGTGCAAGGCAGCCCGAACGTTTGGACAGGCGGATAGAAGCGGCATCAGCCGAGACCCTCCCCGCCGCCGCCGTCCGAGCCTGACGGGTCCGGCTGGCTTTCGGCATATAGCTGTTCGTCGGCCTGGAGAGTGCTGGAATCGTCGGGGTCCGGCGACATTCCGGAACCGCCCGCGGGCGCTGGTGGCGTTCCGGGCGTCCCCGGAACCGGACCTTCGACGATGGAACTGAGATCGGAAGACCCACCGCCGGGAGCGCCGATATCTCCACCGAAGGTTCCGGGAGCGACAAAAGGATTCGAAGCCAGGGAACTTTCGAAGGCGGCTAGTTGCGCGCCGAACGCACCAGTGGTTCCGCTTTCGAGGGAGCTGAGCATGGTGGGCAGATTCGGCATGTTGGCAAGCATGGACATGTCGAAGCCGGCGGGCAGACTGGGGATGCCGGGCAATTGGGGCATGGCGCCCATAGCGCCGGTGGGCAAGCCGAGCCCGCAGTTGAGCCAGACGTTTATACCCTGAATAGCGATGCCGAGCGAGGTGCAATCGATGAAGCCGCCGACGCCGAGGAAAGTGATATGGGGCGCCTCGAGCACGATGCGAAGGCCGGCCTTGATGTGAACTTCACCTCCGGCTTCGAGGAGGAAATTGCCGACGGCTTTTTCGTTGACGTTCTTTTGCGCGTTGATGGACATCTCGCCCTGGATGTCCTCATTGAAGTTCCCCTTGACGGTGTTGTGCTTGTCTCCCTGGACCATTTCGATCTGGTTGCGTTTGACCTGGAGGGTGCGGTCGCGATCGACCAGCTCGATGGTGTCGTTCTCGACGGTGATCTGCATGTCTTTCTGGGCATGCATGACATAGAGTTCGTCGCCCTTGGTATCGACGAAGCGAAGCTCGTTGAAGTCGGTGGACTTGCCCTTCTTGGTGCTGCGGGTCTTGATGCCGCTCCAATCCTTGAACTTGGGGACGGGCGTGTAGGGGGGGTGATTGACGTGGTTGTAGAGGCAGCCGGTGATGACGGGACGGTCGGGATCGCCTTCCAGGAATTGCACGACCACTTCCTGGCCGACGCGGGGAATCCAAATGTGACCGAAGCCGGGGCCGGCGATGGGCTGCATCACGCGAATCCAGCAGGAGGAGTTTTCGTCGGAGGGACGGCGGTCCCAGTGGAAGTGGACTTTGACGCGGCCATAATCATCCGTGTAGATTTCTTCTCCCTTGGGCCCGACGACAGTGGCGGTTTGCATGCTGCCAATGTTGGGGGTATCGGTCTTGCGGGTAGGGCGGTACTGAACGGAAGAGGGGATACAGGAGAAGGAGTTGTCGTAGGTGGCTTCATTGGCGTCGGTACCGCCACCGAAAGAGCCTTCGTGGCCGTGGTGAGTCACTTTGGTGATGAGGTAATTGAGGTCGAGATCGGAGCGGTCGTGCTGCACGAGATCGAAGCGGTAGCCGGGCGTCAGGGAGCGGCAGTTACCGTTGCCGGTGACGGTGACGCGGTCGGTGGCGATTTCCTCCTTGCGCAGCTCGCCCCAATCGGGGGCGTCCTGGGGCCAATCGATATCGGCGGGGTAGTCGAAGACCTCGAGGGTGCGGTGCGAGCCCATGAACTGGGTGACAGGCCCTTTGAAGTAGAGCTGGCGCCCCGGAATCAGGAAGTTGTAATCCTTGTGGGCATAGTGATTGGGCTTGATGACCTTCTTCATGTTGAGGCCGAAGATGGTATCTTCGGTGCGCGCCATGTTGCCGGTCTCATGCTCGTACTTTATGGTGGACTGGTAGGGAACGGGCAAGTGAGAAGCCATATGATCGGCGATGACCATGGTGTGCTTGCCCTGCTCGTGCTTGAACCAATAGTAGATGCCCTCGGCTTCCATGATGCGGGAGACGAAGACGAAGGCGTTCTCGGCGTACTGGCAGCAGTTGATCCAGGGCTGGTGGCGATCGCCCAGCTTTTTAATTTCGTAGTCGCGGAAGCCGAGGCTCTGGAAAACCAACTCCACGACCTGGGGAACGGTTTTCTCCTGGTAGATGAAATGGTTCTGGCACTGGGTGAGATACCAGAGCCAGGGGACCATTTCAGCGGAGTAATAAGCGAAGCGGCCTTCGTGGCGGGTGGGCTCGAAGTTGTTGATGTAACCGTTGAAATAGCGGAAGGTGACGCCATCCTTCTGGCGGATGCCGACGGTGACGTTGCGGTCGATGATCTGATCCCAGTCGAGGTTGAAATCTTCGGAGACCAGCTCGAGTTGGAAACTGAAGAGTTCCGAGATGTGCTCGGATCCTCCGAAACTGCTGACGAGCAGCTTGTTGGGGCCTAGCGGGCTGTCAAAGCTGAACAGCCGTTGTGTTTGTCCGAGGGCCATAGTGCGTCCATCAAGAGTATTCGAAAGCGCCGTTTTCTCCGATGCGGATGTGAATGGCGGAGGGTTTGGCGCCGCCGGCAATGCCGTCCAGCAGACGGCGGGAAAGATCGGGCAGCAGGGAGTTAGTGAGAATGTTATCGACGTTGCGGGCGCCGCTTTCGACTTCGGTGCAGCGCGAGGCCACTTCGTCGAGCAGGGCGGCGTCCCAGGAGAGTTTGATCTTGTGATTCTCCTCGAGGCGCCGCTGGATCTTAGCAAGTTTGAGAATAATGATCTGTTTGAGGGCCTCGTCGCGGATGGGGTAATAGGGAATGATGACGAGGCGGCCCAGGAAGGCGGGCTTGAAGATTTTGTTGAGCTCGGGCTTGAGGGCTTTGACCAGGCCGTCGGGAGTGGGGGCGGTATCGAGATCGGCGGTCAGCTTCATGATGGTATCGGTGCCGGCGTTGCTGGTGAGGATGATGATGGTATTTTTGAAATCGATTTCGCGGCCCTCGCCATCTTCCATGACGCCCTTGTCGAAGACCTGGTAGAACAGCTCGAGGACGTCGGGGTGAGCTTTTTCGACTTCGTCGAGAAGCACTACGGAATAAGGGCGGCGGCGGACGGCTTCGGTGAGCACGCCGCCTTCGCCATAGCCGACGTAGCCGGGAGGCGAGCCCTTCAAAGTGGACACGGTATGGGATTCCTGGAACTCCGACATGTTGATGCTGATGAGGTTCTTTTCGCCTCCGTAGAGCAGGTCAGAGAGAGCGAGGGCGGTTTCGGTCTTGCCGACGCCGGAGGGGCCGGCAAGTAGGAAGACGCCGATGGGGCGGCCGGGATCGTCGAGCGAAGCGCGGGCGGTGCGGATGCGCTCGGAGATGCCGGCGAGGGCGTGGGGCTGGCCGATGACACGGCGGCCGAGGTGGTGCTCGAGTTCGAGGACGGTGGCCACCTCGTCNNGTCTGCGAGTCCACGCAGACGCGCATCAGGGGCTGCTCGCCTTGCAGTTGATCGAGGGTAGTGTTGAGAGCGGCGACTTCGACGCGGGCGGCGGCGGCATCGGCTTCATTGGGCAACTCTCCGGGAGCCAGTTCGCCCTCCAGCTTAGACCGAAGCTCGCGAATCTTGCCGACCAGTTCGCGCTCTTTTTCGAAATGCTCGCGCAGGGTGGCTAGCTGGGCTTCGACGAGAGCTTTATCGGCGGCAATCTTTTCGAGGCGCTCGGCGTGATCGGCGCCGGTGGAGGATTCGCGTCTAAGGACGCGTTCCTGCACAGCGAGATCGTCCTGGCGGCGGATGGCGTCTTCGATGGGCGGAGGCGTGGAGTTGTGTCCCAGGGCCAGGCGGGCGCAGGCGGTGTCGAGCACGCTGACGGCCTTGTCGGGAAGCTGGCGGCCCACCATGTAGCGGTGGGAGAGGCGGACGGCGGATTGGACGGCCTCCTCGAGAATGCGGACGCCGTGGTGCTTTTCGANNAGCGCGGGCTTGAGGAGGTTGGCGGCATCGCCCTGGCCCTCCTGGCCGCCGGCGCCGATCATGGTGTGGGCCTCATCGATGAACAAGATGATGGGAGTGGGCGAGGACTTGACCTCTTCGATCAGGCCCTTGAGGCGGTTCTCGAATTCGCCTTTGACACCGGCGCCGGCCTGAAGGAGCGCAAGATCCAGCGTGCGGACGGCGACATTCTGCAACGCGGGCGGAACGTCACCGGCGGCGATGCGAAGGGCAAAGCCTTCGACGACGGCGGTTTTACCGACGCCGGCTTCACCAGTGAGGATGGGATTGTTCTGGCGGCGGCGCATGAGGATGTCGACGACCTGGCGGATTTCGCGGTCGCGGCCGAGCACGGGATCGATTTTGCCGGCGCGGGCGTTGGCGGTGAGATCGATGGTGAACTGATCGAGCTTGCTCTTCTTGCCGTCGGGACGCGGAGCGCCGCCGGCGGGAACCGGGCCGCCACCAGGCGCGGCGACGGCGGTTTCCATATCCTCGGGCGAGCCGGCGAGGATGGCTCCGAATTCGGTCTGCAGGGCCTGGGAGTCGATCTTCGCCAGTTCCTTGCTGATCTCGCGGGTCATACGTGCGAGCTCGGGGTCGGACACCAGGGCCAGGATGGTGGCGCCGGTGCGGATCTCTTCGTGGCCGAATTCGAGCGAGCCCACCTGCCAGGCCGCGGACAGCATCTTGACGATGGTGGGACTGAAGGCGGGCGTGCGGGCATTGCCGGACTTGAGCGAATCGAGCGAGCGTGTGAGATCGGCGGTGAGGCGGGAATCGTCCACCCCGAAGCGGCGGCGGATCTTTTCGAAGTCGCCGGGGCCTTCATCAAGAAGCTTCACCAGATAGTGCTCGACCTCGACATCATAGTGCGTGCGCGTGACGCAGAGGCCCGCGGCCGCTTCGAGCGCGTTGCGGGCGGATGGAGTCAATTTTTCGATCAG
This sequence comes from Bryobacterales bacterium, assembly GCA_003152325.1. Taxonomy (GTDB): domain Bacteria; phylum Acidobacteriota; class Terriglobia; order Bryobacterales; family Bryobacteraceae; genus PALSA-129. Next base: position 601 of record PLZX01000003.1, on the reverse strand, counting down.
CGACTTCAGGTTGACGTTCATGTCGGTATCTCTCCGTTAGTTGCGACGGCCCGGCGGCTCCTCCCAGAGGCGCAGCACGGTTTCATCTGGGTCGCGGCCCAGGGGTTTGGAAAACATCCAACAGATCCAGCCGAGTTGGACGGGCGGGGAGCCCTCGGCGCCCAGCGACAAGCGCGGGGCTTCTTCGCGTTTGAGAATCAGTTGCGCCTCCACATCAAGATCGTCGCCGCAGAAGAAGCGCGAAAGGGCTTTGAGCGGTTCATGAGCGCTGCCGCCGGGCAGAAAGTCCTTATACTGGGCGAGCGTCAAGGGGCCGAGGCGGATGCGCACGACGGATTGCTGATCCCAGACCTCGTCGCCGAGCACGACACCGACGCCGAGTTGTTCGGAACGCGAGTATCCTTCCGAGAGGCAGGTGCGGAAGCCGGGATCGAGCGGGCGCCAGGAGCCGGCGAAGGGCTGAACCTCAACAGGAATTTCGAAATATTCCGAGAGCATCTGGCGGAAGGCCGAAGCGGAGCGCGGATACTGGGCGAGCAGGCCCTCATAGCCAATGAGAGCCTGATCGGGGACGGCCTGGTGGTCCTGCAAGCCGGGAGTG
>PLZX01000322.1 GCA_003152325.1 Bryobacterales bacterium | reverse complement strand
ACAAAAAATACTAGACAAACAGATCTTAAACTGATAATCTTTAATCAACACAGACAGCATCCTGGCGGTGAGTCCCCTCCCACCGCCACTCTCTGAGTGCAGGCCCCGAGATACCCAGCTCGGGGCCATAACTTTTTTGTCCGCTTGTCTTCCCACTTCTCTAGAACAGCCGGTCCTGCTTCTTCAAATTTCCGAAATTGCCTATGTTGGCGATCGAAAAGGAGAAGTATTCCAGGGTTTCATCGCGGATCCCCACATTGGTCCGCCGGTACTGCACGCTTAGACCGCAACAATCCGTGTTGTAGGTCACCTGCGTCGTGGTGTAGAGCAGCACCTGCTGGCGATAGTCGTAAATGAAATCGACGGCCGCGTTCCACCCGCGGTGATTGGTGTCGCCAAAGCCCACCCGCCCGCGAAACTGGTTGGCATAAGGCGTCAACAGCGGGTTGTTATGCACTTCGTTGTTGCCACCCGAAATCACGTATTTCTTCCAGCGATAGTCCACCGACATGGCGCTGTTGACGATGGCGCGCATGCGCGGATCGTAATCCGCCTGCCACTGGAAACTGAGGCCGTTGATCGGGCTGGCGCGAAACGTGGAAACCACCGGTGACGTGCTGCGCGGTCCTACCAGGAAGGCGTAGCCGGTCAAATCCGCTGTGCTCTCGAATACGTTGCGCTGCCCTGAGACCAGGGCGCCGCCGAACGTCGTGTCGAAATAGCGCTTCTGCGCCACCTCCCAGGTAAAAACTTCCCGCACCGTATTGCCTTTTTTCGTATAGAAGCGGTTGGCCAGCGCAATCTCCACCTCGTTGGTATTGGATTGAAGGTCGTTCTCATCGAAACGGATGAAGCGGTTGAAGTCGGTGCCGATCCCCGTGACATACCGGTAAGTGGCGCGCGGTTCGATCACGTGCTTCAGCTTGTCGCCAAGAAACGACTTCCGGTTGTACACCCGCTCAAGCGTCGGAAAAACCAGGTCCAGCGAGAAATCCCGCGCGCTGCGCACAACGTCGGTGCCCAGCGTGCGATAGCGGTCGAGGTACGGCTCCTGCGCCTCCGAGTAGAGCGTCTCTTCGAAGCCCAGGCTGGGGACCAGGTGGAAGGCCCCCAGGTGAAGCGCGGTGGTCACGTGCGGCGCGAAGCGGATGCGATCCGTAAAGGCGCTGGTTTCAAAGCGGTCGATCAGTTTGTTGTTGGCGTCGAAAAATGGCTCGGAGCGAAACAGCAGGCCCGCCGACGACTCGAAGGAAAACCACAGCGGCAGCCCGGCGACAATGTCGTGGTCGCGGCTGCTCAACTGCACCTCCGGCAGCTTGCGGATCGTCACCGCATCGGTCACGTAGCTCAACTGGTTGGTCACCGGGTCGGTAACGGCGATCTCGGCCGTCTGAAAATTCTGCGTGCGCGACGCCACCGTATCCACCGTGAACGTGGACCAGTTCTTGTCGATGAATCCCACTGAGTGAATCTCGGAGCCGACGGCTTCGTTGAACGACTGCGTCCAATCCTGCTGAAATCGAAAGGAAGAAATAAAGTTGAGGTTGCCGCGCGCGGTCCAGCCATCACCCAGATCGGAATGGCCCACCATGGTCAGGCTGAGGCCGCTGTAGGTGGGCGCGCCCGGGGTCGTGGAATGGTCGTGCGCCCCGAAGAGGATGATATCGAAATCCGTGCCCTCTTTGGGTTTCCCGCGAAATTCGGCATGGTGCGTCAGCGACCCGGACGTGAAACCTTCCGCCCGGTACGTCACGTCGTAACTGCGGTTGATGGCCCAGAAGTATCCCATCGTCAGCGTAAAGCCCCGCACCGAGCTGTTCCCGGGCATGGGAAGCAGCAATCCGCTCTTGCGCGCTTCGCGCTCCAGCGGACGATAGAACCAGGGGAAATAGAACAACGGGATTCCACGCAGCCGGAATGTGCTGCCGTGCGCGATGGCGCGCACGTGGGGAATGATGTCGAACTTCGGGCCGGTCATTCGCCACCACGGATCCGGCATCGTGCAGTCCGTGACCCATCCTTTATACAAAATGTATTTCGCGCCCAGGCGTTCCGCCCATTCCCCCTCGAAGTGAAACGGTTGGCTGGATGTCAGGATTCCCGGCTTGGTGATGATGCGCGGCTGCGTCTCGCCGACCACGTTGACAAACTTGCCGTGCTCGTTGCCGCGCTCGGTGTGGTACCACAGCTCGTCGCACCAGATCTTCTCGTTCTTCTCGAAACTGTGGTAATAGACGCCGCCCTTGGCGTGCATCTCCTGGGCGTCCTCGTCGAATTCGATGTACTCCGCGCTGAACAACATCCGCGAATCTTCGACCACCGCGGGATGGCCGTGCAGCTTGTGAACTCTGCCCTGGTCATCCTGGGTACAGTCCGGACTCAAGCCGCATTCCAGGTGAATATCCCAGTAGCCCGCCGGAATCGGAGGGTTGCGCGGCTGAACCTCTTTCCGCTGTCCCGGCCGCTTGGCGTCGTCCACCGCCAAAGCCGGGGGTTTAGTACCAGGCGGCTCTTGGGCGGCTGCACCCCGAGCTAAAACCAGCGCTCCCAACACCGCGAGCAGCAAAATGCAGGTAATACGTGAAGAATTGTCTTGAGAAACTGGTACCGATGTGCTAATAACAATAAGAGAGCTGATTTGGAAGGGCTTCAAAGGCCAAAGTTAACATATTTCCATGACATGTAGCTATTGTGGTTCGCGGAACAGCGAGACCGAGCATCGGTGCCGCCGGTGTGGGCGGCGGCCGGGTGACACGTTGAACGGCGAATTCACGCTGCATCGCACCACCGGCGCTCTGGCCACCAAAGCACGGCCCGCGGCCCTAGCGGTCAGTGTGGTGGCTCCGGTCGCGCCCCTCATACCGCTGGATATGGCGCGCGCCATTCAAGGGTCGCTATTCCCCCCCGACCGGTCCTCTGCCAACGTCATCCCGATCGAATCTTTCACGGCGCAGCCGGTGGCCCGGCTTGCGAGCACCCCGAAACCGGCTCCGCATCCCCGGCCCGCAACCGCCGAAACNNGCGGTACCCAAACCGCGCACTCTCAGCACCACCGTGGAAGCCGTCATCTATTGCGAGGCGCCGGTGGCCAGCACCGCGCATCGCGCCGTGGCGGCGGCCATCGATTGGACCATGGTCCTGATTGCTTATGGCCTCTTCCTGCTCACCTTCCATCTGTGCGGAGGGGAATTCGCCATCACCAAGAGCACCCTACCCCTCTTCGGTGCGGCTTTTCTGCTGGTGGGCTTTACCTACGGAATCTATTGGACCGTCGTCGGCACGGAAACCGCCGGCATGCGCTGGACGCAATTGCGCCTGATCACCTTCGACGGCTTCCCACCGGAAGGACGCCAGCGCATCATGCGTTTTGCCGGCGCCTGCCTCAGCCGCTGCACCGGCCTCGGCCTTCTCTGGTCGCTGGCCGATGAAGAGAGCCTCGCCTGGCAGGACCACATTTCCCGCACCTTCCCTACCCCCTACGAGCTGGAATCGCGCATCTTCCAGCGGCGGTAGAATCAGTTCATGCACATCCAGTTCGACGAGAGGAACTTGCTGGCTGAGATGGTCGGCAAGCAAAACGGCGTCACGCGCGCCGAAATCGGCCGCGCCGGCTCTAAGGCCCTCAAGGCCCTCAAATCCTTCCGCAAGCAAAGCGAGCAGGGCCTTTACGGTTTCCCCCACCTGCCATTCCAGGCGAAGGTGGTGCAGGACATCCGGAAATACGCCTCCGAAGTCCGTGGCAGTTACGACACCGTTTGCGTCATCGGCATCGGCGGCAGCGCGCTCGGCGCCTGGGCCCTCGATTGCGGCATCCGTGGCCCGCACCCCGTGCAAGGCGCTTTCACCCCCGAACATCCCCGCCTCGTCATCCTGGACAACGTCGACCCTTCCTTCACCCAGGCGGCACTCCGTTCCATGGATCCTCGCCGCACCCAGGTGGTGGTCATTGCCAAATCCGGCGGCACCGCCGAGACCGTCGCGACTTTCCTGATTGTCCATGAGTGGCTGGAACAATCTCTCGGCCGGAAAACTGCCGGCCGCATCGTGGCCGTCACCACCGAAGGCAAGGGCGATCTGTTCTCGCTCGCGCAATCGCAGCGCTACCGCACTTTCGCCATCCCCGAAAACATCGGCGGCCGCTTCAGCGTGCTATCGCCCGTGGGGCTGGTTCCGGCCGCTCTGATCGGCATCGACATCACCCGGCTCATGCGCGGCGCCGCCGAGATGACCCATCTCTGCTGGCAGCCTTCGCTCGAAGAGAATATCGCGCTGCACGCCGCCCTGTGCCACTGGCTCGTCTGGACGCGCCGCGGCAAATCCATCCAGGTGGCCTTCCCCTACTCCAATCACCTGTGGGGCACGGCCTTCTGGTTCCGCCAACTCTGGGCGGAATCGCTGGGGAAAGCGCACAACCGCGCCGGCGCAATGGTTCACACCGGCCAGACGCCCGTCGCCGCGCTCGGCACCACCGACCAGCATTCGCAGGTGCAGTTGTATATCGAAGGCCCCAACGACAAGGTCTTCTCCTTCTGGGCTGTCAACAAGTTTTCTTCCACCGGCAGGATTCCGCGCCGCCGCTTCGGACAGCCGGCCTTCGACGCGCTGGCCGGTCAGTCGCTGGCCAAATTGATCGACGCCGAGCGCCGCGCGACGGCCGCCGCCATGGTGGAATATGGCCGCCCCAACTGCACCGTGACGCTCGATCGCGTGGATGAAATCCACCTCGGCGCGTTCCTGCAGATGATGGAGTTCCAAACGGCCTTCATGGGCGAACTGCTCGACATCAACGCCTTCGACCAGGAAGGCGTGGAGCTCGGCAAGAAATTCACCTACGGCCTGATGGGCCGCAAAGGCTTCGAAAAGTATCGCCGCCAGTTCACCGCTTACGAACGCAAACGCAAAACCGTCTGAGCCGCGGGCTTCATTTCTCCTTGGCGGCCTCTTCCGCCAGGCCGGCTTTCTTCGCCATGTCGCGCAGCACAGCTTCCCCGCCGTAGCCGATCTCGTGCGCGACAATCTTTCCGTCGCGTCCGATCATCACAAAAGTGGGGAACGCCCCTACGTGATATGACTCCATGATCTTCGAGTCGCCGCTCAGCGCCACCGGATACGGCATGGGCGTCTTCCTCAAGAACGCTTCCACCACGGCGCGCTCTTCGCCCGCATCGACCGCCAGAACCACCAGGCCCTGCTCTTTGAAATCCTGGTACATCTTCTCCACCACCGGCATGGATTTGCGGCACGGACCGCACCAGGTCGCCCAGAAATCGAGCAGCACCGGCTTATCCTTGAGCTTCGCCAGGCTGTACGACTTGCCGTCCAGCGCTTTGATGTCGAAGGCCAGCGCGTCCTTGCCGGCCAGATCGGCTTTGGGCAGGGTCGAACCCATCAGATTCTCGGTTTCCGTGGCGCCCTCCGGAGGCGTGAAGGCGAAAAAGGAATCGGGCATGGGCTCGTCGATCTTGAGATTCTTCTTCACCATTTTCTGGCTCATCCCGATCGAGTTGCCCGCCACTTCCATCTTCATCGATATAGCCAACTGTAAGTCGATCCCGAGCTTCTTATCGAGCCAGGTGGTCATCACTATGTCGCTGACCTTGGCCCCCGCAGCTTGGGGAATCTCCATGTTGCCAACTTGGGTTTCCACCACCCAGCAGTCGTGTTTCTGGCCGTCCACTTCGAGAGTTTCGTCACGCAAGGTCTTGCTGGTGCTGGTCACCTTCGAAATGTCTGGCACGTTCTGCATACCCATCATCTGTATGATTCCCGCGGGCCCCATCGCGACGTTTTTCTTCACGTACTGGTTGGCCATCGAACTGTAAGCCCAGGTCGTTTCGCCGTCCGAGACCATGATGATGCTGATGCCCTGGATCTTGCTGTCCATCCTTATTTTGCCGGGGTTCTGAAAAGCCATCGAGATCTCCCCGGTCATTTTCATAGGCATCGAGCCGGTCATTTCGATGTTCATCTCGCCGTCGTAGCTCATGCTGGCATGCCTCTTGATGGCGGCGGCCTGCTCCTTGACGAGCGCATCCGCATCGGGCAACGTCTGGGCGAATACTCCAGGTAACAAGAGTAAGGAAAGGATAAGTGGGCGCATCGGCACCTCCGGCTCCAACCGTAGCATAGCGCCGCCAGTGATAGCATGAAAGCAAATGAAGGGTGCGTTCCTGTGTTCGCTGATTCTTCTGGCTCGCCCGGCCTTCCCTTGCGGCTGCCAGGGAACCGTGCCGGTCTGCAACGAGGTGGCTTACAGCAACGCCGTCTTCATCGGCACCGTCGAATCCATTTCGCCTACTTTCTTGAGCGACTGGAGCCTCTCACGCCGCCCGTCCCTCCAACAGCTCAACCAGGCCCATGAGCGGTTCCTCTCCGATCACTCCCCACAGAACCTGGCCGCNNCGTGAGCACGGTGTTTCGCAACGGCGACGACGATGACAATGACGACGCCAAAGACCAGGTCTTCGACGTCTGGACTCCCTTCGGCGATTGCGGTTTCGATTTCCAGACCGGCGAGACGTATCTGGTCTACGCCGACAGCGACGAGGACACCAACATCATGGAAACCGACAACTGCACGCGCACGCGCCGCCTCTCGGACGCCGGCTCCGACCTCGCCTACCTCTATTTCTATAAGGAACGCAAGGCGGCAGCGGGACGCCTGGAAGGTTTCACCACCTTCGATACGCTCTATCAGGTCAAGCAGCGCGACGCCGATAGGATCGACTCGCCCGCCCCAGCCGTTACGGTGGAGCTGAAGTCTGCGAGCGGGATGCGCTACACCCGATCCGACCCCTCCGGAAAGTTTCTCTTCGACGGCCTGGAAGCCGGCGACTACCAGCTTTCCGGCTATGCCCCCGGCTTCCCCGATACCGTCAAACTGCTGTCCGGCCCCAAACGCTTTCACATCGACACTCGCGGCTGCTCCAACCAGGTGCTTCTGATTCCGAAAGTGCCGTAGAGCCCCTTGACAATCTTTCCCTAGTTCACTACCCTAGTTCGCTAGGGTGTATTCATGAAACGAGCCGATCATTTGCAGGGCACTCTGGAGCTGTTGCTTCTGAAAACCCTGGAGCGCGGGCCCAATCACGGCTTCGGAATCGCGCTTCACGTGGAGACTGTTTCCGATGGGTTGCTGCGCGTCGAGGAAGGTTCGCTCTACCCCGCCCTCCACCGCCTGGAACGGGAAAAACTGATCGCCGGCGCATGGCGTATCACGGAAAGCGGCCGCAAGGCCCGCTTCTATACGTTGACTGCCCGCGGAGCCACGCAGCTCGGGGAGGCCGAGTCCGATTGGAACGCTCTCTCCAAGGGCGTTAAGCGGCTATTGAGGTTCGCATGAAAACTCTCTTGCAGTGGTTCCGGCGGCGGCGCGCCCGCGAAGCCGAGTGGCGCGATGAAATCGAAAGTCACGTGGCCATGCGCACGGATTGGCACCGCGCCGGCGGTTTCCCGGCGGAGGAGGCGCAGCGCACCGCCCGCCGCCGCTTCGGCAGCAAACTCACGGCGCTGGAGGCCGTCCGCGCCGTGCATATCAGCCCGTGGGCGGAAGCCCTTCTGCAGGACGTGCGGCTGGCCCTCCGCGGATTCCGGCGTTCGCCCGCCGTCGCACTGGTAGCCATCGCCACCATGGCCATCGGCATCGGCGCGTCCACCGCGGTCTTCAGCGTGGTCGATCCCCTGCTGTTTCGCCGCTTGCCGTATCCGCACGACGGCCAGCTTGTTTCCTTGGGCTATCTCGGGCCGGTGGACGACAACGAGTTCAACGTGGTCAGCAGCTATCTCGACTGGCGCCGGCAGCAGAAGGCGTTTCAGTCCATCACCTCCATGCGGCCGAATTCCGCTTGCGATCTCCTCGCCGGAGACACGCCCCGCCGCCTCTCTTGCTACTACGTGGAGGCCAACTTCCTGCGCACATTCGGCAGCGTTCCCGCCATCGGCCGCGATTTCAACGCTGAGGACGACGAGCCCCACGCCCCCACCGTGGCCCTGATTTCCCACGCCCTCTGGCAGAGCGCGTACGGCGGCAGCGCCAAGATCCTGGGCCAGACCATTGTGCTGGATGAAGAGCAAGTGCGCGTGGTGGGCGTGCTGCCCCACGACTTCCAGATGCCGCAATTGGGCGACGCCGATATCTTGATTCCGGAGCGCTTGAACGCCGGGTTGCCGCGTTCCGCCAACTCCAGTTCCTTCTTGCGCACCTTCGCGCGGCTCCGTGACGGCGTCAGCATCGGACAGGCCCGCGACAGCCTGTGGCCGCTCTTTGAAGACTGCCTGGCGAAAGATGTCCCCCCGCAATTGCGCTCCGAAGTCCGCCTGGTGGTTCGTTCGCTGCGCGACCGCCAGATCCACGACGTGAAGGCAGCTTCCTGGATGCTGTTCGGATCGGTGCTGGCGCTGCTGCTGGTGGCCTGCGCCAACGTGGCGAACCTTCTGCTGGCGCGCGCGGCGGCGCGACGCCGTGAATTGGCCATGCGCGCCGCCATCGGGGCCGGCCGCGGCCGCCTGATCCGCCAGACGCTGACCGAAAGCCTGGTGCTGGGCTTCGCCGGAGGCGCCGCCGGCTGCGCCACCGCATGGCTGTTGCTGCGGGTTTTCGTGCGGCTGGCGCCGGACGGCATGCTGCGGCTCAATCAAGCCCGGATCGATGTGCGCGTGCTGCTATTCGCCCTGGCGGCCTCCATGGCTGCCGCGGTGCTGTTCGGCCTGGCGCCGGCTCTGGAACGGCCGCGGGCCGAGTTTCTCGCGGGATGGCACACCGCGGGCGCGGCGCGGACTCGGTTCCGCAAAGTGCTCATCTCCGCGCAAATCGCCATTTCTCTGGTGCTGCTGACCGGCGCGTCGCTCTTCTTGCGCAGCCTGTGGAAGCTGGAAAACCAGGCGCTCGGCTATCAGCCTGCCCACTTGGTGACCGCATCCTTCACGCTGCGGCCCCAGCGCTATCGCGGGGCCCAGGCACAGGCTGCCTTCTTCGGAGAACTGGAGCGGCGCCTGCGCAATCTTCCCGGCGTGGCATCGTTCGCGCTCTCCGATTCCATTCCGCCTCGCGGCTCCATGGGCCGCCCCTATTCGAACATCCTCGTTGCCGGACATCCTCCACTTTCGGAGAATGGTGGCCTGGTGGAATTCCGCTGGATCACTCCGCTCTACTTCGAAACGATGGGCATCGCCATTCTGTCCGGTCGCGACTTCACTGAACAAGATCGCGGGTTAACCGATTCGCCGGTGATCCTCAGCGCCACGCTCGCCCGCCGTATGTTCGGCGCCGAGAATCCCGTCGGCCAGCTCATCTGCCTGGAGTCCGACGACCATTGGCAGCAAATCGTCGGCGTGGCTGCCGATGTCAAGAACGCCGGCCTCACCGCACCCTCCGATCCTGAGTACTATCGCCTGCGCATCAACACTTCGATGCAATTCTCGCGCGACGGTGTCGCGCTGTTCCGCACCTCTGCCTTCTCCGGTGCCTCCGCCGCGCCTCTGACTCAATTCATCCGCCATCAGTTTGCCGCGCTCGACGCATCGCTCCCGGTGACCATCGAGACCATGGAAACGCGTGTCGACCGATTCCGCGACCGACCGCGCTTTCTCGCCGGCCTGGTGTCTCTGTTCGCCGCGCTGGGACTGCTTCTGGCCGCCGTGGGACTCTATGGCGTCCTCTCATTCCTGGTGGCGCAGCAGACTCGCCAGATCGGTGTTCGCATGGCCTTAGGCGCGCGTCCGCGGGATATCGCGCTGCAAGTACAGAAGCACGCTGGAGTTTGGACCGCAGCCGGCGTCACCGCGGGCCTGGCCGGTTCGCTCGCCCTCACCAAAGTGGTGCGCGGCCTGCTGTTCGAGGTATCGCCAGCCGACCCGCTCTCGTTCGCGCTCGCTGTAGCCATGCTCGTTGCGGTAGCGGCGCTGGCCGCGTGGCTGCCATCATATCGCGCCGCCCGCGTAGATCCGGTGATCGCGCTACGTCACGATTAAAGGAGCCTTCACTGCTCCGGGTTCGGGTGGACGTGATAAGCTCGGCCTTATGATTCGTCCATTGGTGGCTTTCCTGCTCTCGGCGGCTTGCTGGGCTCAGCCGCAGAACCAGCCGTTATTCCCTATCAAGGAAGGCGACTGGATCGCCCACGATTTCCACTTCAAGTCCGGCGAAAAGATGGCCGACCTGCGCCTGCACTACACCACCCTCGGGGCCCCCACCCGCGATGCCACCGGCCACGTAAATAACGCCGTCATCATCATGCACGGCACTACCGGCAGCGGCCGCCCCTTCGCCACCAACCAGGGCTTCGCCGGCGAGCTCTTTGGCAAAGGCCAGCCGCTCGACATCGAGAAGTATTACCTCATCCTTCCCGACGCCATCGGCCACGGCAAATCCAGCAAGCCGAGCGACGGCCTGCACGCCAAATTCCCGCACTATACCTATGACGACATGGTCCGCGCCGATTACCTGTTGCTCCATGACGGCCTCAACGTCGACCACCTCCGCCTCGTCATGGGCACATCCATGGGCTGCATGCATAGCTGGGTGTGGGGCGAAGCATACCCCGATTTCATGGACACCCTCATGCCTCTGGCTTGCGCTCCAGTTGAGATCGCCGGCCGTAACCGCATGTTCCGCGCCATGGTCATCCAGGCCATCCGCAGCGATCCCGAGTGGAACAACGGCGAGTACACCAAGCCGCCCGTCAACGGCCTCATCGCCGCCGACTACGCCATGTGGATGATGACCTCCAGCCCCTTGCAGTTGCACAAGCAGAACCCCACCCACCAGCAGTCCGATGCCGCCGTCACTCGTCTGCGGACGTCCGCCGCCCGCATCGATGCCAACGATATGCTCTACGCGTACGAAAGCTCCACCGATTACAACCCTTCGCCCAACCTGAGCAAGATCAAAGCCCCGGTCTTCGCCGTCAATTCCGCGGACGATGAAGTCAATCCGCCGGAACTCGGCATCCTGGAGCGGGAAATCCAGAAGGTCCCGCACGGCCGCTACATCCTGATTCCCACCAGCGACGAGACCCGCGGCCACGGCACCCACACCCGCGCGGTCGTCTGGAAAAAGTATCTGGCCGAGCTCCTGCAGCTATCCGAGCCCCACGCCGCCCTGATGGATCCGCGCAACGAGTATTGGAAACAGAATGCCCCGTCCGTGTTCCAGGTGAAAATCGCCACCACCCAGGGCGATTTCACCATCGAAGCCCACTGGGATTGGGCGCCCCGCGGCGTCGACCGTTTCTATAACCTGGTTCGCGCCGGTTTTTACGACGACTCCCGCTTCAACCGCGTCATCCGCGGCGACTTCGCTCAGTTCGGCATTCCCGGCGATCCCGCCATCGCCTCCGTCTGGCGCAATGAAAGTTTCAAGGACGACCCCGTCATCCAGAGCAACACGCGCGGCTTCGTTGCCTACGCCATGACCGGCCCGGATACCCGCACCACCCAGCTCTACATCGTTATGGGCGACCGCTCCCGGCAGGACAAGGACGGCTTCGCTCCCATCGGCAAGGTGATCGCGGGCATGGACGTGGTGGATCAGATCTATTCCGGATATGGCGAAAGCGCCGGCGGCGGCATGCGCGGCGGCAAGCAGGCGCCGCTCTTCGAAGGCGGCAACACATACCTCGATGCCGCCTTCCCCAAGCTCGACAAGCTGCTGCGCGCCGCCGTCACCCCTTAGGCGCGTAGCTCTTCACGGCGCGCTCCATCCCNNCCGGCAGTTGCGACGAATCCGTCATGTCAAAGAAAATAAATCCGGTTCGTTCTCCGTTCTCGGCGGCGAAGTACGCCGCCTCCGCCTTCATCTCCCCCAGGATTCGTTGCATGGTGGACCCCAGCGTCCCATTCGCGATTGCCGCATTCCCCGCTTCCACCGGAATCGATACCTTCATCATCATTCGCATTTCGTCTGGCCCCTCCAAGGGCATCGTGAAGTATACAGCAGTCCATCGCCTCTGTAGTAGAATCGAACATGATTTGCCGGGCGCTGCATGGCACCAGGAGTCAATTGTTCACAGGTCTTGGAGCCGCCGCACTTGTCTTCATCTGCGGAACGGGCCATAGCCAGCCAGAGGCTTCGGCCCAGAAGTTCGAAGTCGCATCCATTAAATCGAGCCGGCCGGATGCGAAGGCGCCGTCTGACATTTCCCCCAGCGGCACTGTGAGCATGAACACCACCGTAAAATCGCTGATCTTTATGGCGTATCAAATTCAGGAATACCAGATCGCAGGAGCTCCAAAGTGGCTGGACTCTGAGTATTACCGGGTTGATGCGAAGCCGCCGGCAGGCCCGATCCCTTCAGAACAGCGAAAGAGAATGGACCAGACCTCCGAGCGACTGAGGTTTCTGTTGGCGGAACGATTTCAGCTCAGAGCACACCACGAGACCAGAAATCTCCAGGAATATGATCTCGTCGTGGCGAAGGGTGGTTCGAAACTGAAGGAGATGGAGCGTGACACCGTCAACTTCAAGCTGAGTCTCGGAAAGGGCAAAATAGTCACCCGAGGCGGCGCCAAAATTGGAATGCTGGTCAACGTCCTGGCTGGCGCACTACACTATCCCGTAGTAGACAAGACCGGGTTGGATCGATATTACGATATCCAACTGAACTATTCCATGGATGATAGCCTGCCCGACGCAGGCCCCTCCCTTTTCGCTGCACTCGAGGAACAGCTTGGGTTGAAACTGGAAGCGCGCAAGGGTCCCATTGATGTGCTCGTGATCGACCATGTGGAAAGGCCTTCGGAAAACTAACTGGAATATGAACCATCACACCGCACTCCTGCTGCTCGCGGTCTGCGCGGCTCCAGCCCTGGCGCAGTCCCAGCCCGCGGCGCCGGCTTCGCCCGCATTCGAAGTAGCCACAGTCGAGCCGAGTAATCCCACGGCTGCGCGGAGCGGCAAGAGTGGGATCACCGTCGACCCAGGCCGAATGAGCGCGCGGAGGGTATCCCTCAGGGAGCTGGTTTTTGAAGCTTACAATATGCCCTACTATCGGATCTCCGGAGGACCATCCTGGCTAGACTCGGAAGAATACGATATTGACGCCAAGACGGAAACTCCCGCCGATCGCGACCAGATGCGGCTGATGCTTCGCACGCTGCTGGGGGACCGCTTCAAGCTGACCATCCACCGCGAATCCAAGGAAATGCGCGTGTACGCGCTGACGCCAGCAAAGAATGGACCGCTGATCCACGCAATCAAGGACGGAGAAACTGGCCCTGCGAAGCAGCCCCCACTGGGCGTACAACACTATCACTGCGATATGCCGCAGTTCGCCGGCCTGCTGTCCATCCGCCTCAGCATCCCCTTGTTGGAAGACCCCTCGACTCCCTCGCGCTCGAACGGCCCCCTCATTCCCGTGTTGGATAAGACCGGCCTCACGGGGACTTACGATATCGACATCGAAGTGGAGCCGGAGCCGGACGGAGATTCCATCACCGCCTGGCAGCGGGCCTTGCAGCAGCAACTCGGGCTCAAGCTGGAGGCTGAAAAGGCCCCCGTTGAGATCATTGTCATCGACCACGCCGAAAAAATTCCGGCCCGCAACTAAGGCTCGATAGTTATCCAGCTCGATTCCAGTCCGTGGCTGATCACGGGTTGCAGCCGCACATTGCGAAACTCGAAAACCATAGCGTCGCGTTCTTCCAGATTACTCAGCGTTCCCAATTCCACACGCGGCGCCAGGGTTCCCGGACGGTTTGTGAAGGTCCGGAGTGCGACGTCCGGTCTGGCTCTCAAGGGCACGAAAGCGCCGCGCAATTCAATCGTTTCCAGCTTGAGGCCGAGCGACACAGACGAAACGCCGCCGAAGAACTGGCGGATTCGCACCAGGCGGGCGGTGACGGCGGCCCCGGCCGGCGCCAGCACCTCTTTGGAAGTACCGATGATGGCGGCCGTGAGCTTGGCTTGGATCAGATCGCCCGCGGCCGCTGTCGCGGTTGCGATGTCCTGCGTTGTGCTCACAGTGAATCGAAGGCCCGCGGGCAGTGTGGGCGCCGCCGGCGCGGGACTCGGTGCAGTCGCCGCGGCCCCGGCATCCGGCGGCGGATCAAACCTGACGGTCGATTCACCAAGAAACTCGTGGCAGTCCGAAAAAATCGTGCGGTTCTCCAATTTCGTCCCGTTGATGTCGCGAATCTGAAGATGAGCCACCGTCGGAAGCAGGAAGTCGCCGCCTTCGAGCCTCACCCGCCCGTAATCCAGCGTGGTGGTGGCCTGGCACGAGCCGGTTTCCGGGGCAAGCCCGCTCGTGCGCACCACCATGCGCACCAGGTCGCTGGTCTTGGGGTCGACGAAGATCTCTCCTTCATACGCGGTCGTCACCCGCGCACCGCTGCCCCTGAAGATGTAATGGCTTTTCTCGAAGGGGACCCGAAATCCGAATCCGCTCAACGGACGGCCACCCTCGGTCGTGTCGCCATTATAGGAAAAGGCCGCCTCCTCGTCGCGAAAGATGGCGCTCAGAAAGGACGCGAAAACTCCGTTTGAGATCGAGCCTTCCCGAACCAGATCGAACAGGCTGCGGTCGTCAAACCGCCTCGCCCCTGCCCAGGAATAGATTTCGCCGGCGCCGGTCACCCCCACGTCGAGCCGTAAGCGGTCCGATGTGGTAACCCGCAGATCTTTTGCCGCGGGGCCGTCATCGCACTTGGACCCTTGCCTGCTATTTGCCGGTTCATATTGCAGCCGATCGATGGTTTGCGTACACATGTATTTCGGCAATCGATCGACGGAATCTCTAACCCGGTCGCGGACCTGCAGCAGCAAATCCCTGGGATCCGGCTGCGCCTGGAGCGAGACTGCCAACCCACAAACCAACAGGAGCCCGGTCCACATACTCAGAGCATACTCCGGTCACGTTAGTGGAAAATGCTTTTCGGAATCATACCGTGGACACCCTTGGTGCCGTCCACAGCCTGCGTCACGTTGAAATCCACCGCCACGCTGCACAGCGCGTAGGCTTCCTCTCGCGACAGGTGCTTTTCGGTCACCAGGAAATCGATGGCCTCCCGCACCGCCAGAATCAGCGCCTGCGTCAAATCCGGGTCCAGCCCCATGGCGATCCAGTGCGTCGGCGTTTCCCCGCGCGGCCATTTCAGCTTCATGTCCTTCCGCACCACGAACTGAAAAGTCCCGACCAGCGAAGTCTCCATCGCGGTGATGTCCACTTCGCCATTGCCCTGTCCCGCGTGCCCGTCACCGACCTCGAACAACGCACCCGGGGCGTGCACCGGAATATAGAGCGTGGTGCCGGCTACCAGGTCCTTATTGTCCAGGTTGCCGGCGAAATCGCCGGGCGGGCCGCTGTTGACGCGGCCTTTGGATGGATCGGGCGCCACACCCATGCTGCCGAAAAAGGGGTGCAGCGGGATCTCGATATTGTCCGCGAATCTCGCCACGTTGCGCTTCACGTCGAGCGGGATGAGCTTGATGCGGCCCTGCTGAAAATCCGCGGGCGGCAGAACGCCGCGCTGCGGGCTGAAACCGTTGGTGGCGTACGGCGTGGCTAACTGAATCTTCTGGATGCGCACTTCCAGCACGTCGCCCGGCTCGGCGCCTTCTATGAAGATGGGGCCGGTGAGAATGTGGCCGCCGGGACCCTTGCGCTCGCCGGTCACTTCGGCGTAGATGGCTTTTAGCTCAGGTTCGATGTCTTCATCCTTCACGCCGGCGCGAGAAAGCGACGTGGGGCTGCTGGTGGTGACGGTCTGGACTTCGACCGTGTCGCCGGACTTGATGCGCAGCACCGGCTTGGCCTCCGCCGAGTAGTAGCCGAACGCCACGGTAGACGGAGACACCTTGAGTTTGTAGTCGGCGGCCTGCGCGGCCGCGAAGGCTATCAGGAAAACCAGAAACAGTTTCATGGTATCCAGCGATTCTATCGCAATCCTCAGAGCCGCCGTCGATCCTACCGCCAAGGCAGCAGGTACTCCCACAAACGCAGCCGGTCGTGGACCGAGATCTGCGCGCCGAGGAAGTTCCAGACGTGCAGCAGGGCGAAGAATCCCGAGACCACCAGCCCTTGGAAGATGCGGCGCGGCACGGATGGCGCGGCGGCGGAGCGGTGCTTCGCTTGCGAGCGTCTGAGCGAGCGCGCGAAGGAACCGCACAATCCGGCCGCCAGCAGCGCGCAATATATCACGCGCGCCTCGATGCGCGAAAGGAATTCGGCGGACCCACCCGCCGCCATGGTGGGCCAGTAAAGCACCACGTGGTAATAAAGGTTCCCGACAAACGCCGCGGCCACCGTGGCCAGCATGGTTCTCCAGAACACCGGAAGGCGCGAAGTGCGGAGAAAGACCGGGAAGAACCAGAAGTCCATCAGCAGTTCTTTGAAGTAGAAATAGTAGCGGCTCCAGAAATCAAGGATGGTCCCGGCGAGCAGCGGCGACTTCATGTTGCGCGGAATCTGGAAGCCCATCAGGCAAAAGATGCCGACGATGGTATGGCTGAAAACCGCCAAAATCAAAATGGCGTGAAAGAGTTCGCCGTAGAGCGCCGCCCAGCGATAGCCCAGCGAATAAAGCGCCGGCAGGTGCAGCATGGTTTCCATGGTGGGCACCAGAGGGTGCCGGGGAACCGCCCAGACGGGCAGCCAGGAAGGTTTGGCCCACAGCCAGCCCGAGAGCGCCGCGTCAGCCATGCGCCACACTTGTGCGAGCGCCAGCAGGCGGATGCCTTCCAACTGCGACGAGACCAGCCGATCGGCGTCCAGCGCTTCGTACTTGGCGAAGTAAGCCGGATTCTTGCCGAAGGGCACGCCGCCCGCGCCCAGGAAGGGAATGGCGGCGAAGAGGTTGCTCCACACAGGCACCTTTGCCGGTTGCCGTGACCGCCACTTGATCCAATACGAGGAGCGCCAGAGAAATTCGGAAACCATCGAGCTCAGACCGCCCGCGGCCAGGCTCACGAGAACGCCGCCTCCGTGCATCACCCAGATGCCGACGATCAACCCGATCGCCATCGCGTGCAGCAACAGCAAAGAATGGCGCGCCAGCCGGGCCGGCCATCGCGGCGACCATCGCGTCCACGCCAGCAGCAGGCCCATCCAGACCACCGCCAGCCCGAGCGCTTCCAGCGTGAGCCGTTTCGTCGCCTGCCGCGACACGCCGATCATCACCTGCGGAGCGAGATTCCAAGAGCAGATCAGGATGGCGAGCAGGGTAAGAACCGAGCGGCGCCAGGCAGGCCGGAACGACGCCAGGCCGATCGCTGCGGCGATCGGAGCCGCGGTGTAGCCGAAGGCGGGATACAGCGCGCCGCCCGCAAACGCCGTGATCCAGACGCGCCCCAGCGGCGATTGGGCCGCCAGCCGGACCGGTGAGCGCGCTTCAGGATTTGCCGGCGCTGGTTGCATCGGTGAACCGTTCGATGAGAGAGAGAATGCCGTCGACCGACCGCAGGTCGTCGGGCTCGATGTCGTAATCGGCCAACCGAATGCCATAGTTCTGCTCCAGGTAGGTCACCACCTGGAGCAGCGCCAGCGAATCCAGCTCCATTGCGGCACCGCCTGTGGGCGAAACGCGGCTCTGCGTAATCGATGACAGGAATTCCAACAACCGCTCGCGATCGCCGGTCATTGTTTGAAGAGCGCCGGATCCACCGGCTGCCTTTCCGCGCACAACGCCGCCACCGTGGGGCGATGAACTTTGCCGCGCGAAGTTCTCGGCAGGCTTTCGAGCAGATACCAGGCCGCCGGCAGCTTCTGGCGCGAGAGCCGCGATTCCATCCACCGGTAGAATTGCGCCAAAGCCTCCGGCCGCGTCTCGCGCAACACAAAAGCCAGCGCCAGATTCTGCCCGTAGAGCGCGTCCGGAATGGCGAAGGCGCACACGTCGCTCAAGTGCTCGAAGCCCTCGGCGGCGTTTTCCACGTCTTGCGGTTGAATCTTCAAGCCTCCTTTATTGATCTCATCCACGGCGCGTCCGTCCAGGATGAGACGGCCGCCTTCGTCCTGGTGGCCCATGTCGCCGGTCAGGAACCAGCCGCCCGATACGGCGGCGCTGGTGAGATCGTCGCGGCGATAGTAACCCTTCATCAGTGCGGGCGTCTGGATCCACACGTAACCCGTCTCACCGCGCGCGCATTCGGCTTCGCGGATCGCCGCCGGCGGCGCGTCCGGCGTGCGTAGCACGCGGATTTCGGTGCCCCATCCACGGCCCACCAGGCCGTCCTGCGGCTCGCCGCATCCCAGGCTCCCGGCCAGCCAGCTACCGGTTTCGGTGATGCCGTAGCTGTTCACCACTTCAGCGGTGGCCGCCCATTCGGAAATCTTGCGCCACAGCTCGCGTGAGAGCGGCGCGGAGCCGCAATGCACGCGCCGCAACGTGCCCTCGCGCGGCGGCCGAGCCAGTTGCAAGGCCACGCGCCACACCGTCGGGACCGAAGACATCGCGGTAATGCTGTGCTGGTCGATAAAGCGCCCGAGTTGGCTCAACACGTCAGGCGTAAACGCCGGCGCCAGGTACAGGTCGCAGCCGGCCAGCAGCGGGAATAGAGCATTGCAGATCAATCCGTGCCCGAAATAGACCGGCAGCAGACACAGCGTGCGCCGGTAATCCTCCGTTCCCAGCGCCTGGCGCAGCGTGTGCCAGCGCGCCTGAAGGGACCGGTGCGTGTGTACCACCCCTTTCGGCTTTCCGGTTGAGCCGGAAGTAAACAGGATCAGCGCATCGTCATCCAGACGGAGCCTGGAGATGCCGCCCCGCTCAGACGGTGTGACCGATAGATCGTGCGTCGAAATGATGGGCGCCGCTGCGTGCTGCGGCGTGTTGCTCTTCCCGGTGACCACGATCAGCCGGGGCTCGGCCGCGGCCGCCAGGTTGTCCAACTCAAAACCCGTCAGCGCGGCGTCTACCGGAACGGCCGTGGCGCCGTTCACCCACACAGCCAGGAGTTCGGCGAAGAACTCCAGCGTGCTGGAGGCCAGCAGCAGAACGCGGTCGCCGGGCTGCAATTCCGCCGCCCGGTTGCGCTGCGCGCGGCTGGAGACCTCGGCCCAAAGTTGCTGCCGGTCCCAGGCACGGCCCGTGGTGAGTTCGCAGATGGAACCGGAGTCGAATGCCATCGAGATCACCATGGTACTCCACCACCGGCACGGCCTACCAGGTCGCGTAACAACCTCTCACCCACCGAGCCCGTCGCGGCGCTATCCTATCCGTTCGCAGTCCGTCTACTACCCGGAGGCTTCATGTTTCGTCGTCTGCTCTGCGCCCTGGCTATCGCCACGGCTCTGCTCGTCCCCGCGCACGCGCAAACCAAGCTGCTGCGCTTCCCCGATATTCACGGCAATCAACTCGTTTTCACTTACGGCGGCGACTTATGGACTTCATCCACCGCCGGGGGCGCCGCCACGCGCCTCACCGCTCATCCCGGCATGGAACTTTTCGCCAAGTTCTCGCCCGACGGCAAATGGATCGCCTTCACCGGCCAATACGATGGCGATGAGCAGGTCTACGTCATGCCCGCCACTGGCGGTGAGCCCCGTCAATTGACCTTTTATCCGGCCCGCGGACCGCTCGCGCCGCGCTGGGGCTACGATAACCAGGTCTACGGCTGGACCAACGACGGCAAACGCGTCATCTTCCGCACCCTCCGCGATGGCTGGTTCAACGGCCTCAGCCGCCTCTACACGGTCTCCATCGATGGCGGACCATCCGTGCCTTTGCCCATGCCGACTGCCGGCTCCGGCTCCTTCTCGCCCGCTGGAACCAAGATGGTCTACTCGCCGCAATCGCGCGATTTCCGCACCGAAAAACGCTACGGCGGCGGCACCGCCAACCAGCTCTACATCTTCGATGTCGAAACCCACGACGCCAAGAAAATCAGCGAAGGCGACCGCGCCAGTCGCGATCCCATGTGGATCGGCCCTTCCATCTACTACGATTCCGACCGCGATGGACACTTCAATCTCTACTCCTACGATGTTTCGAGCGCCAAAACCACCCAGCTCACCTTCAATAAGACCTACGACCTTCGCTGGCCCAGCACCGACCGCGACTCGCGCATCGTTTACGAACTCGACGGCGAATTGCAGATCTTCGACATCAAATCGCACAAGACTACACCCGTCTCCATCACCGTTCCCACCGACGGCCTGGCCCGCCGTCCGAGCCGCGTCAACGCCGGTAGCCTCATTGAGGAGTTTCAATTGAGCCCCAAGGGCGAGCGCGCCTTATTCTCCGCGCGCGGCGACATCTTCACCGTGCCCATCGAGAAAGGTCCTTCCCGCAATCTTACGAACAGTTCCGGCGCCCACGATAAGTGGCCCATGTGGTCGCCCGACGGCGCTAAAATCGCCTTCATCTCCGATCAATCCGGCGAGGAAGAAATCTGGCTCGTGCCCCAGGACGGCTCCGCTCCCGCCGAGCAACTTACCACCGGCGGCAAAGCCATGCGCTATCGCCCCGAATGGTCCCCCGACGGCAAGAACATCGCCTTCTCCGACAAGGACGGCAAGCTCTACATGGTGACCGTGGCCGACAAGAAGGTGAAAGAGATCGATCACGATCCCGACGGCGGCATCTTCGATTACACCTGGTCGCCCCGCGGCAATTGGCTCGCATTCAGCAAGAGCTCCCCCAACGGTTTCGCCTCCATCTTCATCGCGAGCCCCGACGGCCAACTGCATCAACTTACCAGCGACTCCTTTGCATCGCGCGAGCCCGTCTGGGACCCCGATGGCAACTATCTGTACTTCTTCAGCGATCACGAATTCGCCCCCATGATTTCCAGCCGCGAGTTCGACTATGCCGCCACCCGCAACACCGAAATCTACGCTCTGGCCCTCCGCAAAGACGTCAAGAATCCCTTCCCACCCGAGAGCGATGAGGTGACCGTCACCAAAGAAGACGTTCCCAAAGACGCTAAGAAGGACGACAAGAAAGAAGAAAAAAAGGACGACAAGAAAGAAGACAAGCTCAAGGATCTGGTGATCGATTTCGACGGCATCCAGTCGCGCGTCGCCCGCGTTCCCGTGGAAGCCGGCAATTACAACAACCTCCTCGCCAAGAATGGCCACTTGATCTACGGCGTCAACCCCAGCTTTTTTTACGGCCGCCAGGCCGACACCAAGAGCTCCCTCCGCATTTATTCCCTTAAGGACCGCAAGGAAACCACCCTCCTCGAAGATGATTTCGGCTTCATCCTCTCCGGCGATGGTTCCAAGCTTCTGGTTCGCGCGGCGCCGGGCTTCTCTATCATGGACGCCACGCCCACCGGCGCCGCCGGAAAGAAACCGGTCTCCACCGCCAACCTCTTTGTGAATCGCGTCCCGGCCGAAGAGTGGACCGAAATCTTCAATGAAGTCTGGCGGCGCTATCGCGACTTCTTCTACGTCACGAACATGCACGGCCACGATTGGGAGGCGCTGCGCAAACAGTATGAACCGCTGCTCCAATACGTCTCCCATCGCACCGATCTCACCTACGTCATCAGTGAAATGATTTCCGAGCTCACCGTGCAGCACGCCTATGTCGAGGGCGGCGATTTCACCATCCCGCCGCGCCCCCGTGTGGCCCTGCCCGGCGCGCGCTTCACCCTCGACCAGGCCTCCAACCGCTATCGCATTTCGAAAATCTTTGCCGGCCAGAACGAAGAGGATGCCTACCGCTCCCCGCTCACCGAAATCGGCGTCGATGTCAAGGTGGGCGATTACGTTCTCTCCATCAACGGCCAGGACCTCACCGGCAAGGACGATCCCTATCGCCTGCTGCGCAATGCCGCCGATAGTCCCGTTCAGTGGCTGGTCAATTCCACGCCTTCCACCCAAGGCGCCCGCACCATCTCCTACCGCCCCATCACTGACGAAGCCAAGCTGGTCTACTTCGATTGGGTGGCCGCCAATCGCCGCCGCGTGGATGAACTCTCCGGCGGCCGCATCGGCTACCTTCACGTCCCCGACATGGGCGCCGACGGCCTCAGCGAATTCATCAAGTGGTATTACCCGCAACTCCGCAAAGACGGACTGATCATCGACGATCGCGCCAACGGAGGCGGCAACGTCTCGCGCATGCTCATCGAGCGTCTCAGCAAACGCCTGCTCGGCGCCCAGTTCAGCCGCACCAGCGAGCAGCCCTCGCGCTACCCTGATGCGGCTTTCACCGGCCCCATGGCCACACTGCTCGACGGCAATTCCGCTTCCGACGGCGACATTTTCCCGGCCATGTTCCGCGCCGCCGGCCTCGGCCCTCTGATCGGAAAACGCAGTTGGGGCGGTGTCGTCGGCATCAACGACCACGGCCAATTGATCGACGGCGGCCACGTCAACGTGCCCGAAGCCGGCTTCACCAACGCCACGGGCGAATGGATCATCGAAGGCCACGGCGTCGATCCCGATATTGAAGTCGATAACGACCCGGCCTCCGTCATTCAAGGCAAAGACCCGCAGCTCGAGCGCGCCGTGGCCGAGCTGATGAAGAAGCTCAAAGACAATCCGCCCAAGCCGCTCACGCGCCCGGCCGCCCCGGTGAAGATCAAGTAGCGCTACCGCTCATTGGTTTCTTCATGACGCGCCGCACCATACTTCAATCGGCCACAGCCGCGCTGGCCGCGCGCTCCCTCCCGGCCGCCGATTTCCCAACCCGCCGCCCTGCCCCCGCGGACCGCAAATTCTCGAGCGACGCCGTCGAAGCTAAGATCGCCGAAATCAAAGCCGCCATCGCCGATCCCGAACTCGCCTGGCTCTTCGAAAACTGCTTTCCCAATACCCTCGACACCACCATCCACACCGGCTCGCTCGACGGCAAGCCCGACACTTTCGTCATCACCGGCGACATCGACGCCATGTGGCTGCGCGATTCCGCCGCCCAGGTCTGGCCCTACCTGCCGCTCGCCCGCAATGACGCTAAACTGCGCGCCATGCTCGCCGGCGTCGTCAACCGCCAGACCCGCTGCATCCTGATCGATCCCTACGCCAACGCCTTCAACTACGGCCCCACCGGCAGCGAGTGGTCCACCGACCACACCCGCATGAAGCCCGAGTTGCACGAGCGCAAGTGGGAGATCGATTCCCTCTGCTACCCGGTCCGCCTCGCGCACGGCTACTGGAAAGCCACGGGCGACACCTCCTGCTTCGACAAAGCGTGGCAGAACGCCGCCGCCCTCATCGTGCAAACTTTCCGCGAACAGCAGCGTCTCAAGGACCGCGGCCCGTACCGTTTCCAGCGCACCACCGCCGTTCCCAGCGATTCCCTTCCCGGCGACGGCTACGGCAATCCCACGCGCCCCTGCGGACTCATCCATTCCGCCTTCCGCCCCTCCGACGACGCCTGCATCTTCCCCTTCCTCGTCCCTTCCAATCTCTTCGCCGTCGCCGCGCTTGAACAACTCCGCGAAATCCACACCGCCGCGCTCTCCAACCTGTCTTTCGCCCAACAGTGTCATGAGCTAGCCGAACAGGTGCGCCAGGCTCTCGCCGCCCATGCCCGCGCGCGCCATCCCAAGTACGGCGAGATCTACGCCTACGAAGTGGACGGCTACGGCAATCAGCTCTTTCAGGACGATGCCGGCCCGCCTAGCCTGCTCTCGCTGCCGTATCTCGGCTGCTGCGCCCTAGACGACCCCATCTATCAGGCCACGCGCGCCTTCGTGCTCAGCGACGATAACCCGTACCTTTATCGCGGCTCCGCAGGCGTTGGCGAGGGCAGTCCCCACGCCGGCCTCGGCATGATCTGGCCGCTCGGCATCATCACACGCGCGCTCACCACTCGCGACCCCAAGGAAATCGCCGATTCTCTCGCGATGTTGAAGGCCACGCACGCCGGCACCGGTTTCATGCACGAATCCTTCTCGCGCAACGACGCCTCGCGTTTTACGCGCAAATGGTTCGCCTGGGCCAACACCTTGTTCGGCGAGCTGATCCTGACAGCCCACGCCGCCAAGCTCGTGTAGCCAGATCACATATGAAACCTGTAAATGAGGCCGGGAACGGCGCGCGTAACAGGCGCGCGCTCGTTTCTGCATCGGTGCTTGTCCTCGTGATTTATTTTGCCGTAACCGCATTCCATAGCTTGAACGCCTACTTTACCCAAGACGATGGCGGCAATTTACTCAACATGCACAAATACTGGGAGCGCTCGCTGCTGGATGTGCTCGGCTCGGCCGTTTGCGTTGTAACCGGAGCTTACCGGCCATTGGGCGGCGTCTACTACTTTGTACTTTACAAGCTCGCGGGTTTTAACCCACTCCCGTTTCGCGCTGTGTGTCTTGCTCTGATGCTTGCGAACGTCCTTCTCGCGTTCGCGCTCATGCGGCGTTTGTCTGGGTCCTTGGCGGCAGGGCTGTTCGGAGCCGTTGTCATCACGAATCACCCGGCGGATCTCGAGTTGCTCTACAGCAGCGGTACGATCTATGACATTCTCTGCTTTCTTTTCTATTTTCTGGCAGTCCGATGCTATTTCGTTTGGCGGCAAGAAGGCCAGATGGCCGGCGCGACCGCTCTCTCCTGGCGTCAATTGGCCGTGATCCTAGTCCTCACGGGCTGCGCTCTGGATTCCAAGGAGATGGCGATGACGCTGCCGGCCGCTTTGTTGCTTCTGGAATTGGTGTATTTTTCTCCCAGTTCCTGGTCCTGGCGGGCAACCGCCAGGTTTGCGGTGCACCAAGGGCGCGGAGTTCTGGCTACCACAGCGCTTGTCGTGCCCACCATAGCCGTAAAGGTTTTGACCCGTAACCCGCTGAGTAACGATTCAGCATACGGTGCCCATTCGGTGCGCGCCACGGTCGAAAGCATGCGCACCTATCAACACTTCCTGCTCTATAACCTGGTCTCCCCTCATGGCTTGTCTACATTGGGCTTGGTGGCGATTTGGACCGCAATGGGGGTAGCGGCGTTCGCCCTGCGCTCCCGAGCGATGAAATTCGGTCTTGGTTTTCTGGTGGTGAGCATGATGCCCATCTGTCTGATTTCCCGATGGGCCGGCTACGAGCTCTATATCCCTTTGATGGGCTGGGCTCTCTATGCCGGGTGCTTGTTCCAGTGGCTGTGCGACGGCCTGGTCCGCTCCTTGGGCCTTGTCCGGTTTGACACCGCGGTGAGATTCGCCGCCTTTGTGGCAGCCGCGGCGCTGATCGCAAACACGCACGCCACGATACTCGCAGGGTCTTCCCCCCCATTACGGAACAACCAAAACGACAATCGCCGCCTCATCGACCGCCTGCGGAGAGTCCACCCTCAACTACCTCGCGGGTCGCGCCTGCTACTGGTGGACGATCCGCTGCAGAGCGGTTTTGAGTTCCTGTTTCTGGCGCGGCTGGCCTATGCCGACCCAACCCTTGCAGTGGACCGGATCAAGATGATGCACCAGCCACCCAGCCCGTCGGAGCTGAGCCGTTACGATCTGGTTCTCGCCGGTGGGTGGGATCTCCACGACGTGGAGAGCCGCTTCTGACTTCCGTATTGCGGCTCTTGATCAGAAACGGGGGC
>PLZX01000317.1 GCA_003152325.1 Bryobacterales bacterium | reverse complement strand
CCATCATGTTCACGCCCGATGAAGTCGAAGCCCTCGTCGCCGGAGCGCGCATTCTCGAGGCCTGGGGAGGCCCCGCCCTGGGCGGCCACGCGCGCACCGCACTCTCAAAGATCGCGCTGGTGCTTCCTAAAACCCGCCGCGAAGAGATCGAACGCACGCGCCTGTTCGCTATCGACTTTCACATCCCCCAAGGCGCGGCCGCCGGCCTGGACACGGTGCGGCACGCAATCGTCGAACACCGCAAACTCCACATCGACTACAGCGACTCCGCCAACCGGGCATCCAAGCGGGTGGTGCATCCCCTGGCGCTCTACTTTTGGGGCACGACCTGGTCGTTGGCCGCGTGGTGCGAGTCCCGCAAGGATTTCCGCAATTTCCGTCTCGACCGCATCCGCAAGCTGGAGATCGGCGCCGCTAAGTTCGAAGAGGTTCCCGGTCGCACCCTCGACGACTTTCTCAAGAAAGTGGACGCCGAGGGCCGCACGAAGTCTGCAGCTTTATAGGTAGGATGGGGGCGTAATACGCCAACTCAAGTGATGAATGCATTGCTCAACGTAATTGTGGTGAAGGGCCGTAAACGGTGGTAGCCGGAAGCTCGTCTTGGGAAGGCTAGCTGCCGCCCTATGCGGCCGCCCGTAGAAGAGGGCCTACCGCGAGGTCCTCGTCAATCAAGGGCCAGTGGATGCCATAGCCGGAAGGCGAGAGTTCCGCTCGATTTCGCTCTACCAGGGATGCGCGGGCAAGCCGCTCGGAACACTTTTCCCAGGGAATCGACACAGGCCCGCTTTCCAGAATTACAATCAGCTCCTCGGGCGTGGTCTCGATTGCCTTCGCCAAAACTGGCTTCGTCTCACTCTGCACGATCCCCTCCGAAACGCTCCCGCCAAGCAACCACTTATATAGAGCTCGGGGTCTGGGCGGAGCTACTCTCGTCACAACCCCAGCCAGTTTATTTCACCCTGATTCCTCAATCATTTAAGTCTTTAACGCTCTAAACTCCGTATTCCCGCCTGCTACCCTGTAATCGGGATGGACCCCTCACCCGGGGCCATCCCATTGTTATGTAAGGAGCCTTTATGCCACCCCCAAAACAGATCGCCACCAACCGTCAGAACGCCTACAAACCCACCGGTCCAGAAGCCGGATTGGCTTCGTCAGATACCAAATTATCTGCTTTATTTTCTTTTTATTAGCCGCAAAATTGGGTTCGTTTGGTATTTTTGCTATTTGGCTTTCGTCGCCGGCCTTGACATCCATCTCCCGACTCCTGTAAAAATGTAGTACAGGCGAATAAAAAGCGAAAATTATGATGGCGGTGGCGCTCAAAAAACAGTTCGAATCCGTCCTGGGCGGCCCTTTGGAATGGCAGGCGCGGCCAGCGCTGGATATGGTCCCTTCGGGGGTTCAAGAGGTCGATGACGCCACCGGCGGATTGCCCCGCGGCTGCCTCACCGAGATCGTCGGGCCGGCTTCTTCCGGCCGCACCAGCCTGCTGCTTTCGATTTTGGCGCAAGCTACCGCGCGCGATGAAATTTGCGCGCTGGTGGATGCCGAGGACGCTTTTGACCCGGCATCGGCCGCCGCGGCCGGGGTGCAGTTGGAGCGCCTGATTTGGGTTCGTTCCCGCGGCGCCGAGCCAGCCCTCAAAGCCGTCGACCTGCTGATCCAGGGCGGCGGTTTCGGCGTGGTGGTGCTGGACCTGGGCGACACCCCGCCCGCGGCCGCGCGGCGCATTTCGCTCACCTCGTGGTTTCGCCTGCGCCGCGCCGTGGAACATACCCCTACCGTGCTGGTCGCCGTGGCCAGGCAATCGAACGCCAGAACCTGCGCGTCGCTGATGCTCGAATGCGCGTGCGAACGGGCCAAATGGAGCGGCGCGCCCCGCGCCTCGCGCCTGCTGCGCGGCATCGGAGCTCGTGCAACCTCCACCAAGAGAAACATCGTATGTTCGTCTGTCTTCACGGCAGTGGCGCTCTAACCGCGCTGGCCTTCGAGTTTTCGCCGGTCGTGGAGCAGACCGCTCCCCACACCGTCACGCTGGATGCTTCCGGCCTCGACCGTCTCTTCGGCCTGCCGCAGGATGTCGCCGTCGCCATCGCGCGGCGCGCTTCGGAAGTGGGAGTCGAAGCCAGTCTCGCGCTGGCCCCCAACCCCGATGCGGCCATCTGCGCGGCGCGCGGTTTTCCCGGCGTCAGCATCATTCCTTATGGCGATGAGGCCAAGTTCCTGGGCGCGCTGCCGCTGGCTCTGCTCGGCCCGTCGCCGGAATTGCAGGAAACGCTCGACCGCTGGGGCATCCGCCGCTTCGAGGACATGGCCGCTTTGCCGCCGCTGGGTATCGCCGAGCGCCTGGGCCCGGAAGGTCTGCATCTGCGCGAGCTGGCCCGCGGCGAAGCCGAACGCAAACTGGTGCCGCTCGCCGAGCCGCTCTGTTTCGAAGACGAGCTGGATCTGGAGTATCCGGTGGATCTGCTGGAGCCGCTGGCCTTCGTGCTGGCGCGGCTCATCAACGGCCTCGCGGTACGCCTGGCCACGCGCGGACTGGCCACCAATGAGCTGCGGTTGCGTCTGAAGCTGGAAACCCGCGCCACGCATGAGCGCACGCTGCGGCTGCCCGTGCCCTCGCTCGATACCAAAGCCTTTTTGAAGTTGCTGCAGCTCGATCTCGCGGCGCATTCCCCGGCCGCGCCCATCGTGCATGTGTGGCTCGCCGTGGAGCCGGTGAAGCCGCAGGCCGCCCAGACCGGCCTCTTTGTTCCGGTGACGCCGGAACCGGTGAAGCTCGAACTGACCCTCGCGCGCATCCAGTCGATCGTGGGCGAAGGCCGCGTAGGCTCGCCGGAACTGGTCGACACTCACCGCCCCGGTGCCTTCCGCCTCAAAAAGGGGACATACGCATTTTTCGCGGCGCGGACGAAACATGCGTCCGTCCCCGTTTTGGCGCTGCGCATTTTCCGTCCTCCGCGCGCCGCCCGCGTCGCCCTGGCTTCCGGCCAGCCCAGCTTCGTTGCCGCCGATCGCATTCGCGGCAAGATTCTCGATCTCGCCGGCCCCTGGCGCACGTCCGGCGACTGGTGGACCGCCGACC
>PLZX01000216.1 GCA_003152325.1 Bryobacterales bacterium | reverse complement strand
CTAGAGCCCCAGCTTTCCCGCGCTGTTCTCCCTGAACAAACTCCCGTGGCTAATATACCGCCGCACCATCTGCACGGACCTGTGCCCGGTCTGATTCATAATGCTCCGCTCTGAAGCCCCCGCTATGGTCGCGCTGGTAGCGTGCTCGGCCCGCAAGCTGTGCCCAGCATACTTCACCGAATGGACTGGACAACTCCGCCTCCGGCAAAGCCAGCCTGACGGGGACGTGACGAGAATCATGAAGAAACTGTCCGACTGGGCCGCATAATCGCGAACACCTGGTCCTGCTGCGGGGGTGTCGGTGGCATCGCCCCTACTGTCGGCAGGCACGCAGCCCATGGATACTGCTGCATAACATCCCGTGAAATCGGGGTTTGTCGGGATACCGTGGGGCAATTCTTCCGATGCAAGCTTGACTTAGGAGTTAAGTAACCACATGCACGTACGTCGACCACCCAAAACCGAGACCAACCTGACGGCTTTGCACCGGCGGTGGGAGTGTGTTGTGTCACTGATCCGGTTGCTGGAACGCTATCAACGCGCGCCGGTCTGCCTCCCACAAGGATGCTCGCGCCGGGCACCACGGACCGCGGCTTAGGGTGCACCCGTGCCGAATGAATATCGAGCCGGTCCGGTTTATCGCGCGGGTCTGATCGTGAGTGGAGGCATGTGCGCCGGATTGGGAATCGCCATCCTGGTGGCGCTGGCGCTGCACCGGGTAAGCTACACCAGGCTGTTGTCAGCCAGCGTTGCCACTCCGCCCGCCTCGGCCGTAGGATTTGTGGCTTGCGGGCTGGCTTTGATGGCGGTCGGTTTCTGGGTTCCGCGGGTAACATCGATACTGTCCATGGTTACCCTGTCGATGGCCGTCGCGCTGGCGGCTGAGCGGGCATTCGCCCTAGGGCCCAGAGTGGAAACCCTGGTCGCGGCCAACCTGGGGGCAGGAGATTGGCATGCCATCGCTCCCAACACGGTAGTCGTGCTGTCGCTTGCCGCAGTGGCACTGCTGATGCGCCACACGCACTGGTGGTTCGAGCCGCGGCTTGTGGACATCGCCATTTTGGGGTCGATCATTTTCGCTATTGGAGCCGTGGGCTGCGTGGGCTACATGACCGGCGTTCCCAGCTATGCCTGGCAGTCGCGGGCCCCCATGTCCTTCCTGAGCGCGGTCTGTTCCGGCGTACTGGGGCTGGGCATCCTCATGAGTGCCTGCAGGTATAGCGAACTCGATGAATCGGGCATTCCCCGATGGTTCAGCCTGGTTGTCTGCACGGGAGCCGTGGCCATCACCGTCAGCACCGCCGTGGCATACCTTTGCGGAGACGGGCAGGCGTGGAAACCGGCGGAAATGATCGGGCTAATGCCTATGATGATCGTCAGTTGGATGCTGGCGGTGTTGGCTGGCCGGCAGGCCAGGCGCTCCGGCGCTTCCGCCAACGACTGATTCCCACTACAGCGCTGTCCCTCGGCGTCCGAGGGTTTTATGGCATGGACTCGAAGGCGTTCTTAGGGCAACCTGATAGTGCACGATTGGTCCGAACGCGTCATGAGCTTCGTTTTCAGCGATGTTAAGTTTTGGTTGCGCCTGCGCCCGCAGAGCCTTGTCGGCACGTTGATCGGCTTGGGCTGCCTCAGGGTGAGCCTGGCTCTCCTGGCAGGAAGCGGTCCCTGTGGAGTTCGCCTTGCGGCGACGGCAGCCGAGTGGATGTCGTGCGCGGCCTCGCTGATCCTGCTTGCCCTGTGGGACTGGGACATGCAAGAGCGCCGCCCCGGCATCACTTCGCTCCTCCGTAGATGCTCTTATGGAGCGATTGCAGGCTCGTTGCTGCCTTGTTTGGCGAGCCTGCTTTCCACCACGGAGCGGGGCGCCGCCCCGGCGCTCGCCGCCGCGCTGGCGGGACTGGTCCCGACCCTGTTTAGTGCGATGCTCCTGAAGTGGCTCTTGAGGGACGTCGACATGGAGGCGCCGCTCCTGCGTGAGAGCCTAGTAATGGCGCGGTTGGCAGCCTTGCGGGAGATTCTGGAAGGCAGCGCTTTGGGGGCGGGAGGCAGTGGAGCGGCCAGAACTGGTGTCCTCGGCTCGCGGGCCATATAATCGTCAGCACTCCACAATGTTGTTGCGGATCGCATAGCGGACCAGTTCGGTGACGGAATGAAGGCCGAGTTTCTCCATGATGTGGGCCCTGTGGGATTCCACGGTTTTGACACTGATCTGGAGAATGTGGGCCACCTCTTTGTTGGACTTGCTTTCGGCCACCAGTTTGACGATCTGCCGCTCCCGCGGACTGAGCCGGCTGGAAGCCCCATCAGCGGGTGCTGCGGCGGCGCCGCCAAGATATCCGCCCAGCACCACCTCAGATACCCTGGAAGTAAAGAAAAGCTTATGGTGGCGGAGCGCCTCCAGGGCCGCGATAAGGTCGTTGCCCGCATCCTGCTTGAAAATATAGCCCCGGGCCCCCGCTCCCAACACATCGTGTACCATCTGGTCCGATTCATGCATGGACAGAATCAGGACCTCGATACCAGGGTTGTTTTTCAGAATCTCGCGCGTGGCCTCCAGGCCATTCATATCGCGCATGGAGATGTCCATCACGACGATATCCGGCCTGAGACTGGCGGCGGAGGCGACGGCTTCGCGGCCCGTGGATGCTTCGCCGCACACCTCCCAGTCGGAGCGGGCGTCGGCTATGAGCCCGGCGACGCCTCGTCTTACAACCTGATGATCATCCACTAACAGTATTCGCGTTTTCTTCATTGGGTTGAATCAAGGGTAGGGGCAGGGTTACGGTTAGCGTTGCGCCATTATCGTTCGAGTTAAGTTCCAGCCGGCCACCAAGCTGCTCCGCGCGCTCGCGCATGCCGATGATGCCTATGCCAAAGCGAACGAATCCCTTGGTCTTGCGCAGCGCCTCTAGAAGGCCGTGGCCCCGGTCCTGCAATACCAGCCGAACTTCATGTGGATCGCGTTCCAGATGGATCACCGCCAACGGGCTACCCGAATGCTTGTGGACGTTCGCCAGCCCTTCCTGGACAATGCGAAAAAGAGTGGTTTCCAACTCGCTGCTGAGCCTCCCAAAATCCGGCGGGAGCTTGATCTCGACCTGGATCCCGGTCCGCTGGCTGAAACCCTGGGCGTACGACTGTAACGCGCTCGCTAGCCCAAGTTCGTCAAGCAGTGGCGGATGTAGAAGACACGTGACGGTTCGAATCTCTACTGAGCAAGCGGCTACCAGCTCGCTGGCCTCAGAGAGCATCTGTCTGCGGCGGTCCGGCTCCAGCCCGGGTTTCTGTAGACGGCTGAGATTAATGCTCAAGGCCGACAAAAGCTGTGCCGTGCTGTCATGCAACTCCCGCGCGATTCTCCGCCTCTCGTAATCCTGGGCGCGCAGGAGGTCTCCGGAAAGCTGCCGAAGCCTGCCATAGGACTCCTGCAGCGATTTCTCGGTGCGTTTGAGTTCAGTGACGTCGAGCATCGCGCCCACCTCGGCGTGCGCCGCAGCCACCTCATTAGTTGCGTCTTTCGAGACCAGCAGGTACCCGGTATGCAGGCCCCCGGTATCGAACCGCGGCGTGACCACCGCCCGCGTCACAAACCGCGATCCGTCCTTGCGCAACCGCGTCAGCAGGCCTTCCCACTTTCCGCGGCGCAACGCCTCTTGCAGAATCGCCGCCGGCTTCCCGGCAGCGATATCCTCCGGCGTGTGGAGTATGTCCGCCTGCGCCCTTCCAATGACCTCTTCCGGTTCGTAGCCATACAGCCGCCGGGCTCCCTCATTCCACAGCAGGATTCTCCCGTTCAGGTCCTTCCCGATAATCGAGTATTCGGTGAAGGACTGAAGGATCTCCACGATGAACGACAACGCGTCATCGGGGCTTGCGCCGGCAAAGGTTGTGTCGAAAAGCATCCTCGCGGAATCTGCCTGCACCCTCGCCGCGTCCACCGGGAGTTCGGGGCGGCGAGCATGCAAGCAGATCTCTCACCCCAATGCTAGCCGTTGGGACTCATATTTGAAATCCGGGAAGGTACTCAAAAAACGGGCAGGAATCTCACGATTCTTCCGGAGGGATCAATCCATGGCGCATAGCGTGGCGGATCAGCTCCGTCTGGTTCTGAATGCCCAATTTCTGCATCAGGGCTGCGCGATGATTTTCCACGGTTCGCGGGCTGATGTGAAGGAGCTCGGCGATTTCGCCGTTCGTCTTTCCTTCCGCCACCATTTGCAGCACTTCGCGCTGCCGCGGCGTGAGCGTCTCGTGCGGATCGAACGGCCCGGTGTTGGCCTGGTCGATGTAAGCCTGAATCGCAATTTCCGTCACCGGCGGGCTCAAAAACCGGCGGCCGGCCGCCGCCTCGCGGATGGCCCGGAGCAGGTTCTCTTCCGTGCAGCCCTTGAGTACATATCCGGTAGCCCCGAGTTGCAGCGCCTGGGTGATGAATGCCACGCTGCTGTAGATGGAGAGTACCACCACCCGCGTCCGCGGCGAGCGCTCCCGCAGAATCCGCAGCGCCTCCAATCCGCTCAACCCCGGCATCATCAGGTCGAGAACCAAAACGTCCGGCTTCAATCGCTCCGTCAGCCTCACCGTCTCCAGACCGTCCGCGGCCACACCCACGACGGAGAAATCCCGCTCCGATTCCAACAATGCCTGCATGCCCCTTCGAACGACGGCGTGGTCGTCCGCCAATACCACCGTTACCGCCATAGTCTCCCCTGGTTGGGGTAAGCTCCAGTGTGGCTACGCTGCCGGTTCATCTCCTGCATTTCTCAGCGGCAGCTCCACCGAGACCGTGGTTCCACGGCCTGGAGCGGACTCGACCGTCATTCCCCCTCCTAACAGCATGGCACGCTCCTGCATGCCGGCGAGCCCGCGGGTCCTCGCTGCTTTCAGCGCAGCCTCCGGATCGAATCCGCTACCCCGGTCTTCGACGCGCAGGTTCAGCACGTTTCCATCGAGCCAGACGCGCACGACGGCGCCGGCTACGCCCGCATGGCGCGCCACGTTCGTCAATGCCTCCTGGATGATGCGATAAGCCGCCGTTTCCAGCTCGGTGGCAAAGCGTCCATCCAAACCTTTGTGCTTGAAATCCACCAGCATTCCCGTCGTCTCCGTGAACCGCTCGAAGAATGCCAGCAGGGCAGGCAGGAGCCCGAGTTGATCGAGGTCGGCCGGCCGCAGATCGAACGACAATCTGCGCACCTTGCCCAGAAGCTCGTCGACCATGCTCCGCGCCTGATCGAACCGGGTCTTGACGGGGCCGACCGGCCATTCCCCGTTGGGCTTGAGGAGGAGGCCGAGGCCAGTCAGCAACTGCCCGATCTCGTCATGCAACTCGCGGGCAAGATGTTGGCGCTCGTCCTCCTGCACCGCCAACAGCCGGCGCGAGAGCGTCTGCAGCGCCGCGTCCGCTTCCTTCCGTTTGGTGATGTCCAGGTGCACGTCGTAAACCGCGATCTGGTCGCCGGGAAGCGATACCGGCACGCTCACCGCCAGCACATGGAGCGGGCTGCCATCCTTGCGCCGGCGCACCGACTCGGTTTCCACACGCTGCCCCTGCGCAACCTGTTCCGTGCGCCTCTCAAACTCTTCCTGCGCGTCTGCTGGAACGATCAACTCACTCAACCGTCGGCCCACAGCTTCGCCGGGGCTGTACCCGAAGAGCCGCTCGAACTCCCGGTTCACTCGGACCACCATGCCGTCACGGTCTACCAGAGTGATAGCCTGCGGCGCCTGCTCGAACAGCTCATCCAGAAGGTTTTTCTGCTTCTGAAGCTGGTCCACCAGCCCGGTCACCACCGTTGCCAGCATGACCATCACGCTCACCGCCACGATTCCAGCGAGCCCCAGCGACGAAATTAGCACTGCATTCGCAAGGTTGAGCGCCATGCCGGAGACGGTGAAACTGACGGCAGCCATGCCCGTGTAGTGCATGGCGGCGATAGCTACGCCCATCGAAAGCGCGCTGCCTACTTTTCTGAGCTTCCAGCTGATTGGCCCCCCGCGAAACACAAATGCCAGACACAGTGAGAGCAGCGAACTCACGATCGCCACCAGCACCGAAAGGCTGACGATCGGTGCCGAATAGTGACTCTCGGCCTCCATCCGCATCGAAGCCATCGCGGTGTAGTGCAGCGTCGCGATTCCGCTGCCCTGCAGGACTGAGCCCCCGAGAATCCAGGCCGCCGGCACCCGCGGCCGCGTCACGATGTACAAGGCCAGTGCGGACGAGACGATCCCAGCGAGCAGCGACAGCAGCGCCGTGGGCCAGTGGTACCGCACTGGAATAGGCAGCCGGAACGCCAGCATGGCGACATAATGCATGGACCAGATGCCGATCCCCATCGCCACACTTCCGCAGATCAGCCCGACCCGGCGGGCCCGGCCGCGCGCCGCCGTGACACGGATTGCTAGATCGATCGCCGTGTAAGAAGCGAGTATGGCGATCAGAACGGAGACGACCACCAGGAGTGGATCGTACGGACCGGGAATCTCGGCACCCACAGGCATCGGACTGTTTGAGTATACGTCAGTGTTCGACGCCCATCTATCGGCTAAGACCGGGGAATTTCGCGCGCCGTTACTCGCAATTCATGTCGAGGCGCCTCCGGCCGGTGGACGGTACCGCGCAAGTTTGGAGTGAATCACGCCCTACTCGGAGGCCATTTTCGCCTCAACGAGATTGCATTAATGTTGAGTATCGAAAACACCAACATACAGGCAGCACGTTTCTTCTCGCAGGGACGGCACATAAGCGAGTTCTCACCATTAGTCAAGCGCGACGATCTCGCCGTCGATCACAGTTTCGTCGGGCATTGCAGCGAGAGCCTGGACGATGGCTGGATACTTCCTGTTGAAATCCTTATCGTTGCGTGAGCGCAGTTGGACTCGGCCGCCAGTCTTGATCGCTTCGGCCCGGAAGCCGTCCAGCTTCAATTCGTAAAGCCAGAGCCCTCCGTCGGACAGCTTCTCGGCGGGCTGCAAGAGCATCGGTTCGACGAAGCGGGCTTTGATCCTTGGGACGGGCACCAGGAACCAGTTTGCCGCAATTCATCATTGCTGGAGTGGCGGCCGGCGCCGTGAACCGGGTAGGCTAGTGCGAGACTAAGTGCATGGCCAAGCAACCAAACTCATCACTCCGCCAACATCTCGACAACCTGCTCCGGATGAAAGGCGCACACCTGACCTTCGACGCCGCGGTGGTCGGTTTCCCGGTGGCCCTTCGCGGAACGAAGCCTCCGGGAGTTCCGCATTCGGCCTGGCAACTGATCGAGCACATGCGTATCGCGCAGCAAGACATTCTGGACTTTAGCCGCAACCCGGAATACCAGGAGAAAAAGTTCCCCGATGACTACTGGCCTGCCGGGGAAAAGCCCCCGAGCGAAGGGTCTTGGGAGGCAAGTGTGCGGCACTTTCAATCCGACCTAAAAGAGCTGCGGACGCTGATTGCGGATACGAAAAACGACCTGTTGGCAGCTATCCCGCACGGCAACGGACAAACTCTGTTGCGTGAGGCCCTGCTGGCGGCTGACCACAACGCGTACCACTTGGGACAGTTGATGTTCTTGCGCAAGATGCTAGTAGAGGCTGAGCCAGGTTGATAACAGAGCGCTCGACACAAAGCGGACTGCCGATAGAATCCTATTCATTAACGGGTTCAGATTGCCTTTAAGTAGCTCCTCATGTTCCCAAGCTCACACGGTGAGCCGAACTAATGTGGGCGGGCTCTAAGGATTCATTTGCGGCGGCGCCATGCGCGTTCCGGGCGNNAGCGTTTCCAGAGGTCCTTCTCGAATTCGCTGGTCGCTCGCCGCTCCGCGTAGACCTCGGGCACCTGGCCTTCCGTGTCGATGACGAAGCCATCTTCAGCCCGCATGGTGCTGGAGAAGATCCNNCGAAACACCATGAGCGCCCCGCCCTTGACAGGGTCGCCCTGCTCGATGAAGTGGTCGTCGAACTTGATCACTAAAGTGTCAAAATAGACTTCTTGCCCCGGCAGAGTCAGCTCTCGAGAGATATTGATCGGCTTGCCGGCGTCATCAATCTCGGTGAACCTAATCGTGGTCTGTAGGTTCCCCTGCTGGTCCTTCGCCTGTCGAAGAACCTCAACACGCGCCCGGCGGTCGATGTGCTTCAAAATCTTCAGGTAGACTTCGAGGCGCTGCTTCTCTTGCTCGAGTTTGAGAATGGTCCCTTTCTGCTCGCGGATCTGGTCCTGCAGTGCCCGCCGCGGCTTGACGACCAGTTCATACGACAGATACACGCTGACGGCGGCGACTGCGACCAGCAGCACGGACCCGACAAAAGACCGAATGGGAAAATGACCGCCGCTGCTCATAGGACCCTCAACATCGACCAGAATTTCTGTTGGCCTCGTCTCTGCGATTGAGTATATACCAGCCAGCCTCCGCCCCACACCGTGAGGCCAGGTTTAATACCGCTTCAGAACAAGAAGCGCCTCGTGGTCGGCGGCGCGGCGGGGCCGAGTGCGGCGCCTGTGGCTCGTAGGTCTGTCGGAGCGTCGTCAGCGCTGTATCGCCACATTGTCGGCGGCCAGATCGTATCCTTCTTCTTGCGCCGTCTTTACTGCATCGGCTTGGAGGGTTCCAGGTACTCCCTGGCGTGCACCGCGGAAGCATCGCGCGGTATAGCAAGCGCTTTGCCCTGCAGTTGGCGGCAGCCCGGAATCCGCGAATCCACAAATGCGTTCAAGGACACCAAACCAGGCCTGCGCCCCGCCGCTGCACACCGCAGCCAGTATTTCCGCCAAGCTGGTTTTGGGAGTACCAGCCCGGAAGAAGGCCTCTGTCAAGAAGGTGACGGTAAAGGCTCCCACAAAGGCGGCGAAGAAAGTTACACCGACGAAGAAGACGGCCACGGCTACTGCACAGACCGGGACGCAAACTGCCGGCTAAAGGAAAGCGATGGGGTCAGATCGCTATCTCCCATTCCTGCCCATAATGCTGAACTGGATTCAGCAAACCAGCGAGGACCACCCCAACCACGCCTTCCTTGATTAGAACGGTGTCACCGATTTCGAGCTTCGGTTCGTCGGAGTGCCGTATGAGGGTTTGGCGTGTCGCTTCCTTCATCTGTCCGTTGTGGCGCACCATAATTGATCTTTGCGGAAGTTGCGGGGGGAAGCAATAGCCGCACGGCAACCGAGACGCCTGAAACGTCGCTGCGTTCAATCACTGAATAGAAGCTACCAGCGCCTTTGCCCGCCACCGCCGCCTGGACGGTCAGTCCTTGGCCGATCCGTCTTCGAACCTGCTTCGTTGACACTTAACGTTCGGCCTTCAAGGTCCGTGCCATTCAGGGTATTGATCGCTTTCACCGCTTCCGCATCATTCGTCATTGCCACAAATCCAAAACCGGGTGGTCGTCCAGATTCACGATGAGTGACGATGTTGACACGCTCGACAGGGAGGTCACTCGAGGATGACGCGAACCATTCTGATATTGTTCATTGGCGATGCCCTTCTTTCACCGCTTGCGGGCCATCGTTCTCAAACTCGCGGTCATCTTCGAAGTGTCGGCTTCATGCAGCCTCCGGGTGTCGCCAGCGGCGATGCAGCGGGC
Organism: Bryobacterales bacterium; assembly: GCA_003152325.1. Classification (GTDB taxonomy): domain Bacteria; phylum Acidobacteriota; class Terriglobia; order Bryobacterales; family Bryobacteraceae; genus PALSA-129. The sequence goes on along the minus strand of PLZX01000216.1, from coordinate 32 downwards.
GATTGACTTGGCAGCCCCTCCGAGTTCTTTCC
>PLZX01000161.1 GCA_003152325.1 Bryobacterales bacterium | reverse complement strand
TAAAACCAGCCATACGCCGTGATGGCATCTTTGTACGCTTCCATATGCGACCGGTTCACCACCTCGAACTCCCGGGCGCTCGACGCCTCACGGTTGAAAAGTTGCAGCACCACAATCCCCGTAAGGTGCTCCTGCAGGTACGCATTGATTTTGGCGATGGCCACGCGAATCCGCCGGTAGCTTTGCGTCACGCTGCGCCGGAACACCATGGTCGTCGCAATCACGAACGGCATGGCCGCCAGCATGATGGCGGTGAGCGGCGGGCTCAACTGGAACATCACGGCCACGATGAACCCCAGCACCATCACGTCGCCCAGGATCGTCACCAGGCCGGAAGCGAACAGGTCGTTGAGCACGTCCACGTCCGTAGTGACGCGCGTGACCAGGCGGCCCACCGGGTTGCGGTCGTAGAACGCCAGGTCCAAACCCTGCAGGTGTTCCATGAGTTGCTTCCGCAGGTCGAACATGGCGAGCTGTCCGGTGTATTGCATCAGGTAGGTCTGGGCAAACTCGGTGATAAAGGTGCCGGCCAGCACCACCAGATACAGCAGCGCGATCCGGGTCAGCCCGGCCCACGGATCCGAAGGCAGAAGGGCATCGAACAGCGAGGCCGGCGGATGCGCGCCCGGCCGGATGTACCGGTCCACCGCGATGCGCGTGAGCAACGGGCTGGCCACCTGCAAGATGGATTGAGCCAGAAGGAAGACCAGCGAGAACCCCACCAACTTCCGATAGGGCCGCATGTAGCCCAGCAGGCGGCGCATCAACCGCGCATCGTAGGCTTTGCCAAGGACATCTTCTTCCACTGGTTTTCAGTCTACCGTGAAGCCGATTCTGCCCGGCTCTCAGGGGCCGCTCGGAACGGCAAGCGATTTCAAGAACCGGAAGCCGCTTGGTCCACCGCCTGGCGCATTTCCCAAGTGGTCACGTAGTGCAGCTCGTGTCCCAGACGCTGGCATTCCTGCGGCAACAACTCGTAGAGGCGGTCCAGGCCGCCGTCGAGCAGCAGGGCCCGGTAGTTGCGCTCTTGTGCGCCGTGCGTGTAGAGCTTGATGAAGACGTTGTTGCCGATGCGCGGGGCCAATTGCAACCACCGCCCGATCCGGTAAGCCGTCGGGAGATCCTGGTACGCGATCTCGCCGGCTTCCAAGCGGGGTTTCAGCCGCTCCGACCACCGTAAGCCCAACGGCCCCGTGATCATCAGCAGATCGCCGCTCCCCGGAGCACCCGCCCGGACCGGCACGCCTTGATCGTATGACCGCGGCCGCAGCGGGTCGTCGATCACCCAATAAATCGAATTCACGATGCGCGATTGTGTGGGCGACGCGCCCGACGGCATCGTGAAATCCGCGTAGCACCCCAGGTCGCGCAGCAGTGTAATCTCGTTGTTCAATCCGCACCAGCGGCCGTCCGGTCGGGAATTATCCAGCGCCCAGTTCCCGTGGATGAAACCGAAGGCCGTCCGGCCGTTGTGCTTCCGAAGCAGTCCGTGGCGCGTGGAAAGCGCCTCGATAAACCCGCTCATCCGGTCGAGAAAGTTCTGCTGGCCTTCGCCATCGTGGTGGATGTGCACATCCACGTCGGCGATGCCCTGGCGCGTCATCGCGGCCAGCGTCTCTAAAATGTCGGGGCGATATTCCTCTTCCGGATAGTAAAAGGTATGTTGCGGCGGCTTGCCCGTGGAATCGGCGTGGCGCGCCGCGATCTCCGGCCAGCACCGGCTCCACACCGCGGCGCGCTCCCGCGCGATCTGGTCGGACGGCTTGGCCCAGTAGGGTTCCCAATGGTCGGCGAGGGCCACCCACACGCGGCTCGGCCCCGGCGCGGCCCAGTTCTTGAGCCTGCTGCGAATGTAACCGGGGAACCACAACTCTGCGTGACGGGGAAGTGGCATGGCGTCGGAGACTTCAGAATAGCATCGCCTATGTCCCGGACGAGCCGAATCCCCCCGCGCCGCGCTCGGAAGCCGATAGTTCGGCTTCCTCCCACTCGACGGCCTCGTATCGCGCCACAATCATCTGTGCGATGCGGTCGCCCGCCCGCACGGTGTACGCCTCGCGCCCGAGGTTCAGCAGGATCACGCGGATCTCGCCGCGATACCCCGGATCGATGGTGCCCGGTGTGTTCGGCATGGTGATGGCATGTTTCAGTGCCAAGCCGCTACGGGGCCGTACCTGCGCCTCGTAACCGGCTGGGATCTCCACCGCGAGGCCGGTGGGAACCAGCCGCGGCACGCCCGGTTCGAGCGTCACGTCTTCCACCGCGCGCAGGTCCATACCGGCGTCTTCCCCGGGCCCGTGAGCGTAAGAGGGCAGTTCCGCCGCCGGGTGAACTTTGTGTATTCGCAATCGCATCCTTTCCGCTATGATAGCGTCTTGACTCCCACGAAACGCGTCATCACCGTGGCGCCCATGCCGCCGGAGAAGAGCGCCTACGCCCTGGCCCGCTACAGCCGGTCCCCCGATTCCATTCGCGATTCGATCGATTGGGTCCGCACCCACGACTCCCAGAAGTTCCTGGAGAGCTTTTACTTTCAGTATGGCCACGCCTCCATCGCCGATCTCGGCCACACCGTGGTCTGCTTCGAGGGCGTCTCCGAGCTGGCCGCCACCGAAATCGAAGAAGAGCCCCTATGGGACGGCCAGGCCAAGTCCTCTCGCTACCAGGATTTTTCCACCTCCGGCTTTGTGACCCCGCCCGAGTTCGCGCCCGATGATGCCGCCCGTTACCAGGCCGCCGGCCAGGCGCTGCTGGCCGCCTACGCGACCGTGAAGGACCTGGCCTTTGCTTGCCTCTCGGAACGCTTACCGCGCCCCGCCGACATGAAGCCCGATGCCTACCAGCGGAATTTGACGGCGCGTGCCTTCGATGTCGCCCGCTATCTGCTCTTTTGGGGCGTCCCCACGAATGTCGGCCAGGTGGTCAGCATTCGCACTCTCGAAAAACAGATCCGCCGGCTGAAGGCCTCCGAGTATGCCGAAGTACGCGAATTAGGCGGGGAGATCGCGCAAGCATGCGCCGCCGAGCCGGATTGCCGCTGGGACCTGGCGGCCGCCGCCGAGCCACTGGCCCCCACTCTCGCCCGGCACGCCGACGCCGATGAACACGCCATCCGGTCTCGCGACGATCTCCGCCAATGGGCCGCGCAGAATCTGCCTCCGGCGCGCTCCTCCGCCGATGCCGAGCGCGTCGACCTCTTGCGCCCCAGCCACGTTCCCGCCGATATCGCCGCCACTCTGCTCTACCCCGTCACCGGCCGGCCATTCCGGGAGTTGTACGAAATGACCTGCGGCTGGAGCGACCGCCGGCGGGCCGAGGTGATCGATGTGGCGCTGGGCTCTCGCACCCGTCGCGATGAGATCCTAGCCGGTTTCCGCGGCGGCCTCTACGCCTTCGACATGGTGATCGATGTGGGCGCCTATCGCGATCTCCATCGTCACCGCCGCTGTCAGAAATTCCGCCAGGCTTATTCCGGCCGTCTCGGCTTTGAAACGCCCGCCCTGGTGGCCGCTGCCGCCGCCGGCGAGGTCTACCAAACCGCCATGCAGCAGGCCTTCGAGCGCATGGCGGCCCTTCCCGCGCCGGGGGCCCATTACCTGTTGCCCTTTGGGGCTCGCTCCCGCTTCCTCTTCAAAATGGATTTCGCCGAGGCCGAATACATGTCGCGGTTGCGCAGCGGCGTCAAAGGCCACTTCAGCTACCGCGAGGTGGCCTGGCAGATGAAACAGAAAATGGAGGCGCTCGAACCCGAGTTGGGCCGCCTCATCGATGCCACCCCGCCCTGGGTCGAGGACCCCCTGAAACGATAGGCATTGGCCCTGCCCCGCGCCGGAATGGTGCTCCGCCGCCCCAATCGCCAAACCTTTGCGTTTGAGTTTTCACCTGCTACCAGCCATAATAAAAGCCTCGGAGGGTTGCGATGCGTAACCTGTCTTGGCTTCTCGCCGGATTGATCGCCTTGCCGTTTCCCCCTGGCGCGGCTGCCCAGGCGCCGGTTACCAAGCTCAACCTGGTGATTGTGGAAGGCGATGGCGCCATCAACAATATCCGCCAGCGCACCGCGCGTGAGCCCGTCGTGGAAGTGCAAGATGAAAACCACAAATCGCTGGCCGGCGCCCTCGTCCTGTTCGAGTTGCCCACCCGAGGAGCCAGCGGAGAATTCCCCGGTGGCGCGCATTCCCTTTCGGTGACCACGGATGCGCAAGGCCGCGCCGTGGCCCGCGGATTACAACCCAATTCCAACAAAGGGCAATACCAGATCCAGATCACGGCTTCTTTCGGCGCTTTGACCGCCGCCGCCATCATCACGCAGACCAATGCCATCGCAGGCGCCGGTACGGCAGCGTCGGCCGGGTCAGGCAAGCTGATCGCGATTCTGGCGATCGCCGGGACTGCGGTGGCCGGCGGCATTTACTGGGCTACACACACCGGGGGCAGTTCTACCACCAATCCCGGAACTACCATCACGGCAGGTGCCGGATCGGTGGTCGCCCCACCGCATTAGGAACAACATGACTACTCGATTCTTCCGGATATTCGGTCTCGTCCTGGTTGCGGGCTCCGTGCTCGCTGCGCAACAGGGCTCGCTCTCGGGCCCCGTGGCGGGATTCATTTACGATAGCCCCGGCCGCGCGTTGCGGCCGATTCAAGGAGTCCCCGGCGCGTCGCTGATCGGCGACCCCATCAACCTTGGCCTGGATCTCTCGGCCGCGTATGTCTCGCCCCGTCAGGATTCGGCCTTCGTGGTGTCTGCCGACGGCGTGCTCCACTTCTTCCGCCTGACTTCCGCCGGCCCCGTGGAAACCAGTCTGAGCGGCATCAGCTTCATTCCGCAGCGGGTGGTGTTCAGCCCGTCTGGCACTGCCGCGGCTCTCTTTGCCTTGGGGAAGGTCCAGGTGTTCCACGGCCTGCCCGGTGCTCCCGCGCTGGCCGGCACCGTCAACCTCCCGGCTGCCGGCGGTCTGCAGCCCTCATCCGCACCCGGCAACCGCTCGCGCCAGCGCGCTCCCATGGCCGCGGATTTCGCCATCAGCGATGACGGCGTGTACCTTCTCAGCGTCTCCGGTGGTTCTGTGCGGCTCCTCAGCGTGAACGGCGAGAATCGCAGCCTGGTCCCGGCTGGCGCCGGCGCCCTGGTAGCTTTCGCACCGGGCGGTCACGATGTCGCCGTGATTGATCCCGCCGCGGGCCTCCTGCTCATCCGCGACTCGACCGGCGCAGCCGCCCCGCAGACCATCGCGCAGCCGGATGACAGTCTGGCTTCCGCCGCTGGTATCGGGTTTTCGCAGGATCGCTCCAAACTTTACGTAGCCAGTGCCTCGGCTCAGGGCGTCGTGAGTTTCGACCTCGCGGCGAACAGCCGCAGTATGATCGCCTGCGATTGCACACCAACCACGCTCATGCCCATGGGGAGTCTGTTCCGTTTGAATGAATTCGGCTCCGCGCCCCTGTGGCTGCTGGACGCCGGCGCCGCCGTGCCGCGCATCGTTTTCGTGCCGGCGCCCACGAATTAGCCGATCACGCGTGGGGTGATTCTATCTTCTGGCTTCTAACTTCTTGACATCGACAAGTCTTTTTGTCGATGTAGGCGTCTACCGCAAGTTGAATTTCTTCATCTTGTAGCGCAGCGTATCCCGCGTGATGCGCAGCAATCGCGCCGCCTGCGTCTGGTTGCCGTTGGTCTTTTCGAGCGCCCGCGCCAGCAGGTTGCGTTCGTTGTCTTCGAGCGAAAGCCCGTCCGTGGGAAGGTCCGTGCTCGCCGGAATAGCCAACGGCATCCCCGCTTCGGGGCGCGAAATCGCGATCGGCAGGCTGGCCGGCGTGATGAGTGACGACTCCTCCAGGATCATGGCCCGCTCGATGGCGTTGCGCAACTCGCGCACATTGCCCGGCCAGTCGTGGCTCATCAACAGCCTGGCCGCCGCCTCGTTCAATCCTTCGATGTTCCGCTTGAACTTGCGGTTGTAGTGCTCGACGAAAAACTTCGTGAGCGGCACGATGTCCTCGGTCCGCTCCCGGAGCGCCGGAATGAGAATCTGGATCACGTTGAGCCGGAAATACAGATCCTGCCGGAAAGCCCCTTCTTTCACGGCTTCCCGCAGGTTCTTGTTGGTGGCCGCCACCACCCGCAGATCCAGCTTGATGTCTTTCAGACCGCCCAGCCGCCGGAAGGTCTGGTCTTCCAGCACCCGCAGCAACTTGGCCTGCAGCATCAGCGGGATCTCGCCGATCTCGTCCAGGAAGAGCGTGCCCTTGTCGGCCAGTTCGAAAATGCCCCGTTTTTGCGACCGCGCATCCGTGAACGCGCCCTTTTCATACCCGAACAGTTCGCTCTCCAGAAGCGAATCGGGGATGGCCGCGCAGTTGATCGCGATAAACGGCTCGGCCTGGCGCACGCTCTGATAATGCAGCGTCTTGGCAACCAGGTCCTTGCCGGTCCCGTTTTCACCTTCGAGCAGAATCGTAGTGGCTTCGCTGGCCGCCACCCGCCGCACAAAATTCAACACCTCCCGCATGGGCGGCGATTCGGCAATCACTTCCCGCTTTTGGGGCGCCGCCTCGTCGGTGATGTCTTTGATGGTGGCTACCACCCCGCTGAGGATGCCGGCATCGTCGAACATTTGCGTGGTGCGCATCACCACCAGCCGTTCCATGCCGTTCGCGGTGTGCAACCGCACTGTGGAATGAGGCGCAGCGGGTGCCTGGTTCAGCCCTACCAGAACGCCGCAACCGGGTTCGCAGACCTCGCACTTAAAAATATCCTGGCAGTGCTTCCCCAGCATTTCCTCCGAGGAAACGCCAAAGAGCCTCTCCGCCGACCGGTTGACACCCGTAATCCGAAAATCCGGATCATAGAGGACAAGTGCGTCGGAAAGCTGGTCAAACACGGATTCAAGCACGCTGGTCTTTTGCCAGCCTGGGATGAGCTTAGACATTCACAGTACGTACTTTAGATTATATCAGCGGCTTGGGGGAATTGGCCCATCATGCCGCTATTTCGGGGGGAATGCCCCCATCCCGATGGCGGGTATTCCCTCAAACCTGCTGCTGTGTTTGAAGATACATGCATGGTGATGCAATTGCTACCTTGCCCGGTGGAGGCATCATGTCCCATTGGAAAATTGCTTTGCCCGCTGTCATATTGCTGGGCGGTTTCCTGGTTTGCTCCACGGCCTCGTATGGCAAACCGGAATACACCAAGACTACTAAGAAAACTTGCACTTACTGCCATGAGAAGAGCGTCCCCGCCGATAAGGACGCTATGAACAAGAACTTGACGGACGCCGGCAAGTATTACCAGAAGAATAAGTCCCTGGACGGTTACGTCGAAAAGAAGTAATAGTCGATGGAAGGCGGAGGCGTGGAGTCGTGCATGATGCAAACGGTTCAGCTTTCGATTGCTGACTGCCAGTACGCCGCAACGGTTCGGGAAGCCCTGACCCGTAGCTGTGCCTGGCACGTCCAGCCTGTCGATCGCCCCGACCTGTCACAGCATTGTGTGATGGTCCTGGACGAACAGTCATTCCGACGGCTGCCCCTCCCCCTTTCCAACCCTGAGCGGGTTGTCCTGATCACCCTCCACGATCTGCAGGATCCTCAGTTCCTTGCTCAGGCCTGGGA
>PLZX01000302.1 GCA_003152325.1 Bryobacterales bacterium | reverse complement strand
CCCGGGAATCTGGCTGATCGACCGGTTGTTGGGGCTTTTGCATTTGGCGTAGCGGGAGACGAAATATGAAACAGCTCATGATTGCGATTCGCGTGACCGTGGCCTTCACGATTCTGACCGGAGTGCTGTATCCGCTGCTGGTCACGGGCTTGGCGAAAGCCATGTTCCCGCATCAGGCGAGCGGAAGCCTGGTTCAGGCGAACGGGAAGACCACCGGCTCGGAACTGATCGGCCAGAGATTCACGCGCCCTGAGTATTTCCACGGCCGCCCCTCGGCCGCTGGAAGCGACGGCTACGATGGCCTGGCCTCCAGTGGCTCGAACCTTGGTCCAACGAATAAGGCCCTGATCGATCGTGTTCAGGGCGACCTCAAGAAATTTCGCGAGGAAAACCCCACCTTTACCGGTCCCGTGCCGGCCGACCTGTTGACGGCATCGGGCAGCGGTCTGGATCCGGATATCAGCCCCGCTTCCGCGGACGCGCAGGTGGCGCGGGTGGCGGCGGCGCGCGGCATGACGGCGGACGGGCTGCGACAAGTGGTTGCGGCCCATAGCGAAGGCCGCCAGTTCGGCGTTCTCGGGGAACCCCGCGTCAATGTTTTGAAGCTTAATCTTGCACTGGACCAGGCTGCTCCAGTCAAGAAATAGGCAACACAAGCCAACAATTCGGAACGGACCAAGCTGTCAAGACAAACGTTTTTTTACGGCCTATAAAATCTTTTCGTGATGGTCGTCACGATACTTACTAAATTTTTAGATGATCTTTACGAGTTCCTAATGCCCGCGCCTCTACACTATATCGATTGCTCTGGGTTGCTCTGTTGCAATTCTTACTGAGCGCCGGTGCTCTGTCGCAACGATGGTTTTCGATATAACAAAGATGGAAAGCAGGCCTTGAAATAGAAGTGTTTGTGGCACATCCCACCTCGCGGCAGCGTTGACCGCGGTGGTCCGGCGCACGTCGACAGCAACGATAACTGCAACCATGAGGCCTATAAGGACAAAACAAAATGAACTCACATCTTGGATTTCGTATGGCACGAGCCGTATTGGTTTTTGGCTCATCCGCAGTCCTGTTCGCGCAAGTGCTGACCGCGGCACGGGCTGATACCGCTGCACCACTGGCGGGCTCGCTTCAAGGAGTCACTCTGGACGCCGCCGGCAAACCGCTCGCCGGCGTCCATGTGGCCATTCACAGCTCGGATGGCAGGGACGAACGCGAATTGCTGACCAACTCCGATGGCACCTTCAGCACCAGCGCTCTCAAACCGGGAACTTATCGTTTAACAGCCGCTAAGGGTGAATTAGACACGCCCAACCCGACCGTCGTGGAAATCGCACCCAACGAAACCTCTCATGCCAGCCTAAAGCTTGCCAAGGCTGACACGGCGCCGCCACTCACCGAGCGCGAGGCACAATTGCTCGCCCGCATTGACCGGTTGGAGGAGCGCCTGGCGGCCATGGAAGCCACGGGAAAACCCGTGAGCGCTGCATCTCCAACAGCGGCCAGCAAGCCGTTGGCTGCCAAAGCCGAGGCTGAAGTGCCGACGACTCCGCGTCCGGCCGCGGATGCTCCATCGCCGGAAAAGCAGGCGCCCCCTCCGGCTCCGGCCGCGCCTCCCTCCATACCGGAAGCTCTGCAGTCCCCTACCCCGGGTCCCGCGGTAGACAATGTTACTCCGTTCGCATACGGCGACTTTACCTGGCTCAACGGCAACCCGCGCACTAAGGACACGGTGCTAGACACGAAGTTCTTCACCCCGGAAATTCGCTTCGACACTCACTTTATGGAGGATTTCAACCAACCGAAAGACCACTCGATGGGCGGCTCAACCGAGTCCTTTCGGTCCGGCGAATTCCAACTGGAACAGATTAGCTTCGGCGGCGACTTCCACTGGCAAAACGTTCGGGGCCGATTCCTTAGCATGAATGGCCTGTTTGCGTCCACCACGCCACGCAATGACGGCAGCGCCGGGTTGGGCCAATGGGATGTCCGCGGCGCCTACAAATACGTTTCGGAAGCGTGGGGCGGATACCACTTCGACGTGAGCCACGGGCTAAACGTCGACGCAGGAATCTTCGTGTCGTATATTGGCCTCTTCAGCTACTACAATTTCGACAACTGGACCTACCAGCCGTCGTTCGTCTCCTCGAACACGCCGTGGTTCTTCAATGGACTGCGCATCCAGTGGTTCCCAACAAACAAGCTGAAGATTGAGCCTTGGATTATTAACGGCTGGCAATCTTATAACAAGTTCAATGGCCATCGCGGCTTAGGCGGACAAATCCTATATCGCCCCTATGAGTGGCTATCGCTGGTCTTCAACAACTACGGAAACGGCACGGATACGCTCGGCAATCCAGGCCGCTCGCGCATCCACACGGACGACAGCATTGAGGTCCGATACTATAACAAGCCGGAGTCCAAAGGCATCTCCAAGATGGCGTTCTCTTTTACCGGCGACCTGGGGTGCGAGTACGGCGGCGGAGTGACGTGCCACGGCGGCAAGGGCGGACCGAAGCAGGCGTTCCTGGGCTGGATGGCTTATGACCGGACCTGGTGGGGTAAAGACAAGTACGCCTTTACGCTCGGCGGCGGCATGATGAATAACCCCGGCCGGTATCTGACGCTGCTCCCGCCGATCAACGGCGCGGACGCCATCTCGGGTTCGCCCTACTTCACGGCGAATCCTGGGGACAAGGCGCACATGTGGGATGCTTCCGCCAATTTCCAATACATGCCCAAGCAGTACATTACCTGGTGGGCGGAAGCCGTGTATCGCCACTCGGATGTGCCGTATTGGACGGGCCGGGGCGGCATTACGCCTCCGGGCGGAAACACCGGCTCACCCTCACAATACGTGTGCGCCAGCGGCGGCGCAGCCGGGACGAGCGACCTCGCTACAGCGTATGCGAATTGCGGTGGACCCGCCAGCGTCTGGTTTCCGGATCTTCGCCGCGGCCAAGCCACCATCAGCGTAGGCGTTATGGTGAAGTTCTAAGACATTGCACCGCAGAGGTGCGGAGGCAGACATCGACGTTCTCCGCGTCTCCGCGGTGAAATTCTCACTGACTTACCCGGGCCGAGGTACATATGAAAGGCAATTGCTTCACTCTCGTTGTGCTTCTTGTTTCATTGGTGGCGCTTTGCGGCTGCGGCAAAGTGCGGGCGGACCAGGCGGCGGAGGATCCGCCGCCCGCTAAGGTCTCTCAGGCTGTCGACATCAATCTCTTCGCCGTGGATCACCCGGAGCAGTTTCCGCTGGCCGCGGCGACCGAGCATCCCACGACCTCCGAGTTGGTCGTCACGGGGGCAGTGACGCCCGACGTTTCCCGCAACGTACCCGTCGTTTCGCTGGCCTCCGGGCGAGTCGTGGCCATTCACGCGAGACTCGGCGACACGGTGCAAAAGGGCCAGTTACTGCTGACCATTCGAAGCGACGATGTGTCGGGCGGTTATTCCAACTACAGGAAGGCCCTCGCGGATGAGACCCTGGTCCGGACTCAATTGGAGCGCGCCAAGGATTTGTACGCCCACGGCGCTATTGCACTGAACGATCTGCAAGTTGCGCAAGACACCGAGGCCAAAGCCAAGGTGGACGTGGAAACCATGGCCGAGCATCTCCGGTTGCTCGGCAACGACCCCGATAAACCGGTTGGCATGGTGGATATCTTCGCGCCAGTTTCGGGAGTGATCACCGACCAGCAAGTGACGAGTGCATCGGCCGTGCAGGCGTTTAATACCCCGAGCCCGTTTACCATTTCCGATCTCTCGTCCGTCTGGGTTGTCTGCGACGTATACGAGAATGACCTGGCCGACGTCCGGCCCGGCGATACCGCAGAGATCCGCCTGAATGCCTATCCCGATCGCATATTTAGGGGAAGGGTAAGCAACATTGGCGCGACTCTCGATCCGAACATCCGTACGGCTAAAGTTCGGATTGAAGTTCAGAATCCGGGAATCATGCGGCTGGGCATGTTCGTCAAGGCCGCCTTCCACGGTCAAACCAAAGAAATGTACACCATTGTCCCGGCAACCGCCGTCCTGCACATGCATGATCGCGACTTTGTCTTCGTTCCCGCACCCGACAAGAAGCTTCGCCGCGTGGAGGTGGTTAGTGGAGACCTCTTGCCCAACGACGTGAGCCTGCAAGAGATCAGGTCGGGGCTGAAGCCAGGCCAACAAGTGGTTGCCAACGCCCTGGTCTTAGACCACGTGCTCGCTCAGTGATTGGAGTTCCGGACGTTCAGGGCAGCAGAACGGGCAAAAGGAAATGATTCGCGCTCTTGTAGACTTCGCGCTTAACAACAAGTTCGTGGTACTGGCGATTGCCGTCTTGTTGCTCGGTTGGGGGGCTATCTCGTTTCACAACCTGCCAGTGGAGGCCTATCCCGATATCGCCGACAACTATGTGACGGTCATTACCCAATGGCCGGGACGTTCCGCCGAAGAAGTGGAGCAGCAGGTGACAATTCCGGTCGAGATCCAGATGAACGGAATTCCGCATCTTACCTACCTGCGGTCCGAGTCCATTTTCGGACTGTCCTTCGTGATCATGATCTTCGACGACAGCTCGGTGAACGACTGGAACCGGCAAAAGGTGCTCGAAAGGCTGACGCAGGTCAACCTGCCGCAAGGCCTTCAGCCTCAAATCGGCACCGACTGGAGCCCGGTTGGCCAGATCTATTGGTACACGCTGAGAAGTACTAGTCCTCGTTACGACCTGATGGAACTCAGGTCGATCGAAGACTGGACGCTCCTCAAAGAGTTCAAGTCTGTTCCCAATGTGGTAGACGTTTCCGATTTCGGGGGCGCAGTGCGCGAGTACCAGGTGCGCGTTGACCCGAACAAACTTGTCTCCTACGGGTTGAGCATCGCCCAGGTGGAGCAACAACTCTCCAATAACAATATCAATGCCGGCGGCAGTTTTGTGGAAATCGGCATGCAACAGATGAACGTTCGCACGCTGGGACTTTTCAGCAGCGTCCCTGACATCGAGCAGACCGTCTTAAAAGCCCAAAGCGGAACCGCTCTTCGGGTAAAGGACATAGCGGAAGTGAGTCAGGGTCCGAAGATCCGTTTGGGCCATATGGCCCGTGCCAACCACATGGAGGATGGGCGCATCATCGATGAGCCCGACGTCATTCAGGGCATCGTGCTGCTGCGCAAGGGTGCGGAAGAGGGGCCAACGCTCGCCGCGATTCACAGGAAGGTGGATCAGCTCAACAACGGTATCCTGCCCCCGGGTGTGCAGGTCGTCCCTATGCTGGATCGCAGCGATCTCCTTCACCTCACCTTGCACACGGTGATGCATAACCTGGCCGAAGGCATGATTCTGGTCAGTGTCATCCTTTTCCTGTTTCTTCTCAATGCCCGTGCCGCTCTCATCGTCGCGCTCACGATTCCCTTCTCTCTGCTCTTTGCATCAATCTGGCTGGATTTGAGCCACATTCCGGCCAACCTTCTCTCACTGGGGGCACTGGATTTCGGAATGGTGGTGGATGGAGCGGTGGTCATGCTGGAGAACATCATGCGCCATTTGAGCGAGAGGCGCGGCCAGAGCGCTGGACCTCCGAAGACCACTGGGGAGATCATTCGCGAGGCGTGCCATGAAGTGCAACGGCCGGTCTTTTACGCCATGGCTATCATCATCACCGCCTATATGCCCATCTTCACGCTGCAACGCGTGGAGGGCCGGTTGTTTCGGCCGATGGCCTGGACGGTGGCCTTTGCCCTTCTCGGCGCCATGACTTTTTCCATCCTGATCGCTCCTGTGCTGGCAGCCACATTCTTCCCTAAGGGAGTTCGGGAGCGGCGGAACCTGGTGATGGATTATCTGACGGAGCGCTATCGGCGGCGGTTACGCTGGGCCGTTCACCATCGTTGGACCGTCGGTTGCGTTGCCTTAGCTTCCTTGGCGGGGACGATCTATTTGGGCTTTGGCGGCGTGATTGGCGCGGAATTCCTCCCTCACCTCGATGAAGGCTCTATCTGGGCGCGCGGCACTTTGGCCAATAGCACCAGTCTTTCGGTGGGGGAAGAATTCACCGCCAACGAGCGCCATGTGTTCGCGTCCTTCCCGGAAGTGAGCAAGGTGGTATCGGAAGTCGGGCGGCCCGATGATGGAACCGACACTGGAGGATTCGGCAACACGGAATATTTCGTCGACTTAAAACCGAGAGAGCAGTGGCGGCCTATCTTTCATCGTAACAAGGAGGAATTGATCGCGGCCATGAATCGCGCGGCGCAAAGATATCCAGGGGCGATCTGGAACTTCTCACAGCCAATTGAGGACAACGTCGGAGAGACGCTTACCGGCACCAAAGGCCAACTTGCGCTCAAGGTATTCGGCAGCGACCTGAAGACTCTGGAGCAGAAAGGCGAAGAAGTGAGTACGGTCATGGCGGGCATCCCCGGTTTGGAAGACGTCAAGCTATTGCGCGATTTCGGCCAGCCGAATCTCAACTTAACAGTCGACCGCCGCCAGGCCGCCCGTTTTGGCATCAACGTGGCAGACACACAAGACGCCATCCAGACTGCGGTGGGCGGCAACACGGTAAGTCAAGTGTTAATCGGAGAGCAGCGGTACGACGTGGTGGTGCGGTACCAGGCTCCCTATCGCAATACGGCAAAGGCCATCGAAAGTGTTCGCCTGGTTTCCCCGGCGGGAGAGCGTGTGTCTCTGGCACAGTTGACTAGAGTCGAGGTCAAGGATGGCGCGTACGACATTTACCGGGAAGGCAACATCCGCTATGTGGCGGTCACTTTCAGTGTGAGGGGCCGGGATCTGGGGACCACGGTCGAAGACGCCATCAAACGGATCAATGAAAAGGTGAAGTTGCCGCCGGGCTACCGCGTCGAGTGGTCGGGCGAATACGAGAGTCAAAAGCGGGCCCAAGCGCGGCTGGCGGTCATCGTCCCGTTGACGATTTTCATCATCCTCATCATTCTCTACACGATGTTTCGCTCCTTCAAATGGTCGCTGCTCATTCTGCTAAACGTTGGGCTGGCCCCCTTCGGCGGCCTGCTGGCTCTGATGGTCACCGGAACTTACCTGAGCGTATCCTCGGGCGTCGGCATGTTGGCGCTCTTCGGCGTATCGGTGCAAACCGGGGTCATTATGGTCGAATACATTAACCAGCTCAGGGCGAAAGGCCACTCGATCATCGATTCCGCCGTCGAAGGTGCGGTCCTGAGACTTCGTCCCATCATGATGACTATGCTGGTGGCAACTCTTGGACTTCTGCCTGCGGCCCTATCGCACGACATTGGATCGGATTCGCAGCGGCCTTTCGCGATTGTCATCGTTGGCGGCCTGATTTCCAATCTGTTACTGAGCATTGTTCTGCTGCCTACGTTTTATGTGTGGATCGCGCGGGACGGCG
This sequence comes from Bryobacterales bacterium, assembly GCA_003152325.1. Taxonomy (GTDB): domain Bacteria; phylum Acidobacteriota; class Terriglobia; order Bryobacterales; family Bryobacteraceae; genus PALSA-129. Next base: position 17,378 of record PLZX01000302.1, on the reverse strand, counting down.
ATCAACTTCCCGCCCCGGAGGGCTCTTAAGGGCTTATGAAAACTGAGAGCGCAATTTCGCCTATGAAACATGCACGGATTATTTTGGCGTCCGTTGGCGTGTTCGGCAGTCTGCTGTCGACGGATGCGGCCTTCGCGCAGCAGGGACCTGTCACCTTCACGCTCGATCAAGCCATCCAAATGGCGCTCCAGCATAACCACACTTTGCAGGCCGCCCGGACCACCATCCAGCAGAACCAGGCTGCGGAGATAACCGCCAATCTGCGCCCGAATCCGACGTTCTTCACCGACTGGGAATACCTGCCGGTTTTCACGCGCCAGCAAGGCACGTCTGCGGCCGACTACCTCCAGAACTCGACCGAGGGCGACATGGGGTTGAGTTACCTGATTGAACGCGGCAACAAGCGGGCGCGCCGCTTAGAAGCAGCCAAAAGCGCAACCGCCGTGACACGGTCGCAGGTGACCGATACCGAGCGCGGTCTCACGTTTCAGGTTGGCTCTCTCTTTATCAATGTCCAGCTTGCGCAGTCGACCCTCGAACTCGCACAGACGGATCTGAAGAGCTTTCAGCAAACCGTCGGCATCAGCGAAGTCCGATTCAAGGACGGCGCTATGAGCGAGAACGACTACCTGAAGATCAAGCTCCAGGTGCTGCAATTTGAATCGGACGTGCAGCAGGCATTGCTCAACAAGGCCCAGGCGCTGTCGGACTTGCGTCAACAATTGGGTTACGAGTCGGTGCCCGCCGGGTACGACGTTACGGGCGAATTCGAATACCGGCCGATGCTGGCCACCCTGGAAGACTTGCAGGCGAAGGCGCTGCAGAATCGTCCGGATCTGCGCGCGGCGGTGTTGAGCGTTACCGCCGCCAATAGCCAATACGCGCTGGCCAAGGCCAATGGCAAGCAGGATCCCACCATCTCGGCCAATTACTCGCACGTCAACGGTATCAGTACCGCCACTTGGGCGTTCAGTATTCCGTTGGCGATTTTCGACCGGAACCAGGGCAACATCGCGCAGACACGCATTGCCATCCGGCAAGCGGAGGAGCAACAGAAAGCGGCCAACGGGCAGGTATTGACGGACGTGAAAGACGCGTACGAGGGCCTGCAGGAAAGCGCGCAAATAGCCCAGCTCCTGAAATCCACCTATCTCGATGTGGCCCAAAGGAGCCGCGACATCAGCGAATACGCCTACCGGCGTGGCGCCTTGGCGCTTCTCGATTTCCTGGACGCCGAGCGGACCTATCGCGCGACGCAACTCGCCTACCGCCAGGCGGTGGCGGCTTACTTAACTACATTGGAGCAACTTCGCCAGGCGGTGGGAACGAGGAACCTGTTTTGATCCCTGTTCCGACGCCCGCTTGCCACGCCGTTGTAACAGAATAATCCTATGACGAGAGAAGAGATTCGCGCGCGTATTGTGGAGATCGGAATCATCCCGGCGATACGAGTGTCTACCGCCGAGGACGCCCTGTTTGCTGCGGAAGCGGTCTGCGAGGGCGCCATCCCCATTGTCGAAGTAACCATGACCGTTCCGGGCGCCGTCGATGTGATTCGCGAACTGACGCACCATCACCCCGGCGTTCTTGTGGGCGCCGGCACGTTGTTTCGTGTGGACACGGCGCGCCGCTGCCTGGATGCGGGTGCGGCCTTCCTGACCACGCCGGGACTCGATCTGGAGATCGTCAACTTTGCGCTGGGGCGCGGGGTGGTGGTCTTCCCGGGCGCCTTGACGCCCACCGAGGTCATGGCCGCCTGGAAGGCCGGTTCCGATTTCGTTAAGGTCTTTCCGTGCTTTGCGAACGGCGGCCCAAGCTACATCCAGGCTCTCAAGGCGCCGTTCTCGGAGGTCCCAATGATTGCTTCGGGCGGCGTGAATCAGACGAACGCAATGGATTTCATTCGTGCGGGCGCCGTGGCGCTGGGCATCGGGCGGGATTTAATTCACCAGGATGCGATCAAACGCCGCGAGCGGGGCTGGATCACCGAACTGGCGCGACGGTATACGAAGATGGTGAGCGACGCGCGCAGTATACAAAAGGAGTTTGGGGTATGACGCGCAGACTGGCGACGGTCTTATTCGGGTTGAGCGCGATGGGTGCGACCCTCCCACTGTTCGCGGCGGATGGACTCCAGGAGAAAGGGCCCAAACAGTCATTCGAAGTAACCAGCACGGAGCGGGTGAACTTCCTGCCAGGCGGCACGATTCGTCTGGAGAATTCGTACGGCTACTTGACGGTGGAAGGTTGGGACGAACCGGAAGTGGAAGTTACCGTCACCAAGTCGACGGATCGTTTCTACGAACCCGGGCGGAGGGAGCAGGCCGAGAGAGCTTTCGAACAGATCCGTGTGGTCACCGAACGACGCTCCGATAAGGAATTGGCGATTTCGACGACGCTCCCCGATCGCCATAGCTTTCCCAGTTCCATTCTTCCTTCGGGCCGCATCATCGTCACCATGCCGAAGAACAACAGGCTCGGCGTCACGATTGATTACACCGTCCACGTGCCGCGCGACTCGCGGCTGGTAGTTCACCACGACCACGGCTATGTATGGGTGAGCGCCGTGACGGGAGACATCGAGGTAACCAGCCACACTGGCGACATGATCGTGATGCTGCCGGATCCGGGTCCCCACTCGATCGACGCGAGAACCCGAATGGGCAGCGTCTCTTCCGATTTCACCGGCAACGGGCACAAGCAATTCCTGGTTGGTACTCAATTCGTCCACGCAAGTCAGGCTCCGTCGCGGCGGATCTATTTGCGCATGGGTCGCGGAAGCATCACGATCAAGTAGGCAAGACCTTCGCGCTTGAAATTCCTGCGGGACTTGGAAGTCAGGAGTCAGGAGCGGATTCAGATTTGTCACACACAATGACCTTGCTACGGCTTATCCTGTGAGAGATGCCGACTCCGGCTGATCGCAGACCCGATCCCGAAGAACTGTTGCGCCGCGTCCAGGACACGGAGCGCCGCGAAAGTCGCGGGCGCCTCAAAATCTTTCTGGGCTACGCCTCGCGCGTCGGCAAGTCGTTCCGCATGTTCGATGAGGGCCGGCGCCGCAAGGAGCGCGGCCAGGACGTGGTGGTGGGCGCGGTGCAGAGCGGAGTCACGCCCGAAATCGCGGAGATCCTCGCGCGCCTGGAAGTAGTGCCTTCCATCTCGACGAAACACGCGGGCCGGACGTACGAAGTGATGGACATGGCGGCACTCTTCCGCCGCCACCCACAGACCTGCCTGGTGGATGGTCTGGCCTACGACAATCCTCCCGGGAGCCGCAATCCGCAGCGGTGGCAGGATGTGAAAGAACTCCTGGACCGCGGCATCGCGGTGATCAGCGCTGTCAACATCCAGCATATCCGCGAGCAGCAGGCCGAGGTGGAGCGGATCACCGGAAAGCGCGCCGCCAACAGCATTCCGGAAGGATTTCTCCACGAGGCCGATGAAATCGAGGTGGTGGACGCGCCGCCCGAAGCCCTTGCGGGTCGCACCGGGAGCAAGAATATCCTCGATTCCCGGAGTCTGGCGGAACTGCGCGAACTGGCCCTGCTGCTGGCCGCTGACGTGGTGGACCGCCAGTTGCAGGATTATCTGGAGGCGCATGACGTGGCCGCGCGGTGGGGCGCGCAGGAACGCATCCTGGTTTGTATCACCGCTCGCAGCGATGCCCGCGAAATGCTCAGAAGCGGCTTGCGCAACAAGGCCCGCTTCCACGGCGCGCTGCTGGTGGCCTACGTGGAGCAGGCCGATCTTCACGGGGCCGATCGCGACAAGCTCGACGCCAACCTGGCGCTGGCGCGCGAACTGGGCGCGGAAGTGCACTGTCTCACAGGCTCCGACTTTGTCCAGACNNGCGAGCAGCGCATCACCCAACTCTTTCTGGGCCACTCGGGCCGCCCGCAGAGGGCCTTGTTCGGGCGCACTCCGGTGGACCGCCTGATCGATGGCGCCGATGGTTTTGATGTGCGGCTGTTCCCGCACGGCGGCAAGCTNNATGCTCCAGGAGGCGCAAGCCCTGCGGCAAAAGGGCGTCGACATTGTCATCGGGTACTTTGAATCGCACGGCCGCCAGGAAACCATTGCACAAACCGAAGGCCTGGAAGTGGTCCCGCGCCGCATCCTGACGTACGCCGGCTCACAGTTCGAAGAAATGGATGTCGAAGCAGTGTTGCGGCGCAAACCCGCCGTGGCCCTGGTGGACGAACTGGCCCACACCAACGTGCCGGGGTGTGAACGCCTCAAGCGCTGGCAGGACATTCGCGAGATGCTGGATGCCGGCATCGATGTTCTCACCACCATGAATGTCCAGCATCTGGAGAGCCTCAACGACCAGGTCTTTCATGCCACCGGCATTCATGTGCGCGAAACGGTGCCCGACTGGGTGGTGGACGAAGCCGACGAACTGGTGTTCATCGATCTCACTCCCCGCGCCCTTCGCAACCGGCTGGAGCGCGGCGTGGTCTACGGGCCGGAAAAGGCGCGCCGCGCGATGGAGAATTTCTTCACTGAGACCAACCTCACGGCGCTCCGCGAAATGGCGCTACGCCACACCGCGCATGAGGTGGAAGAGAAACTGGTGGCCAGCCCGGCCGCCGCCGGCGAAACTCCCGGCGCTGCGCCCGGTTTCCAGACTTCCGTGCGCACCGAGCGGATTCTCATCTGCCTTACTGGCCGGCCTTCGTCGGCCATACTGATCCGGCGCGGCAAGCGGGTGGCCGACTATCTTCACGCCGATTGTCTGGCCGTCCACGTGAAGGTGAATGAGACCGATCGCGAGGCGGTGGAGCGCCACATGAGCTTTGCCCGGAACCTGCGCATCGAGACGCACGTCGTACAATCAAGTGACGTGTCGCGCGCCATTACCGAATTCGCGCGGGTCCAGCAGATCACCCAGATTTTCATGGGACGCTCACTGCCCCAGCCGTGGTGGAAATCATTCCGCGAGACCGTGGTGCAGCGGGTAGTCCGCCAGGCGCGCGATCTGCAGATTACGATTGTGGCTGAGCGGCGCCGCTCCGGTACGATGTGACCTACATGCGATTTTGCGTATTCGCCGCTGTCTTGTGTTTTCCCGCGCTGGCCGCCGAACCGGTTACGCTCGACGAGGCCCTCAACCGTCTGTACAGTTTCGATTTTCCCGGCGCCCATGCGGCGCTCGATCGCTATATCGCGGTCCATCCCGCCGAACCGCTGCCGTATGCCTTCCAGGCTTCGGCGTACCTTTTTTACGAACTCGACCGGCTGCGCGTCCTGGAGAGCGAATTCCTGATGGATGACGACCGCCTCGTCGCGAAGACCCGTCCCGACCCCGACCCCGCCATCCGCAAGCAGTTTTTCGCGGCGTTGGACGAGGCGCAACGCCGCGCCGAGGCGACGCTCAAAGCCAATCCCAACGACCGTTCGGCGCTATTTGCCATGGTGGCGGCCAGCGGCGTGGCCACGGACTATATGGCGCTGGTCGAGAAACGCCAGATGGGAAGCCTCTCGCCCGCCAAGCGTGGCAACGGTTACGCGCAACGCCTTCTCAAACTCGATCCGACGTTTTACGATGCCTACCTCACCTCCGGCTTCTCCGAATACATGATCGGCAGCCTGCCGTTCTTCATCCGCTGGTTCGTGCATTTCGACAGCGTCGCGGGGGACAAGCAGCGGGGCGTGCATCAACTGGAGCTGGTGGCCCGCGAAGGCCATTACCTCAAGCCGCTGGCCAAGGTCTTTCTGGGGATCATCGATTTGCGTGAGAAAAAGCCGCGGGAAGCGCAGAGGCTGTTGGGCGAACTGGCGCACGACTATCCGGAGAACCGCCTTTACCGCAAGGAACTCGACAAGCTGAACGCCCGCTTCGGAGCGAACTAGGCGCAAGGGCTTCGCCCGGCGCGCCGTGCGGTATCATCATTCCTATTCATGCTTCGGCTGCTTGTTTTCGGGGCCCTCGCCCTGATGTGCCCGGCCCAGGCGCAGACGACGGGCGAAGTCCGCGGCACGGTCGTCGACGCGCGCGGCGGTGAGGCCCTGGCCAAGGTCGAAATCCTGCTCGGCAGCGGCACCTGGCGCACCACCACGGACGCCGCCGGCCACTTCGTGATCGGCAAGGTGGCGCCGGGCGACTACGTCCTCAACGTTTCCACCGTGGGCTATCACCTCATCAAGAAGCCCTTCCACCTTGACGGCGGCGACATCAAGGATTTCGAAGTGATCCTGAGCCCGGACACTTTTCACCAGACCGATACCGTGGAAGCCAAGGCCGATCCTTTCGAAGCNNTCCAACAACGATTTCGACGCCCGCTTCTCCCTCCGCGGGGCCGATTTTGATCGCATCGGACTTTACGTGGACGGCGTGCTGCTGCACGAGCCGTTTCACATGATTCAGGGCCAGAATCTGAGCGGCACCGGCAGCACCTTCGATGGCGACATGGTGGATGAGATGGAACTGCATGAGGGCGCTTTTCCCGCGCGCTTCGGCGACCGCTCCGCGGGCGTCCTCGACGTCACCACGCGAGATGGCAGCCGCACCGGCACCACATTCCGCCTGGCCGCCAGCGTTTCCAACGCCGGCCTGGTGGGCGAGGGGCCGTTCGGGAAGAAAAAGCGCGGAAGCTGGCTGGCCGTGGTGCGCAAGAGCTATCTGCAATACATTCTGGCTCGCACCTTCCCGGATACCACGCTGATCTTCGGCCTGGAAGATGCGCAGGCGCGCCTCACTTACGACCTCACGCCCAAGAACAACATCACACTCTACTTTTTGGAGAGCTTTTCCAATCTCAACCGCGCCAGTGTGGGGCCGAATCTCGGGATCAATTCGATCGTGACGGCCGGCTACCACTACACGCTGGCCAATCTCGGATGGCGTTACTCGCCGGTCGAGCGGCTGCTGATCGTCAATCATTTCGCCTGGATGCGTGAGAAATTTGACGACCAGAACCCCAACAAACTGCCCACCAGCGGCGGCTTTTACGGCGAATGGGTTTGGAACGGCTCCGCCACGTGGATGTGGAATTCGAGGAGCCCGCTAGAGGGCGGTTGGTCCTTGCGCCAGTTGCGCGACGAAGGCTTCTCCGACCAGTACCAATCCGTGGCGACCGCGCCCCGCCTGCTGGACCATTTCAACGGCAACGCGTTGCTGGCGGGCGGTTACCTGCAGCAATCCTGGAACGCATTTTCCGGACGCTTGCGTTTCACCGCCGGCGGGCGTTGGGACCATCACTCGCTCGACGCGGTCACAGCCGTTTCGCCCTCGGCCTCGGCCGCTTTTGGCGTCACATCCTCCACCAGCATCCAACTGGCATGGGGCCAATACGTGCAGTATCCCGAAATCGCGCTGCTGACTTCGCCTCTGGGCAGCCGCGCCCTGCTGCCCTCGCGTTCCAACCACGCGCAAGCCGCCATCGAACAGCGTCTGGGACCGCGCACCCGCCTGCGCGCGGAGTATTACGACCGCTCCGATCGCGATCTGGTCTTCCAGCCGCTCTACGACCCGCGCATTCTTCCGACCGGCAAAGTCTTCGCGCCGTCCGTCAACCCGCCGTACGTGAATTCGCTCCGTGGATACGCGCGCGGCGTGGAAGTGTTCTTGCAGCATTCGAGCGCCAACCGCCTCACCGGTTGGGTATCCTATGCGTTCGGCCGCACCGAGATGCGTGACGGTGTCACGGCTGCGCGCTTCCCTTCCGACTACGACCAGCGCCACACCGTCAACGTCTATGGCGGTTACCGCCTGCGGCCGAGCATTAACCTAAGCCTGCGTTGGAGCTACGGCACCGGCTTCCCCATTCCCGGATATCTGCGGCAGAGCGGAACCCTCTACTACCTTTCGAACAGCCGCAACCAGTTACGCCTGGGCCCCTATTCGCGCACCGATCTCCGCGTCAATAAAGCCTGGACGCACGACAAGTGGAAGCTCACGCTCTACGGCGAAGTGATCAACCTGATGAACCGCACCAACTACGTATTTGAGAGCTTCGACGGCTACACCACCAGCACCAAGCAGGCCTACGTCACGCTCGACAAATTATTCCCGATCCTGCCCTCGGCGGGATTGGTTTTCGAGCGGTAATTCCAGACGGGCACCGCGGCTATGAAGTGTGTCTCGAAGTCAAGGACCGGTCTGTGGATGCTGGAGGGACCCGCCGTCATCCCCGGGCTGCTCGCGCGGCTGGGACTTTGAGCTAAAATCGGAAATATCGCAGTTTCCGTGCTGAAACGGCCCTTGCGATCCGTTCCCCATGAATACACCAAACCGTGCCCAGGAGTTTCGTGACCAGTTGTCCCGTCGAGTCATCGTGGCCGATGGCGCCATGGGCACCATGCTTTACTCCCGCGGCGTCTTCATCAACCGCTGCTTCGACGAGCTGAACCTCTCGCAGCCCGATCTGGTCCGCCAGATCCACCAGGAGTACGTCAAGGCCGGCGCTGAGATCCTCGAAACGAACACCTTTGGCGCCAACCGCGCGCGCCTTTCAGCCTTCGGGGTAGCGGAGAAGTTGAAGGCCATCAACCAGGCCGGCGTACGCGTTGCCCGCGAAGCAGCCGGCGAAGGCGCCTTTGTGGCCGGCGCCATCGGACCGTTGGGAGTGCGCATTGAACCGCTCGGCCCCACATCCTTCACCGAGGCGCGCGGCATTTTCCGCGAGCAGGCCGAAGCTCTGATCGAAGCCGGCGCCGATCTCCTGATACTCGAAACCTTCGGCAATCTCGACGAGTTGCGCGAGGCCGTCCTGGCCGCCCGTGAAGCCGGCGGAGACTCGATCCCCATCGTCGCGCAGGTCACCATCGACGATTTCGGCCACCTGCCCGGCGGCACCGATACCGAGACCTTCACGCGCGAGATGAATTCCTGGCCGGTGGATGCCATCGGTCTCAATTGCTCGGTCGGCCCCAAGGCCACGCTCGAAACCATCGAGCTGATGATGCAGCACTCATCGAAACCAATGAGCGCCATGCCCAACGCCGGGCTGCCNNATTCGCTCGGAAACGCGTTCGCTGCAGCCGTTGCAAAAAAAACTGGCGGTTACGGTGGAAGAGCCGCAAGCCAAAGTGCATGCGCTGGCTCCCGTTCCGGCGGCGCAGAAATCGAAACTCGGCGCCCGGCTGGCGGAGGGGAAATTCGTCTCGTTTGTGGAGATTCTGCCGCCGCGCGGCGTCGACGCGTCGCTCGAGATCGCCGGCGCGCGCCGCTGCGCCGAAGCCGGAATCGACTGCATCAACGTTCCCGACGGTCCCCGCGCCAGCGCGCGCATGAGTTCCCAGGTCACCTGCCAGCTCATCCAGCAGCACGCCGGTATCGAGGCCGTCAACCACTTCTGCTGCCGCGACCGCAACATTCTCGGCATTCAATCGGAACTTCTGGGCACGCACACCGCCGGCGTCCGCAACCTCATCTGCATCACCGGCGACCCGCCCCGCATGGGCCTCTATCCCGACGCCACCGCGGTCTTCGACGTGGACGCCATCGGCCTGGTCAACATCGTCAACAACCTCAACCATGGCTTGGATATCGGCGGTAACCCGATGGGCTCGCAGACCGCCCTGTTGATCGGCGTGGGAGCCAACCCAGGCGCGTTGAACATGGACGAAGAAATTCGCCGCTTCGATTGGAAAGTGGAAGCCGGCGCGGAATATGTCGTCACGCAGCCGGTCTTTGACCTCGATCTTCTGGAGGCCTTCCTCAAGCGCATCGCCCACGTCAAGATCCCGGTGATCTGCGGCATCTGGCCGCTCACCAGCTACCGCAACGCCGAGTTCATGGTCAACGAGCTACGGGTGCCCGTGCCCGAGCATTTCATGGAGCGAATGCGCCGCGTCGACAACGCCGAAAAGGCCCGGGAGGAAGGCGTCAATATCGCCCGCGAAATGGTGACGCGTGTTCGCGGCATGGTCCAAGGCGTACAATTAAGTGCGCCGTTTGGCCGTTACCAGATGGCGCTGGACGTTGCCGAGGCCATAGGCCCCCGCTGAAGCGAACCGAGACGCAAAGCATGGCTACCGACCTGGTCGAGATCAATCCCGAAAATCCGCAGCCTGAAGTGCTGGAACGCGCCGCCGCCGCCGTGCGCCGCGGTAGCGTTGTGGCGATCCCCACCGACGCTCTCTACACCCTGGTAGCCGATCCGTTCAACCTGCGCGCCGTCACGCAGGTCTTCGCCGCCAAGGGCCGTGAGCCGCACCGATCGCTGCCCATCCTGATCGGCGGCATTGTGACGGCCGAAGAACTGGCCGGGGAGTTGAACAACCGTTTCTATCTGTTGGCGCGGCGCTTCTGGCCGGGGCCGCTCACCATCATCGTGCCGGCTTCGGCAAGAATTCCGCTGAAGGTGACCGGCAACACCGGCCGCCTGGCGCTCCGCCGCACGCGCTCCGAGATTGCCAACAAGCTGATCGAAATGGTGAACCAGCCGCTCATCGCCACCAGCGCCAATATCTCCGGCCATCCCACCTGCCACAGCGGCATCGACGTCTTCGGTATGATGGACGGCCGCGTCGACCTGGTCCTCGATGGCGGCATCTGCAACGGCCCGGGCTCGACCACCGTCGATATCACCGAGCCCTTCTGGCGCCTCATCAAGACCGGAGCCATCGAAGAAAAAGAAATTGCGGAGTGTTTGAAGCCGGAGTAGGCCGGTTGCACGCCGCGCGTCCGCTTGAGAGACATTGAATACTTGGCACAAGCGATCACCAGAGATCCTGAAACAATGCATGGTGTTCCCGTGTTCCGGAGGACGCGGGTGCCGGTTCTGACTCTGTTCGACTACCTGGAGGGTGGCGACACGCTGGAGGGTTTTCTGGCCGGATTCCCGACCGTCCCCCGCGCTCTGGCGCTGGACGCTCTTGAAGAAGGCAAGCAACTGTTGCTGGCGCGCGTCTGATGCGGCTGCTAATCGACGAGTGCGTTGATGAGCGCCTGCGGCTTTAGTTTCCGGACCACGACTGCCAAACGGCCCGATTCGCCAATTTGGCTGGGCTAAAGAACGGTCGTTTGCTGGATGCTGCCGAAGCCGCCGGCTTCGACGTTCTCATTACTGTCGATCAGAACATTCCCGATCAACAGAACCTTACCGGGCGGAGGATTGCTTGAGTTATTCTGTGTGGACCAACGAACCGGCTCCGCGATTTGGAGCCATTGGTATCCGCCGCGATTGGCGCGCTCCGTTCAATCGGGAGCGGCGATGTGGTGAGAATCGCGTAGGTGCTACACGGGAGTGCGCCCGGAGCATAAACGCAAATGGGCGGTTTCCGTCCAGTTGACGTGACGGGGACATATCGGGATGTATCCGGAAGACCACACGTAAAGCTCGGCGAATCAGCGGGCTGCGTGGAAGCAGCCTAGGTATGGTGTCAGCCCTTCAGCGACCAGAGCTGACCCGCCTTGCACTGCTGTTGGGGGGCGCAACGCCAGATCATCACTGGTCGGCACTGCAACTGAAGAATTGCCTGAAAGGTAACCAAGTCAGAGGGCATTCTCACAATAGCTGCCGCACCAGCGGAGTTGGGTCAACTTTTGGTTGAGCCGGCAGCGCAGCGGAGTCCGGCGTTCGACAATGTAGGAGAGGTATCTCTATGAGATTGCATGAAGACACCAAGGACGCAGCAAATTCGATGCACCTGCCGACCGGGGTCCGTCTTCTCATTGCAGCAAGCCTGTTGGTTCAAGGACTGGTCAGCGCGACAATTCCACCAGAAGTAAAAAAAGCGGTCACCTTCATATACCCAGCAGATGCGCACGGAGACATTGTGCGTGATCCGAAGACCGGCGTCCCTCTACCGTATGGTACCGGCTTTTTTGTGTTCGTCAGCAACGACACGCCGGGCGGCGTGGGGGGCTACGGATACCTTGTCACCGCTAAACACGTGCTGAAAGCACCATCTGGCGAGAGTTTCTCAAGAATATACCTGCGTCTCAATAAACTGAAAGGCGATGCAGAATTCGTCGCTCTGGATTTGGTCCAAGGCGGCCACTCTATTGTTTTCGAGCACACAGATTCTACGGTTGATATAGCTGTGATGCCCGCTTTCCCGAGCGAATCCATCTTCGACTTCAAGATGATCCCCGCGGATATGCTCTCGTTGAAATCCGAGAGTAACCTAAATATTTCTGAGGGAACAGAAGTGTTCTTTACGGGTTTGTTTACCGGTTACGTTGGAGAGCACCGGAACAATCCCATCGTCCGATTTGGGAAGGTAGCGATGCTGCCCGAAGACCGGATTGCATGGCAGGAGAATAACCAGCCGCCTCAACTCGTTGAGTTGTATTTGCTCGAAACACAGTCTTACGGCGGCAACAGTGGCTCCCCGGTGTTCTTCTCTTTTGGCGCCGATAGGACTCCCGGTTCCATCGTCATCGGACCGCCTGTTCTAAAGCTGGCCGGGATCATGAGAGGAAGCTTCAACGAAAGCCGGGCGATTGGTTTTGTTCAACCGGCTGCAGGCCCTCCAATTCCCGTCTCTAGTCAAAACATAGGGATCGCCGCCGTAACGCCGGCCCATCTTCTCTATGAGATTCTGTTTTCTGACGGGCTCAAGAAACAGCGTAAAGAACACCCCATCACGCCCCCTCCGGCAAAATGAACCCGTGCGGATGGTTCGCAACGGTCAAAGCCCGTAGGGCGCCAGATACGAGGTGGGGGTAAGGCCGGACTCATCGCTCGCTCCTAACGCGGTAGCATTTGGTGAAGAGAGCAATGCCGCTCCCAAAGGAGCGTGCCGAAGCTGAAATACAATGGCTGATTGGCTGAAGATTCTGATTAGCGCCCTTGCCGGTTTGCTCGTCGGCCTCCTGTCCGAGCCCCTAAGAAGCTGGATCAGCAGCAAGTTGAAAGAAAGGGTGATGAGGAAAGCACTCTACAGGTCGATGGCCGATCTGTACGGGTTCTTCTCCTCCGGGCAGGAGCCAACCCGGCGACAACAATACCCGGTCGCCTTCATTGAGGCAAACCTCGACATCTTTGATCATTACAGCTCAACAGATACGGGGACCTTTTACCGCCTAAGCGAAGCGCCTTTCATCAAGACGTTTTTTCAACTGGCGCGGAAAACCTTCGATGAATTACCGCAGCAAACAGGAATCGAGAGCGAAGCGGCGGTGCGCGCAATCCTATTCAGCCTGGAGAGCGGCATTCAGTTTGGAGCCATCAACAGTAAACGCATTAGCAAGCTTCTCTCAAAGGGACCTTCCTGGAGGGGAATACCGGGCACAGGTACAGGATGAGAGTCCCCTAGGTGTTCGGTCACTCACGACCTTATTATGGTCCCTAACAAACCAACGACGCACGGGACGTTTCCGGCGGCTTTCAGCGCTTGCTCCCGTGATACGCCGGTCACGGCAGTAGGCCGGCGGGGATCTCCGACAACTTGGCCCCATAATCGCCAAACCCTGCTTGTGCGGCCCGCGGCATAGAACCGCCTTCTACGAAGGTCGCGATGGCTGGCCCCATTTAACCAAACCGCACTGGCTAGCCCTCACCGCAGCAGTCTCTCCGCGTTCAGAGCCCCCTCCGGCGTTTCCTCATGCTTGAACATCAGATACAAATCCCGGCCGGAGGCGAGTAACTCCCGCGCGCCGGCGGCGATCGCATCTACGTCGGCCTCGGTATAGTCGGGCTTGCGCAATCGGTAATAGACGAAGTCGGCTGTGATCACCTTGGGCACTTCCAGCTTCTCCGATTCCGCCAGGCACAGCGCGATGTTCCGCCGGCGTAACTGCTCGTACACCGGCTCGGCCAGCCAGGAGGTGTGGCGGAACTCGAAGGCGTAGCGCAGATCCGCGGGTAATAACTCCAGGAAGTCGCGGAGCAGCCCCTCATCGCACTGCAATTGCGGCGGCAATTGGAACAGGATCGGCCCCAAGCGGCGGGCGCTGCGCAGCGGATCGATCATTTTCAGAAAGAGCGCGGTGGCTTCGGCGGCGTTCTTCAGACGCAGAATGTGCGTGATGCGCTGGTTGGCCTTGACCGCGAACACGAACCCCGGCGGTGTGGCCTCTACCCAGTTCTGCAACGTCGCAGCCGAGGGCAAGCGCCGGAACGTGTAATTGATCTCCACGCAGTTCAAGCGCTGGGCATAGTGGTGCAGGAATTGTTTGGCCGGAAGCTTGGCCGGATAGAAGCCCGGCTTCCAGGCCGGATATGCGAAGCCGGACGTGCCAGCATACAAAGTTGCCATGGAATATCATTATCTCTGTCCGGAGGTCTTTATGCCGCTGCTGCACCTGATTCTGGTCTGGTTTGTGAGCGCGCTGGCGCTGTGGATTGTGGCGCGCATCGTTCCGGGCATCGAAGTCCGCAACTTTGGGACCGCCCTGGTGGCGACCGCCATGATCGCCATCGTGGACTTCACAATTGGCTGGCTGGTGACGATCGTGGTCCTGCCACTCACCATCCTGACCTTCGGACTATTTCAACTGGCGGTGAATGCCTTCCTGCTGAAAGTGGCGTCGCTGTTCACGCCGGGCTTCAAAGTGCGAGGGATCCTGAATGCCGTATTGGGATCATTGCTGCTGACCATTCTCACCGTCTTGCTGCGNNGCTTGATGGCCGGGCCCAGCGAACCCGCCGACGTTGCCATCTCTACCACCGCGCTCCCTCGCGTGCTGGAGTACGAGCCGCACGATCTCACCATCAGCGTGGAAGCCGGGCTGCCCTGGCGCTCGCTCACGCGCCTGCTGGCCGCCAACCGCCAGATGGTTCCGCTCGATCCGCCCTTCGCCGAGAGCGCCACGGTGGGCGGAGTGATCGCGTCCAATGGCAGCGGGCCGCGGCGCCGTCTCTACGGAACCGCCCGCGACCTCATCATCGGCATGTGCTTCGCCACGCTCGAAGGCAAACTGGTTCAGTCCGGCGGCATGGTGGTCAAGAATGTCGCCGGCCTCGATATGGCCAAGCTCATGATCGGCTCCTTCGGCACCCTGGCCGCCATTGCGGTGGTCAATTTCAAACTGGTGCCGGTTCCCGAAGCCGAACAAAGTTTTCTCCTGCCGTTCCGCCTGCTCGATGAGGCCATCGCCGCGCGCAACCAGATACTCGCCAGCCCCCTCCAACCGGTTGCCATCGACTTGCTCAACCCGGCTGCGGCCCGTTCCTTCGGCGGCGACCGCTGGCTGCTGGCTGTGCGCGCCGCGGGCAACTCCGCATCCGTCCAGCGTTATGAGCGCGAGTTGGCGCACATCGCCAGCCGCCTGGCTGTCGAGAATGCGTGCCCCGAAACGCTGTGGAGCGATCTGGAGTCCTTCACTCCCCGATTCCTCCGCGAGAACGCGGATGGCGCCGTCGTCCGCGTCTCTTGTACCCTGAAGGATCTGGGCGGCGTCATGGCGGCCTTGGAAGTTCCGGCTTTGGCGCGCGCCGGGTCGGGTGTCTGTTACGGCTATTTCGAGCGGCATGGGGCCGCCGCAAGCTGGGTTTTGGGCGCGGTGGCGCGCGGTTTCAAAACCGTGATCGAGTTTTCACCCCAGGAATGCAAGCATTCCCTGGAATTGTGGCCCGCACCCGGCGCCGACTTTGAAATCATGCGGCGGGTCAAGAATCTATTTGACCCGTCGAACCTGTTGAATCGTGGCCGACTCTACCGTCGTATCTGAGACAACCCGTCTGGGCCCCCGGCAGTTCGATCTCGACCGCTGCATTCACTGCGGTCTGTGCCTCAACGCCTGCCCCACCTACCGCGAGCTGGGTCTCGAGATGGATTCGCCGCGCGGCCGCGTGTACCAGATGGTGCAGGTGGCCGAGGGCGCGCCCATCACGCCTTCCTATATTGAGCACATCGGCCTGTGCCTGGCCTGCCGCGGTTGCGAATCGGCCTGTCCTTCCGGCGTGCGCTACGGAAGAATGGTGGAGGAGGCGCGGGCCGAAATCGAAGCCCGGGTTCCGCGCGGCCGCGTGGCGCAGTGGGTCCGCCGCTTCTTCTTCAACCATCTGCTCGAATCCCGCACCGCCCTGACGGTGGCCGGCACCCTGGTGTATATCTACCAGGCGATCGGCCTCAAAGCCCTGATGCGGGCGATGGGCCTTTTCCGGTTGGCCGGCACTCTGGGCGACATTGCGCAACTGGCGCCATCCGCGGAGCCGCCGTTCTTCTTCCGCCAGATCGGCTGCACTTTTCCGGCGAAGGGCGCCACCCGCCATCGCGTCGCGTTTCTGGCCGGGTGCATTGCCAACGTTTCCTTCGCGCGCCTGAACGAAGCTACCGTGCGCGTGCTGCAGAAGAACGGATGCGAGGTGGTGGTACCCGGCGGTCAGGGCTGCTGCGGCGCCCTTCACCTGCACTCCGGTTTGCGCGAAGATGCCCGCAGGCTGGCGCGCCAAAATATCGACGCCGTCCTGCGAGGCGGCTTTGAAGCCATCATCACCAACGCCGCCGGATGCGGTTCCACGCTCAAAGAATACGGCGACCTGCTGGATGACGATGCTTCCTACGCCGCCAAGGCGCGCGAGTTCTCCGCATTGATGCGCGACGTGACGGAGTTCCTCGCCTCCATCGAGTTGAGCCGCGAGATGGCCCCGGTCGATCGCATCGTCACGTATCAGGACTCCTGCCATCTGGCGCACGGACAGCGCATCCGCACGGCTCCCCGCAAACTGCTCGCCGCCATCCCCGGATTGCAATTTCGCGAGATGCGCTCGGCCGACATCTGCTGCGGCAGCGCCGGGATCTACAACGTGGTCGAAAACCAGATGTCCATGCAGATACTGAGAAGCAAGATGGAAGCCGTGAATGCGAGCGGCGCCAGCATCATCGCCACCGCCAATCCCGGCTGCATGTTGCAACTCGAAGCCGGCGTCCGGCTGCACGGCAACCGCCAGCGCGTGATGCACGTGGTGGAGCTGCTGGACGAAGCCTACAAGGGCTGGGTTGCTCCGCGCACTTCCTGATCCTTGTACTGCAACTGGTACAGCTTCCAATAAATCCCGTGCAGCGCCAGTAATTCCTGATGCGTGCCCGATTCGCGCAGCCGGCCTTTGTGCATCACCAGAATGCGGTCGGCGCGCTGGATCGTCGAAAGCCGGTGCGCGATCACGATGGACGTCCGNNGATTGTGCGCCAGCGCGCGCGCGAAACTGATCAACTGTTTCTGCCCGGTGGAGAGACCGCTGCCCCGCTCGCGAATCGCGTGCCTGAAACCTTCCGGCAGGCCGCGGATGAAGTCCAGCACGTTCACCTGCGCGGCCGCCGCTTCCACATCCTCCGGGCGAATGCCTTCCGTGCCCAGCCGGATATTCTCCTCAATGGTCCCGGTAAACAGAAAGGGGTCCTGCAAGACGACGCCGAACTGCCGGCGCAGTTCGAGCGGGTCCATCTCGCGAACGTCCGTGCCGCCGATCCGGATGCTGCCCTTCTGCACGTCGTAGAATCGCAGCAGCAAGCCGATCAGCGTCGTCTTGCCCGCACCG
>PLZX01000381.1:38991-69429 GCA_003152325.1 Bryobacterales bacterium | reverse complement strand
ACGCGCCGCAGAGTGGGCGAATCGGAATAGCCTGCCGCCCCTCGTCATGCAACACCACCACAAGGGTACTCCCTCGCCGTTGAGCAGATTAGCCACCGCACATAGGCGCTGAGCAGACCGCTCTGTTCTGCGATGGAAAGGAGCTGGCGGCCCGCGCGACCGCCGGCCAGCCGCTGCCTAGCTGCGAGTGAGTTTGCGAGCCCTGAGCCCGGCCAGTAGAGCGCCGCAGGCCAGAAGGGAGAAGGTGCCGGGTTCGGGCGTGGAGTCGCCATCGGAGAAAAATTGCGCTGTCCATCCCACTTGGCCTGAATTCGTGCCGGTGTCCAGATACTGCGTGGCATCCCAGGTACCACCCAGAAACGGATCCTCTGTTACGCTAAAAACGCCCTGCCCAAACGCCGCCACCGTCTCGTTGTCGGACAGGAAACCCAGAAACGAGCCGAGGTTGGGAAGGTTGGCTATGCCAAAGATGTCACTAAAGTTGCCGGAGCCGTCGCCTTCAAAAACACTGGTCACACCAGGGTTTACTGGATTCACCAGCACATCCGTGAAGTAATACACCGAAGCCGGGTCTTCCCCTGTGACGCCCGGCACCGCCTGAAACTGAGCGCAGTTAACGTGCCAGCAGATGATCGAGCCATCTTCATAAAGCTCGAGTCGATCGACAATCCTACCTGCGGAGTCAAACACGGTCAGTGAATCGGATAGGGCTGCGGCGAAAGCGGGGATGGAAGCCCCGAGCAATGCCAAGCAACCGCACGCAAGCAATTTTCGCATTTCGGCGTTCTCCTTGCCTAATCGCGATATAACTTCGCGAGGCTTGAGTGTACCACGCCGTCCTGCCGGAAACGAGACCTATTTGTAGACCGGCGCACTCCAACTGCAGCATTCCCGGCAAGCGATATTCGTTGATATCGGTAGTGTTCTCGCGGGCAAGGTCCGCCCGGGCAGTGGGCCTTGTGCTGCGAGTGCCGAAGCCGGTCGAGCGATGTCCGGGGGCCAAGTTTCCGATAGGCCCACATATCGGGAGTCAACGTGGCAACGAAGTGTCATTCGCGCATGCCGCGATCACGTTCATCAGGCCCGCGAGATCCGCGTAATCCACCGAATAGTGCCGTGGGCCGTTCGGGAACGGCACGACAGGAGTCGATGAGAATCGAATTCGGACTCGCCCACATGAGCCTCCCGCGCGGTTTGTAAATGACGTTTCGAGTTCGGGGTTAATGTAGTTGCCCCCAAGATTTCCCTGTGGTCTGTCCTGGACCAGATTCTCATCCGGCTCCGACCATCGGCCTGCCACCGTGAACCGATATCCCACCGCTGGACTGCCAGAGCCCGAACGGATTAGCATAGCCCGCGTTGTTTTCTTTGGCAGTTGGCGAAGTGCCGATCTGGCCTGCGGCCCGAGGCTCCACTCCAGTAACAGACGGTCCCCTGTCTCGACACCCAGGATCAACTGATCCAAAGCATCCCGCGGCTCCTCACCACGGTCGCATCGGATATTCAGCATTGGAATCTCGCTGGAAGCGGGCTTGCAGGGCCCGGAACTTAGGGTGACAGCGTCGGAATCGCCAACCTTGCATTGATGCTCCTTCAGTTTGCGGAAAGTTGAAACATAAGATGTGAGGCCTAGGGAAAGAGCAACGGATTCATCGAGGGAGCGAGCGCAGTCTTTGAGGACGGGTTTCCCGATCATTCGCCGGAGCCTTGGGGATGCCGCAGAACCCTGGACGTTGGCGTATGCCAGCAACAGCCAATGTGCCTTTGGGGCGACTGGGGATTTCTCGCCGTTGGCCTCAAGCGAGTTCAATGCCTCCTCTAGAGAGGAGACCGCCGAGGACCCCATAGCCACGAGCCTGTTAGTCAGAGCACGATCATCTCTCGCCTCGCCGAGAAATGGTCCGCAACTAAAGACAATAGACTCGCCCTTCACCAATCCGTGCATATTAGGCCGATCCGACTGATAGGTTAAGTACCTGACAAGGTCATCAGGAGATCTGGGTGGCGTCTGCGCAGCTGCGTTGTTGCCGAACAGGATGCTCGCCGCTACCAGCACAGTAACGGTTGGCGACATCACCTCGCGCGGGTTCACCTTGTGAGTTACAGCGCGAATCGCGTCCACATCTGCCATGACACCTATTTTCCCACTCTGGACGAAACACGGCTTCCCGGAAACTTGGGCTGACCGGCGGGAACGCGCCAAGCGAGCGTTATGTGGGGATANNTGTGCCACGGGCTGGACAAACAAGGAGTCGGGCAGTGGAAGGGAAACCGGCAACTCGACGAACTGGGCAGGGTGCGGCGACTTCGATCTGCCGTTCAGCCGGGCTCAAAACTCGGGCTGCGTTTTCCAGGCTTCGTGGGGGCATTTTGCTTGCCGCGAGTACTGGTCCGCGTCCTCGCCTTCGTCACGGCCCCGAAGTCAATCGTCTGTGGTGTATACTGTAGAACCCAATGATTGGAGCAACTGTTTCCCACTACCGCGTTTTGGAGAAACTCGGCGGCGGCGGGATGGGGGTAGTGTACCGCGCCGAGGACACGCGCCTCGGCCGCAGCGTGGCGCTGAAATTCCTGCCGGAGGATCTTTCGCGGGATCCGCTGGCGCTGGAACGCTTCCGCCGCGAGGCCCGCACGGCCTCCTCACTCAATCATCCTCACATCTGCACCATCCACGAAATTGATGAATACGAGGGGCGGCAGTTCATTGCCATGGAACTGTTGGAAGGCCAGACCCTAAAGCATCGCATCGAAGGCAAGCCGCTGGCGCTCGACGAGGTGCTGGCTCTGGGCGTGGAAATCGCCGACGCGCTGGAAGCCGCGCACGCGAAGGGCATCGTGCACCGCGACATCAAGCCCGCGAACATTTTCGTAACCCAGCGTGGACAGGCCAAGGTGCTCGATTTCGGCCTGGCCAAATCAGCCGGGCGCGGGGAGGTTTCCGAACATACCCAGACCATCGCCGCCGAAGCGCTGCTGACCAGTCCGGGCAGTGCGATCGGCACCGTCGCCTACATGTCGCCCGAGCAGGCGCGCGGCGAAGTCTTGGACGCGCGCACCGATCTGTTCAGCTTCGGCGCCGTGCTCTACGAGATGATCATGGGGCATTGCGCCTTCCAGGGCTCCACGGCGGCGGTGATTCACGAGGCCATCCTGAACCGTCCTCCCGCTCCCGTGAAGCCGGAAACACCGGCGGAACTCAAACGCATCCTGGGCAAGCTGCTGGAAAAGGAACGCCGCTTGCGGTATCAGAATGCCACCGAGGCTCGGGCCGATCTGGAGCGCCTGAAGCGCGACACCGATTCCGGCAGGAGTGCGCTAGCCGCCTCCCCGGCTGGAAGGCAGCAGAAGTCGGTGGCTGTGCTCTACTTCGAGAACTTGAGCGGCGCCAAGGAAGACGAGTACTTCCGCGACGGGATGACAGAGGATATCATCACGGAACTCTCCAAGGTCAGCCAGCTTCGTGTGTTCCCGCGCGCCGAGATGCTCGTCTACCGGGACAAGCCCGTGACTGCAGCCCAGGTGGGGCAGGAACTGGGCGCGGAATATGTGCTCGGCGGGAGCCTGCGCCGCGCCAGCAACCGGTTGCGCATCACGGCGCAACTGGTGGAGACGGGCTCGCGCCACGCGGCGTGGGCCGAGCGCTACGACCGCGAGTTGAAAGACGTCTTCGAGGTGCAGGACGAAATTGCCTGCAGCATTGCCGAAGCGCTGCGGATCACGCTGACGCCCCAGGAAGAGAAGGCCATCGCCAGCAAGCCGACGGAAAACACGCAGGCTTACGACTACTTCTTGCGCGGGCGAAGCTACGCCCGGCGGGAAACCCGTTCCGATCTGGATTTCGCCGTCCAGATGTTCGAGTTCGCGATTGTCCTCGACCCTGGCTTTGCACTGGCGCACGCGGGGATCGCCGCGGTGTACTCCACCGTATACGAATGGCACGAGCAGAATCCGCGCTGGATTGAACGGGCGGTGTCGAGCTGCGAGCGGGCACTTGAACTGGAAGCCAACCTTGCTGAGGCCCTGGCGGCCCGCGCCCGGACCTGTTATGCGCAAAGGAAATACCCGGATGCGATCGAGAACGCTCGCCTCGCGTTAGAGCGGAAGCCGGATTGTCCCGGCGCCTACAACGTTCTGGCGAGGGCCTACTTTGCGACCGACCGCTGGCAGGAAGCGGCCGCACTTGCCGAGCGCGCCTTGGAAGCCAACGCGGATGATTACAACGTTTACAGCCCGCTGATCAACGCCTTCGAGCGGCTGGGCCAAATGGGGGCCGCAAACAACCTCCGCCAGCGCCGCCTGCCGGCGTTGCAGCAACATCTGGAGCGGGTGCCGGAAGATGTCCGGGCGCGCATTCTTCTGTCCAGCACATTTGCGTCGCTCGGCGAGGAAGGCGCGGCTCTCCGCGAGTTACACGTCGCGGTCGCGCTGCGGCCCAACGATGCGAATATTCTTTACAACGGAGCCTGCGTCTTCGCCAAACTGGGAAAGAAGCCGGAGGCCCTGGACATGCTCGCGAAATCACAGGCCAGCGGTTTCGGCAATGTGGATTGGTGGACTCGCGATCCCGACCTCATCTCGTTGCGCGACGATCCGAAGTTTCATGAGATCCTCGCGCGAAGCAGCGCCGAGCCTAAGCCATAGGCCGCCGCTCTGGGTCTCCCCGTACGCTCAGCAACGCCTTGGAGCGAAGTAGGCGCCCCCCTCGCGGCGCACTGCCAATAGCGAGCGTTAACAGTGAATATCGTTAGCTTGCCGCCGGCATCGTGACCGTGTTGCCCGTCGCGCAAGGGGTCCGTCCTTCTGGGGCAAGTCTCCAGAAAGCGCACTTCACGACCGCTTAGGGTATTGTTGAGAGTGTCCCTGGCCGAAACGATCACCTTTCCCAGTGCGCACACCCTCGGTCGGGATGCTGAAGCATGTTCAAAGCTCAGCGCCTGATACCGTTGAGAAATCCAGTGCGAAAGCAGGAAGGCGGATGAACCCACGCACATCCCAGAAACCCACCGACCAACGCGCCAGCAACCGCAAACGCCGCAGATTCCCAGAAGAGGACACACGCCGCAGTCCAGTGAGCGCGGTTCGCACATAGGCAAACGAGAAAGACGAGCAAGGCAGCCGTGTACACCAAGACCATGGTTGCCTGGCGTTTTCGATGAGTTAGGGCGACCGCCAATCCGGCGGGCGCACAGATCAGAAAGGGTTCTAACGCGGCTACGATGACGAGATATGGCCCCAGTCCGATCGCCGCGACGGCCCCGTCCAATAGCCGGCTTGCAAGATGGAGTCTCTGGAATATGATGATTGACCCAACAGCTACCGCGAGCGCACGCAATGCCAGCACCCAGTGAATCCTGAGATCCTTCAATACGCCGATTCCGAGGATCGTCAATACCTGCCGCCAATACCACTTGGGTGATCTGCGCTGTTGGTACTCCTCGGATAGATCACCTGCGACGGCGTAATTCCAGGTGCTGGAATCCGTGAGCCCCAATAGCCAGGCCGCCACAGCAGGTGGCTTTAACTCGCTCATCGCGCCGCCTCCAGTGGGAGACCGGCCCACATGCTGGACAACGCGCGCTGCGACTCTCGAACCTTTGTCAGGCCACTCGCCGTGACTTGGAAGTAGCGTTTGGCCCGCCCGCCACGCTCCGGTGTAGCCTCACCGAGCGCTGAAGAGACAAGGTCGTGGGATTCTAGTCGCTCCAAGGTCGCGTACAGACTGCCCACTGAAACTCCTCGGCCACACCGTCGCTCGATTTCCCGAGAGACCTCTACGCCATAGGCGTCGTGCCCGAGGCGAAGCAGCGCTAACATCACCATAAACTCGAACTCGCCAAAATATTCACGCTTAGCCATTTGCTCAACTATGGCGAAGAAATCGCCGCTTGCCAAGTTCTCTTTGGTTAACTGTCTTGGCCACCCCGACGTTTCGCTTAACTTGAGGTCGCAGCTACGCGGAACCGGCTGAGGACGGCTTGTGGCCGATACACAGGTTTTTGTCGAACTTCGCCGGACGGCACCTCGCCCCGTTTCTTGGGCTGACCGGAATAGCTGCAGCTCGGACGTTGCTCGCGCGTTAATTGTGAATATCGCGAGCGCTCCGGTCCGCGCTTCAGTGAGGCTGGACTACGCGCGCAAGAAGACATGCTGGCGAGTCGGTCGGCGAGCACTTGCCGTGCCCCGCAATCAACCGAATCCCGGCCGCAGGGCAGCACCAGGGCAGCACGTCAGCCATCCGTACGGCCATGAACGCCCTGGTCGCGAACTGAACTGGACCGAAAACACAACCACTTAGACCCAACCGAACCGAACTGAACTGTAAGGTAGCGGGTTCGATTCCCGTTAGCGCTACCATGTTTTCATAGAGTTACGGCCGCCGAGTGACAACGCGCTGCGCGCCAGCCGCAACAAGACACCAAGACCCGGCTGCTGGCGTTGCCGCGGCCCAAGCCAAGGCTGGAGTTTGGATTTACCCGTCCTTACGCGGAGAACTCGTCCGTCAAGCTCTAGCTGGATCGCAACGGCCCGATTCGTCCCCATCATCGGGCACTCTGATCCTGTAGACCGCAGAGTACAACTCCAGCGTCTGGGCGTCCACCTCAGCTCGAAGAGCGGAGAATTGGTGCTCGCGAAAACTGTCCCCCTCGGGCGCGAGAAGGACTGCTTGACACCTCTTCGCGGCAAGCCACACCTCCGCCGGAATTTCGATGCCGTTAGCGTCGGAAAGACTCGCCGGTGCCAGCCACAAAGGATTCACCCGATCTGGGCTCGATAGCTCCCACATAAATATTCCGTCGCTCCGGCACACAAGCGAACCATCCGGATGCAGAAAGCGGCCGGAAGCCTCATCCCATCGAAAGCCGCGGGAAGCGAGAAAGCTTCCGAGCCGGTCGAGTCTTGAAGGCTGTTTGGGAGGGCTCGGTTTTTCCCCACCATCGGGCTTCGGTTCTTGTGTGAGTTGGCCCGAGTCGGGTTTAGGTTCAGCTTCCGGGTGCTCTATTGGCAGATGAGCCGGCTGACCCGGCTGACCCTCGTCATGCTTGGGGAACACCGAACCCGCCTCCACCGTCTCCGGCTGAACTGGCACATCCTGTTCCATTCGGACACCGGCTTGTACGGAATCCATAAGCTTCAAATGCTCGTCCGCGTATGCCTGAATCCACTTTGCATCCCGGCCAACGCAATCCCGGATGATGTCGAGCGCCGCAGACGTCGTGAAGGGTCTTGAAATCTCCTTCACCAACGACTTGTAGGCGCGCACGGAATCTCCCTGGACGTAGAGCGAGTCCGAGATCCAGGCGATAGACAACTCAGATTGAGTGCCGGCCTGTTCGCCGTCAAGATATGGCTGTATGTGAACTGATTGGGCCGGAATCCAGCGGGTACGCACCATACGCTGCGCGGAGCGGTGGTCAGATTCAAGAGCCGATTCGTCGGCATCGCTGTCGCTCAGGCGTGACAGGACTTGTCCGAGGGCGTGAAGCCACAGTTCCTCGGTCGCGGCGTCCCCCGGTCCGGGCAGGTACCGCAGGACCCGTCGCTCGATCAACGTCTCAAGCAGCCGCGGTGGCCGGGCAATCAACGTCTGCAGTCTGCTCCCGTCGAGCATGGAAAAATCCGCAGACTCACTGCGAACCGCTGCGAACAGGCCTGGAACAGCACGCGGATCGAGGCATCCCCATCGAAGATCTGCGGTTCGTACGATTCGCAACTGAAGACTCAGCCATCGTGCTTGTCCGTTCCACACGTCCTGGGGATAGAGCCCGAGAACTTTGCGGGCAGCGCTGCGGTCCCCATCTCCTAACGCTGCGTCGAAAGGAAGCGATTCGAACCAGCGCAAAGCGTCAGATGCACTCGGCTGTGGCTTGATTTTCAGCGTATCCCAAAGGCCGATCACATCTCGGACGTCCGAATGCACGACTGACACACCAGGGATGGAACCCGGGTTTTCGCGAAAACAGAATCCACTCCGCTCCCAACCGCTTTCTGTGCGGATAAGGGACTCTGCCGCGAATGCGTCCCGGACCTCCGCGGCGCGATCTCCAGGCAACCTCGGCAGAACCCGCTCGATTGCTCGGTAGAGGTCTCGGAGCGGTCCAATCGGCGGGTTGCCAGCTTGCGAAAGAGCACGCAGGCGGTCGAGCAGTTTTGATGCATCCGTCGGCTGCGTCCGTACTCCCAGCTCGTCCAGAACGCGTTCGCGACCCGGCAGGTCCCAACGGTCATGGACGAAGGGCTCCACGTCGAGCAAGGCGAGTGTATCAGGTGTTCTTCGGAACAGATGTGCCGGCAGGCGCGCATCCCCGCGATTGTCCGGTATGCACATGAGACTTCGCAACTCGTGCAGCCAAGTCGCTGGCACGTCTCCAGCATCCAGCCGATGGAAGTTGTTCCGCCCATACTGTTGGACTTCGTAGCGTGTGAGCCGCTCCCAGGGGCTCGACCATGATGAGACAACGGCCCAGCCAATGTCCACCCAGATGCGAATCCCCTCGTCGCTTTCCTTCTGACGCCAGTGGTTCCAGATCTCACGGTCCCAATTCCGGTCGGTACATAGAAACTGCTTGTTAGCGAATTTCCGCTGCGGCACGGCAGCGCTACGGGCCCTGAAAAATGCCTCATCCATGTTCCACAAGCGTTGATCTGACTTCACCGGCAACGGGAATGCCAACAGATCACCTTTTTGCGGATTGGCGGCCCACAAACGCCATGTCTTAATCTCATTCGGATGCAGACCAGCCTCGTACTGCGCCGAGATCAAATGCCGGTTGAGCCACTCCGGAGGAAGGAGGTAAGGCAGATCGATCTCGCTCATGGACAACAAGCCGTCAGCCCTCGTCCGCCACTGTCCGTCGGCGCAGAGCAACTTCAGTGAAACCGATCCTGAAAAGCCGACGTTCAACTTTGCGGCAATCTGCAAAAACTTAATAGCCTCGGCCGCGTTCGGCAGATTCTTATTGAAAATCCTCGAGGCGATCTGTTCGAAGACCTGATCCAGGGTCGGGGACTGGTCGAGCTTGGCCTTCCGGAACCCATCGAGGATGCCGGCTAAATCCTTGTCTGTCAAGCGGCGGCCGAGCGCCTCCCCCAGGTCCCGCAGCGCTTCCGCCGGATGCTCCTTGATTTGATCGACAAGGCCCGTCCAGTCCTCGTCGAGTATCTCTGCACGTTCAATGATGAATTGCCAATCGGTCGGCGGGCAGCCCGCAGGGCAATTGCGTGATGAAAGCGTATCTTTCGCCCGCCCGAGATGGCTTCGACCCGCCAGCGGAACGATAGCCGCCTTTCGCCACCAGTCCTGCCAGGCCCAGACTGGCGGAAGGTGCCGCTGAGCAAATGCCCAGAACGCAGCCAACGCCTGCGGCCGCGCGGGTCGATGTGGCGCGGGCTTCGATTCATCCGCAAGGGCATTCAACAGCGCGTCGAACGAGGTTGGGCCCAAAAGCTTCCACGCCTCAAGGCGGGCTGTGGAGCCCGACCGAACCTCACTCGCGAGCACTGATCGCTTATCGGGGCTGAAGAGTAATCGCCCGCCGTCGGCGCCCCACGCCTCAATCGCGGCGCCTGGAAGCCGTGCGGTATGTTGCAGGCTGTCCAGCTTCCCATCGGCGCACAGCAGCAACTCCTCGTGATCGATGCGGCCACGAAATGCGTCCAGGATGCGCTGGGTGGCGATGCCAGAAAGGAGCCCTGTGTTGACGGGAGTCAGTTCTGGCAGAAGGTCGTATGCCTTCGCGCGTTCGGCAGCGCCGAGATCATCGCGGCGCAGCCACGCAAGAAGGGACTCGCCCGCTAGCCTGCCGATTCGATCAAGCAGCCACGAGTTGGTGGGGGATGTCGAGGGGTCCTTTATGGCCGTTCTGGCGGGGTCCTGGATAAACGGTGCCTGACATGAAAATGGAAGCGCTACGGTAACCTCGGTGGGCAGTACGCAATAGAGCCGTTGCTGTTGAGTGGCACCCAGGAAGACGACTACCTCACATGGGGGTAGGTTTATGTCCTCGTTTCGCTCAGCACGGACCTCGTCCAAGCATTCCTTCGGGAATTCCTCTTCGCCCGAGCGAAAGACGGTGACGGTGCCATCAGATCCGCTCAAGGTCACCAATTGCGACTTGCCGCACGGCCCGCCGGCGCCAGAGTTCTCTACACGAATCTCCCGATTAAACAGCCGAAGGGTACGGATTGACTGAAAGAACAGAAGAGGGATCGCACTGCTGATCCAGTTCTCGATCTGAGCCCGGATTGCTTCTTCCTTCTCTGGCGACTCGATGCGGACGCGGACCACCGTATGGTCTGTCGCTTCATCCGTATCGACCCACTCCGGCTGAGTAAAGCGCTTGCGCTCAAAGCGGAATGACAGAGTCGGCGTTAGAATCTGAGCCGACGGCCCCAGCGAGAAGACCGACTTGAAGCCTATTCCCCGAAAGCCTATGGTCAGCGACCGGCGTTTGTTTGAGAATCCGAAGCGGCAGAGCGAGCGGAACTCTTCCTCGCTGAAATCGTGCCCGTTGTGCCGGAATACAAAATAGCCGTCTTCGATGCCGGCGAAGGCCTCAGTCGCCCCGGAATCATCAGCGTTCTGCAGTAACTCCGAAAGGACGTGCCGGGGGTTCTGGATCTGTCTGAACAGCAGCCACCAGGCGCCGCCCAATTCCTTGTCGTCATCAAGCTGATTCCACCGCTTTCGGCCTTCCTCCCGAACCAGACCAAAGAATTTGGGCTTCTCGCGCACCGCGCTCTAATCCTCCTCGAACCCGGAATTCTCGAACTTCAACGTCCGGCAGTTCTCTGTGACGGTGCGAACCACGTTATCCGGCGCGCCGGAGGGGATCTCGGCTTCGATCTCCACCGTGATGGTCACCTTGGCATCCAACAGCCCAGCGAGGTGCTGCACCACCGAACTGGCGATCAGGTCGACGTCGCGGGAGAGGCGGGTGGCATCGATCTTGGCGGAACCATGGAAGCGGCGCAGCACTGGTGCCTTCGGTTTCGTGCCGCCAGTTCCCGTTAGCTTGCCGGTCTCTACTCCTGTCCCAGCGGTACCGCTGGCTGTCGTGCCAGTTCCAGCTCCGGCACTCTCGCCAGTGCCGGAACCTGTCCCGGTAGTCGTTGCCGGTGCGGAGTCCTTTTCTATCTGGGGCGCGGCGACATCTGGCTTTACCACGACGCTGTTTGCATTCAACTGGACAGTCGGGCGGCGGCCCGCTTCGAGACCACGGTACCGGTCTGCGGCGGCGTCGTAGTAGTCCGCGTACGCGAAGGTGTCTTGCGACCACGTGAGTCGGCCCACTCCATCCTGGATCGCGTCCAGAATCACTTGGGCGTTCTTGACACGCGGCAAATAGAGATACTTGGCGAAGTCATCCACCAACTGCTTCACGCCGACGTGGTTCCCGCGCCACAGCGGTACCTGGTCAATTTCGAATCGCAGGACCGAACCTGCCATGCTCGTGTAAAGAAGGTTGTTCTTCAGCTTTTTCGACGCCCGCTCCGCCAACCACTCCTTCCCCTGAAGCCTGTCCTCCTGCCACTCGACCCCGGGGAATGCCTGTCCTGGCTCCGGGCGCCTCTGCCCCGGCACGAGGAGCCAAACATACGTCTCAGGTATTCTTCCATTCACGGCGTCGTCGGAGTCCTTCAAGCGTTTGTCCACCTGACTGGCCTGAAACGGCGTCAGGTCCAGCGGCACCTTTTCCTTCTCGATGGACTGCCAAGCCAGGTAAGAACGGACCGCCTTGTCGAGATCCACGAACCGGGTCTTATCGGCGGCCAGGAAGACCAGCATGTTGCCGCAGTTCCGACCCGCCGAACCCCGATTGAGGATTTCAGCCGCCGCTTGCCGGCCCGCGCTCGAATCCGTCTTTGCGCTATGCGGATAGTCCGGACTCAGGATGACCAATTTCGCCTCGGGCTCATCCACCACGTCACTGGAACCTGCCGGGCACGAATGAACCTTGGAGAAGTCCCCACGGTGCTTCGCCTCTTCCGCCAGCCGCCGCCGGATCTCTTCCGTCACGTCCTCCGGGTGATACCGCTCAGCGCGTTCCTCGGCCAGTCGGTTCACGCTGGGCTGCGTGGCGTACCAGTAGCGACTCCCATCCACGTAGAGGTACGTCGCCTGGTCGGCCAGCTTCCGCAACGCATCTCCGAACGTCCCGGATGTCTCGCCTGGTTGGACGCAGCCCAGCTTGATCTGGCGGTCTTCTAGGCCTTTCTTCGTGGCGTCCTGAGTCGGGGCGGAACCCAGGTAGAGCGTGCGCGCCACCCGGCGCGCCGCGGAGTACCGCCCGAGCATCGGATTCTCGCGGTCAATTCTCAGGGGCAACGAGTTCGGCCCATCGATATCCTTCTCGATGATCGGGTCCCAGACCGGCGGCAGATACCGTGTCAGTTCGCTCTGGACGGCGGGCGCGTCCACCGGCACGCTAGCCGGCATAATCATCAGCCCCTTATCCTCGCGCTCCCACAGCGCATGAATCACCGCCGACATCAGGCGCAACACGCCGCGGGTCCGCTGGAATTTATCCAGAGTGGACCAGTCGTTGTACAGCCGGTCGAACAGTTCCGGGTGGATCGGATACGCCGCCTTCATCCGACGCTCATACTCGGATTTTCCGGCCTCGGAAGGGAACTCCTGCGCGAACTTGCGATACTCGTCCGCGAACGCCTTCACCACAGCGTCTCGTGCGGTGAACAGTTCCGGATCGGTGATCGGCTGGAATAAACGCCGCCTGACGATCTCGAAGCCTTCCTCGGCGCTCGCCGGGCGCCATGACGTTTCAACGCGTTCGATGACGTTCTTCAGACGTTCCAGCGCGGCCAGGCCACCCTCGCCTCCAATCTCGTTCTGCGATGAGGGAATGCTAACCACGAGCAATGTCTTATCCGCCAGTTTCGCCGACTCGCTCAGCGTCTGCGCGAAAGTGAAATGCGCGTCGAAATCGCCAGCCGGCAAGTCCGATTTGTTGTAGAGCTGCCGCGCATAGGCCACCCACTCATCGATCAGGATCAGGCAGGGCGAGTACTTATTGAAAAGCAGGCGCAGCGAGTCGCCGGGGCTGACGGCCTTCTCGTCCGCGCTGCGCACCATCGCATAGCCTTCTTTGCCGCCCAGTTGCCACGCCAGTTCGCCCCACATCGTCCGCACGACCGTTCCGTCGGGTTTCTTGTGGAGATCGGCCGGGGACATCCTGTTGCCCACCAGCACGGCCCGCCGGATCTTGGGCGGTTGCGAAACTCCCGCCATCTTCGTGACCGTCTCCAGTCCCGGCAGTTGCCCCGCGGGCACGCCGGCAAACAGATGCCAGAGCGCCAGCATCGAGTGCGTCTTGCCGCCGCCGAAATTGGTCTGCAGCTCCACCACAGGGTCGCCGCCATTTCCGGCAAGCCGTTGCAGTGCGTTGGAGAGCAGTTTCTGCAAGCCTTCCGTGATGAACGTCCGGCGATAAAACTCGATGGGGTCCTTATACTCGTCCGAACCCTCGCCCAGGTAGACCTGCCAGAGATCGGCGGCGAACTCGGCCTGCTGATAGCGTCCGGAAGCCACATCGGGGTGCGGCGTCACGATCTCCCGCCACGGACGCAGGCCTGTTGCCGGCTTGCCTTCCACCGCGATGCTCGATTCCTTCCGTTTCTGCGTCCTGAGTTGCTCCTCGAACTTGACGCGCAGGATCTCGGCCTTCATCTGCTCGACGGCCTCGACCTGCTCCGCCGAAACCGCCGCCAGCAAGCGCGAAATGCTGTCGATGGCGCGGTAGGCGTCGTCCGTCGAGAAAGCCTTCTGGTGGGCCCACTTGTTCCGCACATCGCGAAGTTCGAACGCCAGGCTCCGCTCCGAAGGGCCGAGGATCTTCTTAAAGCAGTCGTTCCACAGGTCGCACATCACCTGCAGCAGGGCCTGCGTATCCCAATTCAGCGCTTTGCCGTCCTTGCCCGGCTGCTGCCAGTCAGAGAAGCTCGGCTTGGCCGTCTCAAGCCACCGGTCTTTATAAGTCGCTTTCAACTCGCGCTCGACGTAGGGGCGCAATCCATCCTTCAGGATGTCCAGAGCTTTACCGACGCGCTCGCTGTTCGTGATGGCCATCAGACTTTTTCCGCCTCTTTGTGATCGTCCGGGAAGGAGGAATAGCGCCTTCCCAGGTCTGGGTAGAACTCGTACAGTCGGTTTGCCAACTCGCCGTCTGGATCGAGCCAGCGCGTGTGTAGCGCGCGGTCGACTGCCGCTCGCCGACTTTCAATGGCCCAACGCAGTTTATCCCCGCGCTGGAACGCCCATTGGCCTAAGCTCAACTCAACGCCTAGAGCGAACGCATCGGCATCGGTGGATGCTTCGAGGAACTGCACGTGAACCAGTGGAGCCTGAAGCCGTTTTGCCAGGCGCAAGCGGCGGTGACCGTCTATCACGTAGAGTTTGTCATCTTCAGGGTCCCGCCAGACTGAGATGACGCCAGCAAAGAGTACGTTATAGAACCCGACATTATCGAGATCCTCGTCCATCCAATCGCGGGGATACGCCGCCCTCGACTGGAACCGGGCCGGATCTTCCGCAATCTGATCCGGCGGGAGGTCTCCGTGTCGATGTAGTTTGGCATCACTCATTGGTCTGTCGTTCGCAATTCTTCTATTTCAGTTCAAATGCTTCGGACGCCATCGACGGCCATGCCACCACCAGGCTGTTGTAGTAGCCTGCCTCTTCCGCCCAGCCCTTACGCTCGCAGAGAGTGTAGAGCCGGTACGCGAGGTCGCGGGCGATTTCCGCCATCCCGCCGATCTTCGCCTTCAAATTTGCCGTTTCCTTCTCGCCCTTCTGGTCGAGGCGCCGGATCAGGTGTTGGGTGACTTCCCAGACCGTGAGGCGGTCAATTGCAGATGGATCCCAGTCTTCAGGAAGCTCCTCACGGCGCAGAAGCCGGACCTTGCCGGCGCGGGAGTGAAGAATGCCCGCATCCGCGAGGTGCGAGATGCTGAGCGCCTTCGCCGTGGCCAGCACCTCGGCTTCGCCATAGGCGCCTTCATCGAACTGGTGCTGCTCAAACCAAGCCAACGCCCAGCGTGTATCTGGGTCGAACTCGCTCTCCAACTCGGAGAGCACCTCGTCGAGGCCCTGATTGATCAGCGCCAGCGCCGTTCGGACTCGCATCGGCGATCCGTCGGTTTCGAGCACCTTCTTATACCGCGAAAAGACCGCCATACCCGGTCCAATGGCGGCTTGCGCCAGGTCTACTGGGGCAATGTTACCTTTCTGCAGGTTCCGCAGTGCGTGCGGGAGTTCCTTCTTGAGCGAGCCGAGGAAGTCCTTACGCGTGGTGATGGCGGCCGACCCTGGCCGAGAACGGCAAGCCAGAATTATTGATGACGCCAGGGCGTTCTGATCTTTATTTCGAAAACCACCAGAGCGCTCGGTACGCATGGGCCAAGTCCCGGTCACCTGAAAGTCCGCCCGTAACAGCCCCTCAAGCATGGTTTCCCATCCGGTTGAAGCGACGACCGAAGGACTATCTTGATCGTCTCCGTCAGACTCCGACTGCTTGAAAGCGTAGTATACCGTCAGTGGATAATCAGCGCGATGAGATTCGCGTATCTGAATGAAAGCCTTCCCAAATCCCTCTTCGAAGAACGCTTGCGCTCGTTCCTTGCTGCCATCAAAGCGATAGGGTGTGGCCACGAGCTCCTGTTTCTTTGGAACTAGAAGTGTGGCGCAAATGTCAGGGTAGATGGAGCCGAGGCTTCTGCGCAGCCATAGGTAGAAGAAGTCAGAGAGGTCAGCGTAACCGATGTTGTCGTAGTAGGGTGGGTCGGTCGAATAGACTGCCGCCTGTCTGACTCCGGCGGTGGCATCCAGTTGTTGACAAGCACCTGGAGTTTTTCCTAGCCCACAGTTCCGATCGATTACCTGAGAAATCAATTCAGTCATTCTGGAAAAGTTGCCGGAGGACTCTGCGAAGGGATTTGCTTCGGCAAAGTCCCAAACCATCGGCATCGCCTGTCTCCCGAAGGTGCTCACCACATGTAGCTTCGTGGGCAACGGACTCCAGGTACACAGTGTCGTACTCCCCTCCGCACATTTGTCGACTGCGAACGCCAAGTAAGTGGCGACAGCGTTCGCATAGAGAGTGCAGGCGCCATCCGCGATGGCCTGCTGGCGGGCTCCGGCAACCAGATCACTAAGAGTCGTCAGAGCGGCGATCTGGCGGTCAGTAAATAGGTCCTTGAAATTCGGTAGGCCGTAGCCGGGCGGCGAAAACCACCGCGCGTTATCTGGTAACGGTTGATCCAGCCACCGGGCATCGACACTCTCCGTGCCAACAGATGGGGTCGCATCAGCCGGGAGGTAAATCCTTCCGCGCGGCCCTTCAGCGATGATAGCCATCAACTGCGTACAGATGCCGAAGTTCTTAGATTGTTCTCGCGTAGCTGCATCGGATAGAGTGTTACCGCAAAACAGGCAGAGACTTCTGCCACGCTGTTTCGTCCCATCGGGAACACCATCACCCGTTCTCAGCTCATATCGCAATGTTTTCGTCGCGTGGTCCACAACCGGCTCCACCCATGCTTTGCTGCCCGGTTTCATGGAAAGCGCAAACGAACGCACCAGCGGCATCTGCGCGCCACAGGCCGGATTCGGACACTTAATCGATCGGGCCCAAACCCACGCGATTACTGTCGCCTCTCCACCACCGTGTTCCTTCGGCAGTTTCACCTTGGGATAGAGGTGGCCAACTCGCTCGAAAGCCCTTTCACGTATCCATTGACCGTAATAGCGAACATCATCAGCAAGGCCGCGGGCCCCAGTCCACATCCCTTTCCCACTCATCTTCGCCTTCGCGGCCGGATTGAACGGCGGTTGCCCGGCGAACTTGGTCGGAATTTCAATTAGAGCCTTCGTGATGAGCACTGCAACCGGGTTCAGGTCGCTACCGTGTGCCTCCAGGCCCAGTCGCTGTGCCTCGAGCGGAATCGACCCACCGCCGCAAAACGGATCGTAAATCGGCGGCGGGTTACCGTCCGTGGACTTCAAGATCTCGTCATGGGCAGCTTTCAAAATCGCCGGGTTGTTCGCGTTGTCCCACTTCACCAACTCTTCGATCAACCGGAAAAGCCGTTGCCGCTCTTTGTCCTGGTCTGCTTCGGTCGGGAACTGCTCCGGAAGGCTCGATGGGTCATCCACCAGCGAAGCGAACAGCACCGCCCGGCACGCCGCTAGCGGTCGCCGCGCCCACCAGAGATGCAACGTCGACGGGTGCCCGTGCCGGATGGACTTCTCTCTCGCCGACTCCTTGTTGATCGCCTCCAGCGGCAGCGCGACTTCGATGAGCTTCTTCTTCATGTTTCTTTCGTTCACTTCCACGCGTTCCGCACGGCATTGTTCACCAGGCGACGAATGTCGGCTGGTTCCACGCCCAGCGGCGCGAGGAGTGCCCATGCCTTCGCAATTATCGCGATCATTTTCTTCTCTTCCTCAGACCACGAGGGCGTCCCTCTA
The DNA here is from genome assembly GCA_003152325.1 of Bryobacterales bacterium. Lineage (GTDB taxonomy): Bacteria > Acidobacteriota > Terriglobia > Bryobacterales > Bryobacteraceae > PALSA-129. The sequence continues at coordinate 51,947 of PLZX01000381.1, read as the reverse complement.
GCGCGCGCATCTGCAACCACCGCTTCGAGATCTGACTGCTTGACGAGCAGCGGCTTAAGGATTCTGGCAGCCTCGGCAATCGAGATGTGTTCGTCGATGACCGTCGAAGTTTGAAAACGCTGGCGGCTCGGCTCGGTGGGTACAGGAGGCTCGATCGGAACCCACGCGCACGACTCCGAATATCGATTCGCGTGTAGTCTGCCGGCTTCGACCCGCAGGTGAATCGGGTCGCCCGCGGGCATCCGCTTTGCCAGTCTTCGCACCCACGTTCCGCGCACATATATTGGAAGCGGCCAAGAACCGTTGGCCGGCGCCTCCGCCACGGTACCTTCGACCTCAATAGCCAGGCGGGCATCCTCAAATCTCAGCCTCGCCCCACCGCGGCGATTGCCGATCGCACGGGCGACTGTCTTGACCGCCAGCACCATTTCGGCGCGGGAGATTTCCAGTAGGTACTCCGGATTGGATTGTGTCGTCATGCCCCGTGGTCAGTCTCTCCGAAACAACTTCATGCCCGCGACCCTTTCAAACTCGGCGCAAATCAGTTTCAGCCTCTGTTGCCGGAACTTCTTGAAACCCTTCACCACGCCGACTTCCCAGACTCCGCTATCTTCGCCGACGGGGATCAGGTGGCTATTCATCACACGCTTGAATTGCGCACGGCCGCCTCCGAAGTAGTCCGTCAGGTAGTTGCGGGGCACGCGCATCCCGATTGGCGCGTGGTCCCTGGCAACGAGAAAACAGATATTGCAGAGGCTATTGTAGACACGAGCAGGCAGGTGTGCCGCCAGTTGCGCCCTCGGGAAGATATGATGCCTCTGCTTTTGATCCGGGTAACCGATCGCCTTTCCTTCTTGGAAGACCGGTTCGCCATTATCCAAGAATCGGGGTTTGAGGTGCGCTAGGAGGCAGAAGAAGGTGCGAGTCCGTGCCGAACCCGCCTGATATTCTTCGGCCTGAATATCGACGACTGGATCCAGAAGTTCGTCCAGCTTGAAGAACTTTCTCTTCCCGCTTGCGATCGCCTCAAATAACGTAGCATCCGAGGCCAGATGGCGGTGGTAGCCGGCGCCGCTGTACCGCTTGGCCAAGCCCGTTGCCCAGAACCACTTGCGGATCTCAGCCGCTTGGCGGGCATTGGGCATGCCGGGATGGTAAAAAAAGAAGACAGAGAGCGTGGCCAGCATGTTCAACGAGGGCAGGTAGGACTCATCGTAGACAGGAAACCGATTTTGCAGATAGTTGAACGCGGAGAAGAAGGCTTTCTTGTAGCGGCTCCACTGATTGGTGAAATCCTTGCGACCTGCCTCGCTGCTCTCTATCCGTTCCGACCAGCGCCGCGCCATGGCCTCCAGTTTCGGCGGATCGCCTTCCGGCCCTGGCGGTTCCGTGACTAGGCCGAACCCCATCAGGATTGGATCAATTGTCTTCAGCTGGAAGTCCATTTCGCGAATCTCATGGCGGATCTGCTCCGCCATGACTCGGACATCGATTCGTCCCATCAGGGCAACCGCGCGATCCGCGGAGGTGATCTTCATCCCCTGGGAATTGAGCCGCATGAACACTTCGGCAATTTCGTCGATTGTCGCCGAATCAACTGTAACAACCGGGATCGGGTAGTTCAGAAACCGATTCCTGCAATCCTCTGCCAGTTTCAAGAACCACTGGGCTTGGCTCGGCATCTTCCTCTTCCAGTTGGGATCCAGGATGTGGCTGAGCGGCACATACTCCTTGTGGACCGGCTTCCTATGGACGATCCGGCGCGTGTCCCCGGTTTCCGCGTCGGGCTTGACAACGAAGCAGATCCGGCCAAAGTCGATCTCCCGCCCGGCGTCATTCTCCCTTCTTTCGGCCTTGAACGCCTGATAGATCACGGAGAGCCGCTGCTGTCCGTCGATGACGAACAAGATGGTTTTGTTCTTGGGATTGAAGGGTGGCAGGACACCGGTCGACTGCTGGATCAGGTTTGCCGACTTGTGGTCCATCTCCCAGAGGAACAGGGAGCCAATCGGCATCTGGTAATAGATGCTGTCGAGCAGTTTGGCTGCGCGCCCGGCATCCCATACAAAGTTGCGTTGCAGTTTCGGAATCGCGAACTTGTGATCGTGCAGGAGGGGATCGCGGAGGACGCCGATCTTATGAGTCTTTAGGATGGGCGCCTTCATTGGTTAGCCCTCGTCACTTGGTCATTGCGACCTTCGGCTGTGCATGGCGCGGTGAACGGTCCCTTGGGGCCATACACCCACGTGAACTTGAATGCGAGATCTCCATCTTGCATATGGCCTCCTTGTACAGCTCGTGCCAACAGGCCTTGGTGAGCGCTCAAGCGGTGGCCTCTCCCAGCTTAAGAAGGTCTGCCAGATTGTAGTTGATGCTCTCCACTGCGAAATCGGGCTCCTGCCGGAACGGGTGGCGGATGTAGACCAGCTTCTGCTGCCCGTCCTCCACTTGGCCGATGGCCAGGATGAAGTCGTCCGGCTTGTTTAGCGCCGTGAGGATTTCATTCCGTGTGACCGTTACCGTGATGGCGCCGACGACCCGGCCCTTCACCTCAATGAACCGCAGCTTGCCGTCCGACAGGACCTTCGATTCAATGTCGTACCCGCACTTCTCGCCGCTCACGTCCCGCGGTTCGTTGCCAAGCCTCTTCTCGGCTTCCATGACCATCTGCATGGCGAGTAATTCCATCTGCTTTCGGGCTTCGGCCGACACGGCATCGGTGGTGGCACAACTTGGCTGAGCGGCAGACGGGAGAAGCTTGCGGAGAAGGCCTATGGGGACGACCAGTGAGCCACCGATGGCGACCGGCGGCAAAGGCGAAATCTGGCGTTCGAGTTCGAGTTCCACCATCCGCCTTTGAAGGCGGGCTTGCAACTCGTCGGCGCGCTGCCGAGCTTTCCCGGAGTTTATTTTGGCATTGATCTTGCCGGCCAGCTCCTGGTCTTTAAGCTGGTTGGCGCGATGATCCCAGTACGTGATTTCTTTAGTCAGCCGGTCTTTGACGGCGGCCATGGTCCTTGTCACCAGGTCCTCGCGGCGACTTCGGACTTCGCCGAGGTGTACGGGAACCAGATTGGCAATCGCGTGCCCAACGACCACCGATTCCAGGTCTCCATGCAGCCACACTTCCGATTCCAATGTTCCAGCCAGACTCGTCCGCTCTTCGGGCGTCGCCGGCCGATAGTCCAGGTAGGGCGCGTATCCGGCGTTCCTGGTGGAGCCGGTGGCATCCGTCTCCACGAACTGCAGTTGCCGGGAGACCACGCGGCGGTTGCCGGCTTTGTCGGTGCGGCCGTCTTGGATCGTGTGCTCCAGATAGAAGAGCGCGCGGACTGCTTCACCGGAGTCGTCGGGGTCTACGAGGACCGTGCCGCGCTTCAAGAGGTCCCGATTACGTTCTAGGATGAGATCGATGGTTGCGCCGAGGAGTGGTTGGCCCGGGCAGACAAAGGTGACCAGCGGTTGGCCAGGAACCGCGCGGAGGGACTTCTCGAAGGTGATCCGTTCATACTTGCCCAGGACTGGCTCGCCGGTGCCGATCAGACGGTCCCGTTGGCGGATCAGGGCGGGTACGTGGGTGATTTCGTAGCGTCTCGGTTCGCGCTCTTTGATCGAGCCGCCCAGAATCCGGAAGGCCTCCAGGAAAAACGACTCTATGAAGTGCGGCTGGAGGCGACGTGCTTCGGCGCGCTCCATGTCCTCCCGGATCTTCTGGACCTGGGAGGCGTCCATGCTGTCCTTGGCCAGCGCGCGTTCTTCGAGAAGCTCCTGGCAGTGCTTGCGGTCGGTCAGGTTGTCAACGATCTGATGTAGACGGGCTTTGACCTCGGGCTGGTCACCGTACCGGATCGCTTCGATGAGCAGGTCGCGGAGCCGTTGCTCGCGGAAGAGCTGGCCCAGGATATCGAAGACTCCTCCACCAAGAGCTTCCCGCTCCAGCTCAATTTTTTCCAGGAGGCGCTTGTAAACGTCGCCTTCGCGGGTCTCTGCCGCCAACAGGTTCCAGAGATGGCATACTTCGGTCTGCCCGATGCGGTGAATGCGGCCGAATCGCTGTTCGAGGCGGTTCGGGTTCCACGGCAGGTCATAGTTGACCATCAGATGCGCACGCTGCAGGTTAATGCCCTCGCCGGCGGCGTCGGTAGCCAGCAGGATGAGAACATCTTTGTCTTGCTTGAAGGCTTCCTGAGCCTTGGTTCTCTCCTCACGGCCCATCCCGCCGTGAACGGTGACGAGCGCCTCGGGGGCGCCGAGAAGCGCGCGAAGCCGCTCGGTTAGATAGTTCAACGTGTCGCGGTGCTCGCTGAAGATGACCATCTTGCGGCGATGGCCCTGCGCATCGAACATTTCGGCCTGGTTCTGTAGGATGGACGACAACTCCTCCCACTTCTTGTCCGTTCCACTGCGGCGAACCTTCAGTGCCAGCGCTTCCAGGTTTTTCAGGATCTCGATTTCGGCTTGGAGTTCAGCGATAGTGCGCGCCGCCGTTGCCTGATCGACGACGGTTTCTTCGGCCTCCTCGACCTCTGAGTCGGGCGCATCGTCCAACTCGTCGATGTCTTCTTCGGTGAGACTGGGCAAGCGCTCGTCGTCCTGAAGAGCCCCTCCCCGTTTGAGGATCTGTTCTTCGCGCAGGCGCCGTTCGAGCCGTTCCCGGCGGCGCCGGAGGGACTGCAGGATCGCCTCGGGCGAGGACGCCAGCCGGCGCTGCAGGATGGTAAGAGCGAATCCAACCGTTCCTCTGCGGCCTTCGTTCCCAAGCGAGTCGGCGCGGTTGAATTCCTCGCGGACGTAATCGGTAACGCTCTTGTATAGGGACGCCTCTGCATCGGACAGCTTGTAACTGACGGTGTATGCCCGCCGCTCGGGGAAAAGCGGCGCTCCGTCGAACTTGAGCAATTGCTCCTTCACCAGTCGGCGCATCAGATCGGAAGCATCGACGGTATGCACGCCATCGCGAGCCCGGCCTTCGAAGCGGTCGCTGTCCAGCAGCGCGAGGAAAAGTTGAAAATCCTCCGGTTTGCCGTTATGCGGCGTTGCCGTCATCAGCAGCAGATGCCGCGTGAGCTGGCCGAGGAGTTGGCCGAGGCGGTAGCGCTTGGTGTATTTGACCTCGCTGCCAAAGTATGTGGCCGACATCTTGTGGGCCTCGTCGCACACGACAAGGTCCCAGTCGGTGTTGGCCAGCTTCGCCTGGACATCCTCGTTCCGGCTCAATTTATCCAGGCGGCAGATGACCAGGTGATTCTCGGCGAACCAATTGCCGGTGCGCGCTGATTCGAGCTTGTCGTTCGTCAGGATATCGAAGGAGAGTTGGAAACGTTGGTAGAGCTCATCCTGCCATTGCTCAGCGAGATTGCCGGGGCACACGATCATGCAGCGGTGCAGGTCACCGCGGATGAGCAGTTCCTTGATGAGCAGACCGGCCATGATCGTCTTGCCGGCGCCGGGATCATCCGCCAGAAGGAACCGGAGGGGTTGTCGCGGCAACATTTCGCCATAGACGGCAGTGATCTGATGCGGCAGCGGATCGACCATCGAGGTGTGGATGGCGAGGAGCGGATCGAAGAGGTGGGCCAGGTTGATCCGGTGCGCTTCAGAAACCAGGCGAAACAGCTTGCCGTCACCATCGAAGCTCCACGGCCGACCGGTCTCGCCGATTTCCAGCGTGGGCTCGCGGTCCGGTACAGGAGCACCACGTTAGGTTTGCCGGCGGGGTCCTTGTAGGTGAGCTCAACTGCCGCCGACCCGTACCACTTGACGTCAATTACCGTGACGAGGCAATCCGGCAGGATTCCCTTGACGGCGGCGCCGCGCGTAAGATCTTCGAGTTTCGCCATAGTTCGGATGCGATCGCTTGCATCCATCTGGAAATTGGACCGAAAGCTCATGATATTACGTTGCGGATACATGTGCGGGTCACATCTCAAGCTTAGTTTTGTTTTTGGCGCCGTCGCGGGCGAGCGGCAAGGGCATGACGCAAGATCGCGGTGAATTGCGGTTTGCGGTGACAGCGGAGTGTGTGGATGTGGCAAACTGGAGCCCGAAGTCTGCGATCCGGTTAACCGATATTTCGAGCTCTCTCGAGGATGCCAAATTCTCTTGAGAACAAGCTCCGTAGCCGCTCAGCTGCATCCATTCGCTTCACCGCATTCTCGGCCAATTGGGCCATCTGCCGTTCGAGTGCTTCCTCGACTTCTCTTAAAAGGTGGGCGGGATTGATACAGAGGCGCCCACTAACGACCCGCACTGTGTACGGTCGGTCGAAGGAAAATTCGCCAGCACATTTTATCCGCGCCTCGTGTGATAGCCCATTGCGGAAGTCGTCAAACAGCCTCTGCGCGAGGTTGCCCGACCCAAAGCTGCGCAACTCCCTGCGCGCGAACTCGCGGAAATCAGCGCCCACCGCCCGGCCTGGTAGATCCTCAGCGGAATGATGAAAGCCGGCCATGAAATCAATCGTTGATACGATCAAAAGCCCCGCAGCGAATGCGTGACCAGCCTCCGTGCACAGTCCCGCCGGTCTGAGGTAAAACCCTTCGATACGCGCCCGGTACTGTTCCGGGAGGCGTATGCCTCCGAGATCAACATCACTGAATCGAACGCCTGGTGCAAAGAAGAGATCGTCACCTTCCCGCATAAGTACCCTCACTTTGAAGGGCTCGCAAGCAGTTTCCGATCTTAGAAGTTAGGCGATCACACAAGACCATTGCTTATTGCGCCTCGAACATCTCTTGAAGGCTAACTCTTGGTAATCTAGCGCGCGAGATGCCATTCAAGACAATGGTAAACCCAATGTGATGGCGCACGCAATGCAAGTACCGAACGTGCCTGAACGTACGGGACTTCTGTCACAACTAACGGCATTCACTGGCGGCACGCAGAGTGGTTTGTGTCAGAGCGACAGCCGTGCGCTAATCCATTTCTTTCGTCCGGCGGCCTCGCAAAGAGCCTACCCAAAGCGGGCCCAGCTCCGAAGTGCCTGGCATTTTCCGACGGTGACGCAAAGACAGACTTGCCCAGAGAAGGCAAGGGGTTGTGGCCAGCATCCCTACGGAGTTGGCCCACCCGGCTCCGACTCAACAGCCGGTGGCAGTGTCCGCGCTAGTTCTGCTGCAAGTTGCTCGAAAGTTGTGGACAGCATCTTCCAGCCCGCGTCCTGAAGAACGGCGCCGTCAAAGCAGGCGTCAAAAACGCGCATGATCTTCACGTGCAGGCTGCACAGCATCACCGCGTGCTGAAGAACGGTTCGTTCATCCGCAAAGTAGTGGGGATCGATCTGTATAGCGTTCCCTTCGCCAGGTGTGTGAGTGAAGAACCCCTGGCCGAAGAACTCGGGCGTGAAATGAACGTACATATCAGATGCGATTCCGAAGAAGTCTTGCAATTGAGCGAGCAGCGGTTCATTCTCCAGCCCGGCAAATTGCACACCGGGAAGGCCCGGTGGCTTGAGCCCCTGTTCACGGGCATCCCATCTCGCCTGCCGCCTAGCGGCCATTAGCCACTTCTCGGCGTTAGTGATGTCGCGCTTTGCCGCCAGTGCAACCTTTGCGATCTCGATGGCGCGGCGCGTGTTTGCCGCAGCGTCGTACGGAAGTCCCCGCTGAACCTGGCTGGCAGCGACCAGCAGTTCGCGATGGCACAAAACGAGCAGTTTGACGAGTGTCGGCGAGTACTTTGGGCCTGCGATCTCAACAATGCAGCGGTACATGCGGTCAGCCAGCGGTACAAGAGCTGAGAAGTGAGGTTTCTCCGCTAACGCTTCGGCGTTGGCGACCTGCGCCATCATGAAATCAGCAAGTCCCATCGGCCCCAGAATAGCAGGTGGCATATGCACAGTTACCGAGGATGGACCATTGGTACGGACAGAGGAAGGTAGGCAGAACGGATAGCATTTCAGTTCAGGCAACCGTTGCCCTAATGGAGCAGCTTGGTCCCCGTCGGGCGACCTTCTCAATCATGCGAAGGCGGCGGCTGGCACTTCGCTGCTGTCAACAAGACAGGCGCCGTGCCATCGGGGCATTGGAACCAACCGTGATGTCACTGGTCCCTGACATCAGGGGCCAACCCGCCTATGCATTAGCGCCGACTATCGCTACGCCGGATGCCGTCTGCTGTTCCTGGGTTTGGACGCCGGAACGGCAGAGATTAGCCATGTAGGCAGCAACGATCACCCGAAGCCATCCGGATGTTACTCAAAGCTGAGGTGGATAACATCCAGCAGCAGTGGACCAATTGACAAAACAAAAGAGCCCCGCTGGTTCAAACGCCAGCGGGGCCGAATTGCGCGGTGTTTCATGCGCCGGATACGCGAGGGCTGTCTGGCGATCTCCGCCAGCACCATGCCGCGCAAGGTCGTGAATGTCTAGGGGTGCACCTCCTTCTTCGGAGCTACTGTTTTCCGCTTGGAGTTCAAGACGAAGGCACGGATGTTCTGCTTCGTCCGCGCGCTCATCATCTCCGCGAGCTCTTTCTCGGTCAGGCTGTTGATCTGGCCTTCGAGCTCCGTCCGCTCTTCCACCGAGGCCGCGTCCACGAAGCGCCACGGGAATGTGGCGTAGCCGAGGTGCAGCTTATCGTGAACACGGACCAGGGACAAGCTGATCCGCTCCGTGGTCTTGTACTTGACTACCCTGCCGACCTTCCGGCAGGAGGCCACCGTCAGGCCGTAGACCCGCACCAGCATGCTGTCGCCGGTCCGCTCGTAGGTGCCGAAAATGAGAACTTCACCATCAGTCTCGGGATTGATGCTGAAGTGCTTGCCATCGGTCGTATGGAATCGGAACGCGATTCCCTCAATTGCCGACATGTTGTCACCCGAACCTTTGACCGACGTGGCACCAGACGCTCGCTTCAGTAGCAGGCCGAGGAGTTTGCCTCGGCTGTTGGCACGTAAGCCATCGGTTGAATGTTGCGCTGCCTTGGACATCGCTTTATCAAATTCATCCTCGACCTCGACGATTTCGAGAAGCTGGTCCTGGTCCTCGACTACGGTTACTTGCTCTTGCACGTTGTCTTGCTGCATACTACCTTCTCCTTCCTGTTCCTCAACTACTGTCTCCTGCACTTGCTCGTTGTCTTGCATAACTGCTTTCCCCTTTCTTAAGAAGAAATAATAGGGACGGGTGTCGCGAACTATGACAGGTTCGGCGAATTAGCCGTCTCCGAAACCAAACAGGCTCCGATCTTGAGCGTGACGAACGGGCAACTGCCCGGTCGCCGCTCGACAGAGATCAACTGGCTCTGTTCCAAAGCGGTCAGCGCCTGATAGGCTGACTGCCTCGTCATTCCAAACTCTTGCAACTTGTGGGTCGATAGCCGCACTCGCAAACAGTCATCCATGCCTGCGACGAACCAGACATACAGGCCAACAGCGAGCGCCTTACCGCCGAGCTCGCTAGCAGCAGCCAACCACGCCATTGGAATTGGCCCACGCAAGAAGAGTTCGCCCGTAATAAAGCGAGGAGGCTTCATTTGCCCTCCAGTTCGCGGAGGATCTGCTGCACGGTCAGCCACATCACGGGCACATCGTCGTCGCCCTGGAATCTCATTGGGTGCCGAAAGACCTTCACTTCGGATCGAAGTTCAAACGCACCCGTCACCATTCGGCTGGCGTCGGCCATCGCTCGTCGCGCTGTCACTATGGCCTCCACCATGTCGCCGACGCTGGCCTCAATTAACAGGGCATCATGTACCGGTGCAATCACCTTGACGCCGCGCTCGATGGCAAGGCAACATGCGAGCCGCAACATTTCAGCGCCATTCCCCTGCATCGGAAAATTCCGCAAGCTAGCGGGTTTGGCATCAGGGCCAACCAACAGGTTCCAGCCGTACGACGTGTACAGATGGGAGTGCATGAGCGCATAATCGACAACGCGGTCAGCCCATCGCCAATATTGTGGATAGGTCACATGATGTAATCTCAACAGGTCCGCAGCATAGGGCAACACAAGACCTGTTCTCTCAGCCAGCGTCATCGGACCCATCGAGTACAGAGTTCCGATTGCGCATTCCTTAAACTGGTTTCTTATGGCGCGATGCGATTTCTTGGTCGCATTCGATGGCGCAGCGCGCGCCTGAATTGCAAATGCGAGGTATGGGTCGCCAGACTCGTAAGCATGGATCATCGCCGTATCGCCCGACAGCGCCGCTGCGATCCCAAACTCCTGCTGCGCCCAGTCAATGTAAGCGACCACGTGCCCAGGTGTCGGGCGAATCAAGCCACGTATCCATCGCGATGGCCCAAAAATGAATTTGCTGTTGCTGGGTTGATTACGGCCAGTCCGTGCCGCAAAGGGCCAAAGTTGGGTTCGGTTGCGACCGTCCGCACCCACCGCCAGTTTGTTCAGGTGGAGCTGGCCAAGCATTTGACGTAATTCCTGCATGGGGGCCACAGCCGAATAGGCTTTAGCCTGCTGCCGGAAAGTATCGTCGTCGAGCGCCATGGTTCCGGTCGCGAGTCGCGGCCAAGGAATTCTGTTTTGTTGCAGCCATTTCTCCCAAAGTTGCGCTCGGAAGTGGCCATTCTCGAATACGCGGTATTGGGCATCAATTCGGTCAATGATGTGGCTCCGGATGCCATCCCACCGCGCTTTGAATCTGGCCAGCATCTCAACGTCGAGCGGTATTCCTGCATCCTCGATATGAGCTGCCGCGATCATGTACCGTCCGCGCAGCAAGGCGCGTTCTAGGTCAATGTGAGGCTCCATCTTGCGCAAAAGGCTACACGTGGCATCGACGTCAGATTCGCAATAATCAACAAGTTGCTTCCATTCGTTATTGCTGAGCAGCTTGTCGCAAATTGCGAGTTCACGATTGGCTTCTTTTTCACCGACATCCATAACCGGAAGTCCGAAAAACATCGACGCGCCAATCAGTCCCGTTCCGTTGGGCCGGATGTGTCCATTGGTGTAGTTCAAGAACTCAATCCGAAGGTCCAGCAGGTTTGCCGGGTCTTGCCAGCCCATCGCGATATGAACACTAATCTCGGCAGTCGCCTGGAAGGCCACCACGAGAGCATCAGGTCCAATCGGATAGGGTGGACGCCGCTGTCCGAGCAGGGCGTCCCCATATAGGCGGTGCACTTTGCCGCTGGCGAGTTCTCGCGCCACCAGGACCTTGGGCCGGGGCCGCTCGCCCGCTGGCTGCGAGAACTCGGTGTCAACGACAGTGCATTCGGCATAGCCGAACAACAAACTACGCCTCGCCCCGCAAAATTGCTCGAACGCGAGGGTGATCGATGGAATCGATCTGGAGATGATGGAAGGCCTTCTCCAGCATTTCGTCGGGGTTGAGGTCCGGCCATGCTATGGGCGTGAGTTCAACCTGTGGCTGGTAGATCTTGTAGCCGCCCATGGCCATATCAGCGACGATGCGGACCCATCCCTTCGTCGCCATCTGAACGGCCTCCATCGCCGTCGTGGTCCACGTGTTGACGCGTCCTGATGCGTCTGGTGCGGTGACCGGCCACATGAAACAGGCTCCCTGGCGGGTGAGGCAGGGTACGATGATCTTCGGACTCAGTAGTCCGTCGAGTTCTGCTTGGATCTCGGGAGCGACGAGGTACGTTTCGCGCTCCAGCTTGAGATCGAGCATCATGGCGGGAAACTGGTAGCTGGGGTCGGGATGGACCGTGAACCAGTTGAAGCGGTCGGGCTTGTGGACGGTGATCGGCAGGGTCTTGGTCGTGCTGCCTGTCGCGAAACTCTGATCCGCCCGATACCGGGCAAACTTGGAGGTTGGCGATGCCGGAGGGGTAGCAGCCTCAGACGTGCGCAGCTCTGCTGTCGTGATTTCGCTCATACTTTTTCCTTTTGGTTTGAATTGGCTCGGACGGTCATCTGCGCGCCGGATGGCTGCCCGAACCTGACACCAGATTATCGGCTAGATCGCATTTCGTCCCTGGTTCTGGACAAGTCTGGAAACCTACCTGGGATTATGCTGGATATGTCTGGCGTGATTTGATGAAAAAGCAGGTTTGCGAAGGGAAAATCCGTTTGCCTCAGGCAGAGGGTCGTGTATATTACGAAAAAGACGTGGTAGGCCCGGCTGGACTCGAACCAGCGACCCTCAGCTTAGAAGGCTGATGCTCTATCCACCTGAGCTACGGGCCCCCGCATCTTCGAGTTTACCGCAGGGGCCGCCAGCGGAGCCTAGAACCACCTGCTCATGATTACTTTCTGCTCGGTGTAGAAAGAGACGGCGTCTTTGCCGTGCGCATGTAAGTCGCCGAAGAAGGAATTCTTCCAGCCGGCGAAGGGGAAGAAAGCCATCGGGGCGGCCACCCCGACGTTCACACCGACCATCCCGACTTCGCAGCGCGAGGAGTATTCACGGGCGGATTTGCCGCTGCTGGTGAAAATCGCGGTGGCATTGCCATACGGGGATTGGTTTACCAGGTCGATGGCTTCGTCGAGCGTCTTGACGCGCATTACCGAAAGCACCGGGCCGAAGATTTCCTCTTTGGCGATGGTCATCTCTTTGGTGACGTGGTCGAAAATCGTGGGGCCGAGGAAGTGGCCTTTCTTGCCGGCGGGTGTGTGCTGGCGGCCGTCGACCAGGGGGACTGCACCTTCGGCGACGCCTTTCTCTACGTAGCCGGTGACCTTCTTGCAATGGTCGGAGGTGACCAGCGGGCCCATCTCGACGCCGGCCGCGGCGCCATCGCCAACGGTGAGGGCCTTGGTGCGCTCGACCAGAAGATCAAGCAGCGGACCGGCGGCGTCGCCCACCGGGACCAGCACGCTGCCGGCCAGGCAGCGCTCGCCGGCGGCGCCGAAAGCCGAGCTGATAATGGCTTCGACGGTCTTGGGCATGTCGGCATCGTCCATGACGATCAGGTGGTTCTTGGCGCCGCCGAGCGCCTGCACGCGTTTGCCTTGAGCAGCGGCGGTCGAGTAGATGTACTTGGCGACGGGCGTGGAGCCGACGAAGGAAACGGCCTTTACCAGCGGATG